>DJQK01000096.1:10628-12919 GCA_002437575.1 Clostridiales bacterium UBA6388 | reverse complement strand
CCCTACAGCTTGATCTTCCCCGCCTCGAGCTGCTTTTTTGTAAACGCCTCGGGCTCGTCGAGGGGCTTGGTGATGCCGGTCCTGCGGTGCTTACTGAGCCCGCCTGCCATATTGGGCGTGTCGCCCGACAAAAACGCTGCGCGGAACAGGGCCTGCTCGCCGTATTTTTCGCGCAGCGCGTCGACGGCTTTGTCCAGCTTCGAGAGCTTTTCATAGTCCTGTGCGTCAAAAAGGCTCGTCTGCCGGGATGACGCCTGCATCAGCTGCGTGACCTGCACGCCGAGCTGGCGAAGGGGCGTTTTTCCGTCCCACGTCATGCGCAGAAGCTCTCTTGCCGCGGCGTAGAGCTCCAGGGTCACATTTGTCGCCGTGGAGAGGCGTTTCTGGTGCGACCAGTTTTCAAACGAGCTTGAGCGGACATGGACCGTCATACACGTGCCGGCCTGTTCGTCTCGCCGCAGCCGCGTGCCGACCGTCTCGCAAAGAGACAGCAGCACCTGATCGGCGTAGGCAAAGTCCGTCACATCGCGCGGCGTGGTCACGGCGTTTCCGTAGCCCTTGTTGGGCGCGCTCGTATTGGTTATGGCCCCGGCGTCCTTGCCGTTGGCAAACTGCCAGATCACAGCGCCCTGCTTTCCGAGCCTTTTGACGAGCACGGCCGGGTCCGTTTTTGCCAGGTCTCCAATCGTGCCGATGCCCATGGCGGTGAGCTTCGGCACAGTCGCCCGCCCCACCATGAACAGCTCCCCCACCGGAAGCGGCCAGAGCTTTTCTGCCAGCTCGTGCGGAAACAGCGTGATGACTTTATTGGGCTTTTCGAGCTCCCCTGCCATCTTGGCCAGCAGCTTGTTGCACGACACGCCGATGTTCACCGTGAAGCCGAGCTCGCGGAAAATGCGGTCTTTTAACTGCCGCGCTGCCAGGACCGGCGGACCGTAGAGCCCAGCCGTGCCCGTCATATCGACCCAGGCCTCGTCGATGGAATACTGCTCGACCACGGGCGAAACGCTCCGGAGAAGCGCCATCAGCCGCCGCGAGCACGAGACGTACAGCGCGTAATCGGGCTCGGCCACGACGAGATTCGGGCACTTGTCGCGCGCCATGCCGACCGGCTCTCCGGTCTTGACGCCGAATTTTTTCGCGGGCGTGCTTTTGGCCAGAACGATGCTCGTGCGCAGATTCCTGTCGTTCGCGATGACCGACGGAATGTCGCGAAGATCCGGCCGTCTTCCCTCGACCAGCGTTCGGTACGCCGCCGTCCAGGATAAAAACGCGCTGTTCACATCCACGTGGAACCACACGGGTTCTGCCATCTAATACACCTCCCGGAACAGCGTCCAGCGGTGCGTGCGGACGGTGTAGCGCAGCTCGTAGAGCTTTTCCGCGCCATTGAGCAGCGCCTTGCACAGAAAGACGAACGTCTCAATGCCGACGTATTCCACGAAGCGGCTGTCGACGATCTCGGTGATGTGCACCGTGTGCAGCCGGTGCTCGCTGTCTTCAAAGCGGAAGCGCAGCGGCTCGAGCCTTCCGTCGACCCCGCAGGCCGAGAGCACCTGCACGGGTAAATTCCGGTTTGCCACGGCGTTCGTCTCCTTTCTTGAACGTTTGTTTTATTATAGCACGAAACACGCGCGTGCGCAAGTCCCCTTTCCAAAAAGGAAAACACTTCCCGGGGGTGTAACGACTTGACAGGCATGGTATAATAATAGAACAATGGACGGAAGGAGGTGCCAGCGTGGCTGCAACCGGCGTGAAGGTGGTCGCCAAGAACCAGAAGGCGTATCACGAATACTTCATCGAAGAAAAATTTGAAGCCGGCATCGAGCTCTCCGGCACCGAAGTAAAGTCCATCCGTCTCGGCACGCTCAGCCTCAAGGAGGCGTGGTGTCAGATCAAAGACGGCGAGCTTTTTATCCGCCAGATGCACATCGCGCCCTACGAGCAGGGAAACATCTTTAACAAAGACCCCCTGCGGCCAAGACGCCTTCTGATGCACAAGCGTGAGATCGCGCGTCTTTTTGGCAAGGTCAAGCAGGACGGCTACGCGCTCATTCCGCTGTCGGTGTATTTCCGGGGATCTCTTGTCAAAGTGGAAATTGCGCTGGCCAAGGGCAAAAAGCTCTACGACAAGCGCGACGACGCGGCAAAAAAAGACGCCAAGCGGCAGATCGACCGCGCAATGAAAGGAAGATAAGTATGGAAAATCCCATTATGACCCTTACCATGGAAGACGGCGGCAGGATCGTCGCCGAGCTCTACCCCGAAAAAGCGCCGCAGTCGGTGCGCAA
>DJQK01000096.1:10091-10463 GCA_002437575.1 Clostridiales bacterium UBA6388 | reverse complement strand
AAAAATAACCTGAGCCACAAGCGCGGCGTTCTTTCCATGGCGCGGGCGCAGTCGCCGAACTCGGCCGGCAGCCAGTTTTTCATCATGCACGAAGACGGCGAGTTCCTGGACGGCCAGTACGCGGCCTTCGGCAAGGTCTTAGAGGGTATGGACGTGGTCGACAAGATCGCAGCCGTGAAGACAGACGGCAGTGACCGTCCCCTCACCGAGCAGAAGATCGCCACGATCCGCGTCGACACGAAGGGCGAAGAATACCCCGAGCCCGATAAGCTCCGCGACCCCTACGGCAGATTTTAATATCAAAAAAGCGTTTTCCGGCGTGGGCAGACCCGCGCCGCACATGGGGCTGCACTGGTTTCGACGGGGGCAGTG
>DJQK01000096.1:845-9981 GCA_002437575.1 Clostridiales bacterium UBA6388 | reverse complement strand
GTTGCTCTGGCTGCCTAATTAGGCGCCCATCCTCCCCGGAAGGACCACGAGCCGGGCTAGGGTGTGATCTGAGTGGTGACCGTGCGGCGGGAAAGAGTTGACTCGCCCATGCATGATGACTCTACTGAGCCGATGAGAGTGTTTGTTCCCGCTTCGGCAAGGGAATGTAAATAACAAACTGCGCCCGAAGAAAGTCCTGTCAAGTTGCTTTCGGACAGGGGTTCGATTCCCCTCAGCTCCACCATAAAGCAAAAACCAGCAATCCATTGGCTTAACAGTGATAAGGAACTAATTCAAACTCATTACTGTTAGCCGATGGATTCAGGTGTGCAGGAAGGCAGCGGCCCATGATATGGGCTGCTGCCTTTTCTGATTGGTTCGATATTTACGTATGGATGCCTTTTGCTGACATTTGGAATAACTGCTGCCCAGTTCCTATCTTGTCTTCGCAGATCCCCTGCAAAAATTCAAGACGTGCAGCAATTGCATCAGCTTTCATAGATGCTCCGGTCGAATTCTCCCTCGGATTTTGCCACCAGCATGGTTGTGGCTGCATCACCTACCACATTCAAAATGGTCTGCACCATGCCGCAGGGCTTGTGGAGCGCAAACACCATGGAGAAGATCAGTGTGCAAAGTTCTGTGTTGAAGCCGGTTCCGGTCAAAACCGCATACATCATAATCGTTCCGGCGCTTGCAACACCCGGCGCGCCCATCGACGAGGAGATCGCCAGCAGCGTCATTGTGAGATAATGCGCCGGGGTGACATGGAAGCCTGCGCTCGTTGCGATAAAGGCGACACCAATAATTTGCGTGATCGCTGTACCATTCATATTGATCGTCATACCGACTGGCAGAACAAAATCTGTAACGTCATTGCTGCACCCGAGTTCTTTTGTACAGGTTTCAATATTCAACGGCAGTGCAGGAGAAGAGGAAGCGGTTCCGAATGCAATGATCCCGACCTTCGCGATTTTCTTCATGAAAATGAGCGGATTGACGCGGAGAAACACCGCGACCGCTGCCGGGTATACCACAAAGAGGTAGATTAAAAGTACCAGAATATCGATCAGCATATAGGTCAGAATACTCTGCACTTCCTCTGCGCGATATACAGCAAAAGTTCGAACGATCATGCAGAACACAGCAAATGGGCAAACTTTCACAATGACAAAATCAATGAACTTTTGCACAATTTCACTGCAATCTTCACAGAAAGAACGGAAGACCTTGATTCTTTCGCCAAGTGCAGTCACGCACAGACCGATAATAATTGCACACGCGACCACACAAAGCATCTGACTGTTGGTTGACAGCGGGGCGATGAAGTTGTCCGGAATGGCAAATGCAAGTGTCGTCAGGACATTGGCTGCGGAAACTTCCTGCACCTCTGCAGCAGCCTCTTCAATTTGGAAAGGCGGAAACAGCCCCGCTCCAATGGCAATTTCAGACGCAATGATGCCAAATAGGCAGGCAACAACATAGAAGGCAACAAAGATGCCAACGGTTTTCGCCGCGATGCGCCCGAGCTTACGCATATCACTCATGCTGCAAACCGAAAGAATCATGGAGAAAAACACGAGCGGAACGATGGCAAGCTTCAGGGCGTTTGTAAACATGGTCTGCACAATATAGAACAGACCTATGGCGTTCTGACCTTCTGCGGTGGTGATGTCCTGAAAGAAAATGCTGTTGATGACTTCCCATACCTCCGCTGGTAAACATTGACGCAGGAAGCCTGCGAAAACGCCGAGGGCAATTCCTAGCACAAGGCTAACTGTCATGATCTTTATGAATTTGGTTCTTGTTTTTTTATCCTCCATACGGAACCTCCATTATCAGTGATTGTTATTGCAGATACAGAGTTCATCCCTTGCTTTCTATTTTCTACGCTACGCACTGATTTTGCAATAGCTTGTCAGCAATTTTCCATACGCTTGCGAAGGAACGGGATCAACCCGCCGCTCTTGAGAATCGCGCCGACGTAATCGCCGAAGCCGGAGAAGGTGTAGACCTGATCGCCGACGTAAATCTTTCCGTTCTCGCCGTCGACGCAGATCTTATCGCCCTCTTCCACTGCGTCGACTGCCTCGGGGCAGACGATGGCAGAAATGCCGTGCGCGATGCAGTTGCGGAAGAAAATGCGGCTGTAGGACTTTGCAATGATGCCGCCGCAGCCGGCGTATTTGAGCGCCGTGACCGCCTGCTCGCGGGAGCTGCCGCAGCCGAAGTTCTCACCTGCGACTACGAAGTCGCCCGGCGTGATCATGTGCTGAAAATCCGGGTAGATCGGCTCCAGCACGTGGCTTGCCAGAACAGCAGGCTCCTGGCTTTCATAGAGATACTTGGAAGGATAAAGAAGGTCGGTGTTGATGTTGTTGCCGAGCTTCCAGACTGTTACAAGGTGTTTCTGATCCATGATTTCAGCCCTCCTTACGTACATCACGCGGATCTGTGATAAAACCTGTCAGTGCGCTGCACGCAACTGTCTCAGCGCTGGCGACATAGATTTTGGCGTCCACGCTTCCCATGCGGCCCTTATAATTGCGGATACCCGAGGAAACGCAGACCTCACCGGGCGCCAGAACGCCCTGATGAACACCCGCGCACGGACCGCATCCGGGCGGGATGAGTACCGCTCCAGCGTCCAGAAGCGTTTTGATGTAGCCAAGCTCCATCGCTTCTTCCAGTACGTTTTTCGAAACCGGACCGACGATCATCCGCACGAAGGGCGCGACGTGCTTGCCCTGCATCACACGCGCCGCCGCGGCGATGTCAGACAGGCGACCGCCCGTGCAGGTGCCGACAAAGCACTGATTGACCGGAATCTTTTCGCCCAGATCTTCAATCGGAACAGCATTTGCCGGAGAGTGCGGAACGGCGACCTCCGGTACGACCAGAGAAAGGTCGATGTCGATCACGCGCTCATAGCTGGCGTCCTCGTCGGGGAGAATCGCAGTGTAGTCGACCTTACCGGTATACTGCTTCAGCCACGCATCAGTCACAGCGTCAGGCGCGATAAACGCCGACTTTGCACCGGCTTCCGCCAGCGCGTTGCAGAGGATGCGCCGCTCATCCATGGAGAAGCAGCCCGCATTGTGATACTCCACGCTCTTGTAGGTCGCGCCGGCCTCTCCGAGAATGCCCAGAATACACAGCGCCACGTCTTTGGCGGAGGCATAATCTGGGAGCTTGCCGCTGAAATTGATTCGGATGCTGCCGGGGACCATCATCCAGATCTCGCCCGTCGCGTAAAGCCCTGCCATCTCCGTGCGGCTGATGCCGGCGCAGAACGCGCCGAAGGCGCTGTTGGTAATGGTGTGCGAATCGCTGCCGACGACGATTTTGCCGGGACCGATCATGCCGTTTTCGGCAAGCAGCTGGTGCGAGATGCCCATGCCGACATCAAAGAACGCGCCAACCTTGTGGTTGTGCAGGAATTTGCGAACCGTATCGTGCGAGGTCGCCTGTGTCTGGCTGCACGCGGGCGAGCAGTGGTCCAGCACGATGCCGATGTTATCCGGACACGGCAGCTCCTTCGCGCCGATTTCCTGGAAGATTTCACTGACGCGTGCGGATGCTTCATCCGTCAGCAGAACGTCGGGGCGAATCATCAGAAAATCGCCGGGATTGACTTCTGCTCTGCCGCTGTTTTTTGCCAGTATTTTTTCTGCAAAGGTTTTTCCCATGGTATCTCTCCTTATTTGCCCATAAAGCTATCCAGATCATTCATCACGCCGCCCGCAAGAATCATCCGGCTCAACTCCGGAGAGTAGCCTTCGGCGGTGAACTGCTCGCCGGTTGTCCGGTTATCCACAAAGATCTTCCCTGCATCCATGCGCACATGCAGCTCGTCGCCCTCGCGGATGGAATCGGTGTTCATCTGCACAACGAGAAGACCGTTATTGATGCAGTTGCGGAAATAGCTCCGCGAGAACGATTTCGCGATCACCGCGCCGACGTTGTTTGCCTTGACGACCTGTGCCGCAACCTCCATTGCCGAGCCGCAGCCGAAGTTTTCTCCGGCAACCAGAATGTTGGCGTCGGACAATTCCTCGAAAAAGCCGGGGCGGATGTCTTCCATGATATAATGCTTGAGGACATTTAAGTCCAGCGTGTCGCGCTTTCTGCGCGAGGAAATGATGTAATCGGTATTGATGTTGTCGGCAAACTTGAAAACCTTGCCGGTAAAGGAATAACTCATGCCAGCACCTCCGTGGGATCGCCGACGCAGCCGAGCATCGCACAGTATGCTGTGACCTGCGGGGAGGCGAGATAGATGTTTGCCTTGACGTTGCCCATTCTGCCGAGGAAATTGCGGTTGGCGGTGGAAATGACGTTGAAGCCGTCTCTGGGAACGCCGGGGCTGCTGCCGCAGCATGAGCCGCAGCCGGCAGGCAGCAGTGTTGCACCCTTGCGGACAAAGAGGTCTGCAATGCCCTCCTGCATCATTTGCAGCAGAATCTTCTGAGACGCCGGGACGACCAGCACTTCAGCCTTGAACGGTCCATCCATGGCGCGTACAACCTGCGCCGCCTCACGGAAGTCGTCGATTTTGCCGCCGGTGCAGGTGCCGAGCATCGCCATATGAATGGGCGTTCCGACCAGCTCGCGGACGGTTTTGATCGTATGGACATTATGCGGCACGGCAATGACCGGCTCGACGGCGTCCAGATCGACGAGGATCCGCTCTGCGTAAACGCAGTCCGCATCCGGCGCAACCGGGTTGGCGTGGTCAATACCGCGCTCGATGCAATACTGTTCCGCCAGCTCGTCATACGGCATAATACCGCATTTTGCGCCGCACTCTGCCATCAGGTTACAGATGGTCTTGCGGTCGTTGATCGGAAGGTTTGCAATGCCGCTGCCGCCGAATTCCACCGCGCGGTAGCTGCCGCCGTTCGGTCCGATGCGGTTGACCAGATACAGCGCGACATCCTTGCCGGATACGCCCTTGCGCATGGAACCCATGAAGTCAACGCGGATAGTATCGGGAACCTTGAACCAGAGCTTTCCGGTGATCATGGCGATGGCAATATCTGTCGAGCCGACGCCGATGCCTGCGGCATTCAAAAATCCGTAGGTCGTCGAATGCGAGTCGCCGCCGACGATCAGTCTTCCCGGTGCGACAAGACCGAACTCGTCCATCAGATGATGGCAGATGCCATAGCCGGTCGTCGTCACACGGATGCCGGGATTTTTCTGCTGGAAGTCCATGATGCTCTGCTGCAAACCTGCGACCTGGCTGTTGGGACAGGGCGTGTAGTGATCCATGAAAATGGAGATCTTCGACGGATCGGCGACGATTTCGCGCCCATGTTCCTTCATGATCGAAATGGAAAGAGGACCCGAAGCGTCGTTGGTCATGATCTGATCGACCTCACAGACGATCGACTGACCGGCGCTGACTTCATAGCCAGCCTTCTTTGAGAAGATCTTCTCAATAATTGTTTTTCCCATTGCCCGTACTCCGCAGGCTTACGCCTTCTTGACCTCAGCGCCGGTCTTAGCGACGATGGCGTCGATAAACTCGCTCTTTTCATCGGGAACGAGCAGCAGGCAGCATTCACGGTTTGTCTGAATTTCCTGCTTGAACTGCTTCATGGAAACGTCCAGCGTGTTTTCAAGGGCAACATACAGTGTGGATTTCATAGTAATTCTCCTTTTTATTTTGGTTTGGACCGCCGGAGCAAAAGTCCGGCGGTCTTTTTGAGACTTAGCAGACGACGTCGCCGTCTTTGATGATCACGCGACCGTCGACCGCGATGGTGGGACGATGCATCAGCATATCCAGATGGAACGGGCAGGTGTTGCTGCTCTTATCAATGGACTTCGAGCTGCCGCAGCCAAGCGCCATATGCACGGTGCGGAACGTACCCTCGTCTTCGAGCATACGCCCGGAAAGAATACCGTCGGGGTTCAGACCGATGCCGATTTCGCCGATTTCATAGACGCGGCCGTCATGGTAGCTGGCAAGCAGATTGCGAAGCTTTTCTGCCTGCTCGCCGCCGCTGATCTTAGTGGCAAGGCTATCTTTGATGTCGATCATGACGCCGCCCTCATCGGTGATCACACCGAGATCCGGATGCGGCATACTTGCGTCGATGCACAGAACACCGTTGCCGGTGAAGCGCTTGATGTAGATGTTTGCCTCGATGTCAGGGGGCGAAGAGGTCTGACCGACTTCGGTGCTCATGCCGTACTGCGGCCAGGACTCGCAGCCTTCGATGCTGGCGGTAAAGTTCGTGCCGCCGGGCGAAGTAACGGTAATGGTCTTACCCTTGAGCGCCTTTGCCACGCGGTCGACGACCTCACGGTTCTTGATGAAGTCGGTAAACAGACCGCCGCTTTCGGTCAGCATGCGCATGTTGTAGTCGGCGCAGTTGAGATCACGCGTACCGTTGGCACAGGCGAGCTTCTTTGCGTCTGTGTGGGAAAGGGACAGCGTCGTTGCGCGGAACATGACGTCTGCCTTCAGCATCGCGGCAGCGACAATTTCATTTGGCTCTTCGCCGTGCATCTTGTTATCCGGCATCAGAACCAGCGCACGCTTTTCAAAGCCCATGTCCTTCAGCGTCTGCCAGAATGCCATGCCGATTTCGTAGCTGGTTTCGTCGGTGACAACCAGAATGTTTTCGTCCTTCTTGCAGTTGGAACAGGTGGTAATCAGGGTTTCGCACCCAATATACTTGCCCATTGTGTAAACCTCCTAAAATTGTTTTATTATCAACGGATCTGCTCCGTTTGGGCACGTTTTTCTGTCTTACAGCTCGCCTTTTGCGATCTGCATCGTGATATGCAGGAAACGGTCGATCTCCTCTTTGGTGTTGAAGTGCAGCGGTGCAACACGGACAATAGAGGGGATTCCGGCGGAATCGAGTACGCGGCGGGACATCTTGTTGCTCAGTGCGCGGTTGTAGAGATAAATGCCGTTTGCAATGTACTTTTTCATCGCGCTCACAGCATCGAGATCGGCAAATGTCATGGGAAGAATGGCGTCGCGCCGTGTCAGATCGTCCATGAAATACAGCTTCACGCCGGGAATATCCTTGACGCCGGGTGCGTCAGACGTGCCGTTGAGCATCCGGTACATCAGCGCGCGTTCATGCAGCTCGATTGCCTCCATACCTGCAACAAAGAGCGTGCGGCGGTCGTCGCTGTNNGCTGTCTACAAACTGACTGCCGATCCAGCAGATGTAGTCGTTGACCATCGTCAGCGCCGCCATGCCGGCAGGCTCGTAGTTGCCGAGGTCCCAGTCATTCACCGCGCCGTCGAGGAAATGCGGATGCGGCAGAAGCGACGCGCGCTCCGACAGCCAGCCGATGCCAAGACCGCGCTTGCCAAGAATCTTATAAGGCGCGAAGCCGGCGGCATCGATTTTCAGCGCCTCGACGTCGATCGTACCGTGCGGAATATGCTGCGTGCAGTCAAGCAGAATATAAAGGTCCGGCTTGATCTTCCGCGCCTCGCGGACAATGGTTTCAATATCGTTGACCGTGCCAATGACGTTTGACGCATGGATCAGAGAAAGAAGACATGTGTTCAGGTCGATCTTGCTCAGAAGATCGTCAATATCAATTGCACCTGTCTTCTTGTTGATCTCCGCCACGCGCACTTCCTTGTTCATGATACCGCCGAAGAAACGGCAGGCGTCGTAGGTCGCCGGATGTTCGAGGTTGCTGGTGACGACGTTTGTACCGGGAACGGCGTTCATGATGACGCCCGTCATGGTGAAAATCGACTTGGAAACCGTCAGATCGCAGAGAATCGCGCCGGATTTTGCGCCGAAGGTCAGCTTTGCGTCGGCAATTCCCTCCGTAACCATTTTTTGCAGCGGCTGCGCACCAGGGGTGGGACGATTCGGGAAATCCGGAATTTCACTTGCCCATGCTGCGACCTCGCAGACCTTCTTGAGCGTCGGTGCGCCTCCCGCGTTTTCAAAGTAAATGCGTTCGCCGCACTGGTCTTCTCCGCACATCGCAATCTGGTCGCGGATCTGGACCATCAGCTCGTCCGGGAACAGCACACCGTTTCGGATGTCCTGTTCTGTCAGCGTTCTGCTGTATTTTGCCATGTTCCATCGTTCCTTTCTGTAAAAAACCAAAATAAAAAACCAATGGGCGACGGACTCCTCCTGTCACAGAAGGAATTCAATCGGCCATTGGTTTTTATGTACTGTTGCGGCATCTGTGGATAACAGACGCTCCGTAGATAAAGCAATGACGTATTCAGTTGAAAAAACAAAAACCCAACAATCGACAAGACACCGCTATCGGCGTCGGTCAATCATTGGGTTCTATTTACTGGGGCGTGCAAGCGGAAAGCCGGCAACGTGTAAATAAAGCAATGGTTTATTCAGTTCTCTTCCATCCGCAAACCGGGGAAACTGGTGTCCAGTCCTCGCTCATTGCGCCACTGGACATAAGCGACAATTGCCTTGCGGATGCAAACACAGACAGCTTTCTGTGTGGAACAGTTCATGTATTCCTGCACGGACCAGAGCAGATCTTCGACCGGCTCTTCATGAACGTTGCGATGAATCAGCAGTCCTTTCAGAAATTCCTGCACACAGGCGACGGCGTAAAGCGAAGACACGTCGACAATTTCTCCCGTTTTATAGTTGATGAACAGCCCGACTGCGATCGCTTCATGGGCTTCTGCCATGGGATTATTGGCTGGAATTTTTGCCGTCGTAATGAAACAGACGACCTCCGATTCTTTTCTCATACAGCAATCACCGTTTGCGTTTGCTTGGATTGTGTTTTCTTGTTTTTCATTATAGTCAGACTATTTTGCGTTGTCAATATCGACAAATTAACAAAAAAGTTTTATGAAATTTCTCTGTTTTTCCTAAAAGAACAATTTGACCGAAGGAAACCTACGTGATTTTTTCTAAACGCCCATATGCCAGGCATCTCTTGCGCAAACGCCAATACACATGATTTCAGCAGCCTTGCTTCCGGTAAGCCCTGAACAAAACGGATCGCCGTTTTTGCAAAAACATTGGATTGTACTGTGTCCCAATCTGCCAGTTTGACGATCTCCGCTGTGCCGTTTTCAAAATCAAACCGAAGTTCGCCCCATTCGCCGTCGTTGTCTGCCTGATACAGGTAGACAGCGGCGGCTATTTTTTTG
>DJQK01000096.1:302-812 GCA_002437575.1 Clostridiales bacterium UBA6388 | reverse complement strand
TCAGCGTCACGGTATGGACAAGGCCGCTTTCCAGCAGCTTCAGGCGCAGCTTGTCCAATGTGCGCCGGTAGAACCGTTCCGCACCGCTTGCTGTCGTACCCTCGAAATCCACCGCCAAGTCCTCAAAGGTGGACTGCGTGGACAGTGGGCTGACGCGCCCGCAGGTCATGCAGACGGCGTTCCGTTTTTCCAGATACCATCGCTCTTTATAGGATAACTGCTCAAATGCCGCCGCGACCGCCTTTGCCTGAATCCCGTTCCAGCGGATGTCGGCATAGTTCCAGCTATCGTCGCGCGTCACATCCTCGCCGGTTTCCTCGCCGCCCTCATCCTGCTCCGTGCGGTAGAGGGAAACAATGCTGCGGTTGCGCCGGGCAATGGTCAGCAGCGCGTCCGCAGATCCGCTTTCATCCTTGTATCCGCTTTGAGCAGCAAACTCGGAAACGACATCCGCACGGCTCTTTTCGGAATTGTTATAGATTGCACCAATCTGCCGCACACGCCGGTACT
>DJQK01000096.1:0-153 GCA_002437575.1 Clostridiales bacterium UBA6388 | reverse complement strand
AGCGGTCATATCCGCTGCGGGTAAGAAAGCCGTTCAACTCCCATGTCCAGCCTGCGAGCTGCGCCATTTGTCTATCACGATTATCCTTCATATCCGCACCTCCCTCCGCTGTGGATTTTGATTACTGCTTTCTATTCGCTTTCGCTTCCGCCA
>DJQK01000043.1 GCA_002437575.1 Clostridiales bacterium UBA6388 | reverse complement strand
CCGCAAGGGGTATGCCGCATCCGTAAGGCTCCTTCGTCGCCAACGGCTGCGCTATATTTCTCGTTTTCCAAACCGCAGAATTGACGGAAAAGATCCGGCGAGGCTCGAAGACACAATTGTGAGGTGCTGCCCTATGTTTTTTTCGTCCAACGCTGCCGAGACCTGGCTCATTGCGGGTCTCGGCAACCCCGGCCGGGAGTATGAAAAGACCCGGCACAACACGGGATTTCTGGCCATAGATCAGCTGGCCAAGGCCCTCGGCGTGCGCGTCAACAAGCCCAAATTCAAGGGTGAGAGCGGCTCGTGCGACTACAAGGGCAAGCGCCTGATCCTCTTAAAGCCCCAGACCTATATGAACGCGTCGGGCCTGTCCATAGAGCCCTGCGCCCATTTTTACAAGATCCCGCCCGAGCGCATCATCGTCATCTTTGACGATATCAGCCTCCCCGTTGGCAAGATCCGCGTCCGCAAAAGCGGCTCGGCCGGCGGGCACAACGGCATCAAGTCGATTATCTCGAGCCTCGGCACCGACCAGTTCCCGCGCGTAAAGGTCGGCGTGGGCGATAAGCCGCACCCCGATTACGATCTGGCCGACTGGGTGCTCTCCAACATCCCCAAGGAAGACCAGGAGTCCTTCCAGACAGCCCTGCATCACGCGGCCGAGGCCGCTCTTTGCATCGTAGAGTCCGGCACGGAAAAGGCCGCCAGCGCATACAATGGAAAATGAGCCTTCGGGCAAAATTCCGTTTCCCCATAAAACCCGCATTTTCGTCCAATACCCCCATGGAGCTTTCCATGAGGGCGCTTGGCATTTTATAAAATACCATATTTTTGAAATTTCTCATTGAAGGAGGTCTTGCTCCATGAACATTCTTTTGCAGGTGCTGGAAAAAAGCCCGGAATACCGGCAGATTTTAGACAGCATCTCCCGCTGCGCTGTCTGCGCGGTCTCGGGGCTCAGCCAGATCACGCGCACCCATTTCATCGCCGCCCTTCACGCTGCGGCCGCGCGTCCGTCGGTCCTCATCTGTCAGGACGAGCTGGCCGCGTCCCGGCTTCAGGAGGAGCTGGAGAGCTTTCTCGGCGTGCAGGCCCCCATTTTACCCGAGCGCGAGCTGACCTTTGTCGAGGCCTCCGGCGTTTCGCGCCAGTGGGAGCAGAAGCGGCTGAAGCTTCTTTACGATCTGGCCGCCGGAAAGCTCCCGCTGCTCATCGCAAGTACGCGGGCCTTATCGCTTCGGACGATGCCGCGCGAGGTCCTGTTTTCGGCCAGCATCCGTCTTCGCGTGGGGGCAGGCTTTTCTCCCGACGAGCTCGCGGAAAAGCTCACACAGGCCGGCTACACCCGAACGACGCTCGTTGAAGGCGCGGGTCAGTTCGCCCTGCGCGGCGGTATCCTGGATGTCTTTTCGCCGGGCGAAAATCTTCCGGTGCGCTGCGAATTTTTTGGCGACGAGCTCGACGCCATGGGCTTTTTCGACCCCACGACGCAGCGCCGGACAGAAAATGCTGAAGAAGTGCTGCTTTTACCCGTGGCCGAAAGCCTGCCGCAGCTGCACCCGGACGGCGTCGACGGCCTGTGCCGCGATTTAGAGAGTATCCTTGCAAGGCAGAAGCGCCGCAAGACGCCGCACGAGAACCTGATCACCACGCTCACGCGCGATATGGAAAGCCTGCAAAGCGGTGTGAGCTTTCCGTCCGCAGACCGCTATATGGCCCTCATCTACCCCGAATTTTCCTGCGCGGCGGACTATCTTTCGAGCGAGACTACCGTCTATTTCTGCGACCACGGCGCTCTTTCCCGCGCCGCCAAAGCGCAGGAGGAGGAGTTTGGCCTCGGCCTCGACGCGTTTCTGGAGTCTGGAAGATTGGCAGGCGAGCTCTGCGATTTTTACCTCTCGTTCGAAGACCTCGCCGCAAGGATGCGCGGACGGCCCGTCGTCTATTTTGACAGCTTCCTGTCCGCACGCTTCCCCGAGAGCCTTCCGCCGCAGCAGCTTTTATCGGTCACCGCGCGGCAGCTCCCGGGCTACGGCGGCAGTCTCGAGACGGCGGTGAGCGATCTGAAAAACTACGTCAAAAACGAGTACGGCTGCCTGGTCCTGTGCGGCGGCAAACGGCGCGGCGAAATTCTCAAGGATATGCTCGTAAAAGAGGGCGTCAACGCCCTTCTGGCCTTCCCGGCGGTCCATCTGCCGCAGGCCGGGCAGGTCTTCCTCACCGACGGCTCTCTTCCGGCGGGTCTGGAATATCCCGACCTGCGCTTTGCCATCTTGACCGAGGGGCAGCTTCTTGTCAAGCGCACCGAGCGCAAGCCGAAGCCCAAAAAAACGCCCTCCAACCGCAAAAAGCTCGAGTCCTTCACGGACCTTACCCCCGGCGATCTCGTCGTCCACGAGCACCACGGCATCGGCCGCTACGTCGGCATGGAGCAGATGAAGGTCGGCGGCACGATCAAGGACTACGTCAAAATTGCCTATCAGGGCACGGACACTCTCTACGTTCCGGCCACGCAGCTGGACCTGGTCAGCAAATACATCGGCTCCGGCGGCGAAAACCAGACCGTCCGGCTCAACAAGCTCGGCGGCGATCAGTGGCAGAAGGCCAAGGCCAAAGCAAAAGCCGCAGCAAAAGATCTGGCCGCGGGTCTCATCCAGCTCTACGCCGAACGAAAGCGCCGGCCGGGCTTTGCCTTCGCGGCGGATTCTCCCTGGCAGAAGGAGTTTGAAGAGAGCTTTGAATACGCCGAAACGGACGATCAGCTCCGCGCCATCGCCGAGATAAAGCACGACATGGAGTCTCCCGCGCCCATGGAGCGGTTACTCTGCGGCGACGTCGGCTTCGGAAAAACCGAGGTTGCTCTCCGCGCGGTCATGAAGTGCATTTTAGACGGCAAGCAGGCCGCGATCCTGGTCCCCACGACAGTTTTGGCCCAGCAGCACTACCTCACGGCGCTCAAGCGCTTCGGCTCGTTCCCGGTGACGATCGACGTGCTGTCCCGCTTCCGCACGCCGGCGCAGCTCAAAAAGACGCTTCAGGAGCTCGAAACCGGAAAAATCGACCTGATCATCGGCACGCACAAGCTCTTGCAGAAAAACGTCCGCTTCAAAGACCTCGGCCTTCTCATCGTCGACGAAGAGCAGCGCTTCGGCGTGAGCCACAAAGAACGCCTCAAGGAAATTTCCCGCGGCGTCGACGTGCTGACCTTGTCGGCCACACCCATCCCGCGCACGCTCAATATGGCCCTCTCCGGTCTTCGCGATATGTCTACCATCGAGCAGCCGCCGCACGACCGTTATCCCGTGCAGACCTTCGTTCTGGAGCACAGCGACCGCATTCTCGATGAAGCCATCCGGCGCGAGCTCGCCAGAGGCGGGCAGGTCTATTACCTGCACAACCGTGTGGAAACCATCGACGAGTGCGCCGCAAAACTCAAAACCCGGCTCGGAGACGTGGAAATCGCCGTCGCGCACGGAAAGATGAATCAGGAGCAGCTGTCCGATGTCATGCAGGCCATGGCCGACGGGCAGATCCAGATCCTCGTCTGCACGACCATCATCGAGACCGGCATCGATATTCCGAACGTCAATACCCTCATCATCGAAGACGCGGATAAGCTCGGCCTTGCCCAGCTGCACCAGCTGCGCGGCCGTGTCGGCAGATCCAGCCGCCACGCCTACGCCTATCTCACCTTCCGGCGCGGCAAGGTCCTCTCCGAGGTCGCGGAAAAGCGGCTCGAGGCCATCCGCGAATACGCCGAGTTCGGCTCCGGCTTTAAGATTGCCATGCGCGATCTGGAAATTCGAGGCGCGGGCGACCTGCTCGGCTCGGAGCAGTCGGGCCATATGCTCTCGGTCGGCTACGATATGTACCTGAAGCTGCTCGAAGACGCGGTTCTGGAAGAGCGCGGCGAAGAAGCCCTCAAAGAGCCCGAGTGCACCGCCGACCTCGACGTCACGGCAAACATCGCCAAATCCTATGTCACCTCCGGCGAACAGCGCATGGACCTCTACCGCCGCATGGCCGCCATCCGCACGCAGGAGGACGCGGACGATCTGCTCGACGAGATCGTCGACCGGTACGGCGATCCTCCCAAGGGCGTCATGAACCTGATCGCCATCGCGCTGCTTCGCGCCAGAGCCGCCGCCTGCGGCATTGTCGAGATCAGCCAGAAGGGCCAGACGCTGACCATCTCGCTCGGCGTGTTCGATTTTGCCGCCATTTCGGCGCTCTGTGAAGAGCCGGGCTTCAAAGGACGCGTCTTCTTTGCCGCCGGAAAGATCCCGGCCATCACCGTCAAGCTCAAGTCCGGCGAGGACGCTCTGAAGCTTGCCGAGCAGCTCGTCGGCCGCTACAGTCTCATCCGGAACAAATGACGCAGGCGCTTCGTCTAAGGAATGTGATAATTCTTAAGGAGAAATTCAGAATTTGGCCGCGATTCTTGGTCGAAATGCCGTTGCAAAAAGCCGCGTACTTCGGTATAATGGTAAACACTATAGTTGTCATAATACCGACGCTTCTATTTCACCACCTCCCGGCAATCCCTGCCGGTTGAAGATTGGAGGGATCATTATCAGAAAGAAAGGTAAATTCGAGCAGAGCCGCACGCCCAAAAAGCCGTCGGTCGCGGAGCAGCAGGTCAATAAACCCGCCAAGGCCGCGAAGCAGCCCAGGCAGGGCTCCGGCAAAAAGGGCCTCATCATCGCGCTGGCGATTGCCGTCCTCGTCGTTCTCGGTGTCTGCTCGTATGGCTTTGTGCTTAAAAATCAGGACGCGATCTATCCGAACGTGTATGTCGCGGGTGTAAACGTCGGCGGGCTCAAGCGCGACGCCGCCATCTCCGCGGTCTCCGAGGCCGTGGAAAAAAGCTACGCCAGCGATACGCTGAACGTTGTGCTTCCTGACCGGACCCTGAGCCTCACGCCCGAGGTCACGCAGATCGCGCTCAATCCCGAGCAGGCCATCGACGAGGCCATGCGCTGCGGCCGTTCCGGCGGCCCCATTTCGGCCGTGATCAACTATCTTCGCGCCGGAAAAAGCGAATACACGGTCGATCTCGATTCGAGCCTGAATCTCGACACCGAGTATATCCGCACCCTCATCGACCAGACCGCACGCGAATGCGCGTCCGACAAAATCGACCCCATCGTCAAGGTCGACGAGGATGCCGGCACGATCACCATCACCGCCGGTTCTCCCGCCATTTCGCTCGATGCCGACAAGCTCTATGACGCCGTTATCGCGCGCTTTGCCTCCGGCGATTTCAGCGATCTGGACTTTGACTACGACACCGTTGCGTGCGAGAGCGTCGATCTACAGCAGTACTACGACAAATACTGCAAGGAAATGACCGACGCATATTACGATGAAGAAAAGAAGGAGCTCGTCCCGGAGGTCAACGGCTACGGCTTCGATCTTCCGTACTACACCCAGAAGCTCGCCATGGCCAAGGCCGGAGACGTCATCACCATCCAGATGGAAGACCTCATCCCCGCGGTCACGCTGGAAGATCTCAAAAAGACCTACTTTGCCGATACGCTTGCTTCCTACGACAGCCCGCACACCGCAAATGCCGCCAGAACCAAGAATCTGGAGCTGGCCTGCAAGGCCATCAACGGCACGGTTCTGAACCCCGGCGATGAGTTCTCGTTCAACAAGATCGTCGGTGAGCGCACGAAGGAAAAGGGCTATCAGGCGGCCATCGTCTATACCGACGGCGGCAAGAGCGAGGCCCAGGAGGGCGGCGGCATCTGCCAGGTCGCATCGACCATTTACACCTGCACGCTCCTTGCCGACCTTGAGGTCACCGAGCGCTCGCCGCATATGTACCTCGTCACCTACGTTGAGCCCGGCATGGACGCAACGATCTATTGGCCGAGTCTGGACTTCAAGTTCAAAAACTCGACCGATATGCCCCTTCGCATCGACGCGTCCGTCTCCGGCGGCTACGTGCACATCAAGCTCGTCGGCACCAAGCAGGAGCACGACTACGACCACATCAAGCTCCGCGGCGTATATGCCAGCTCCACCGCGTGGAAGACCGTCGCCGAAATTGACGGCAAGAAGGTCGAAATTACGATCGCCAAGGGCGCAGGTGTGGACGCAAACGGCAACGCCATCGATCTGGCTGTCGACGCAAACGGCAACAAATACGTGCTGGGCAGCATCATTGAGGGCGAGTACACCGGCTACACCATCAACGCCTACCGCGACTTCATCGCCGCCGACGGCAGTACGATTCGCTCCGAGCTTCTGCACACCGACCAGTTCAAGCACCGCGACCGCTGCTATTCCGTCACGCCGTATGTAGAGCCCGAACCCGACGTCCCCGAAGAGCCCGATCCGGATGATCCGAACTACGATCCGGATTACGATCCCACGGTCGACCCGGACGATGGCGACGATGATAACCACTACACCGGAGACCCCTCCGCGATGCCCGAGCCCGACTTTTGGAATTAGGGGAACCTCTGAATCAATCCTCAGCGGCGGACAGCGAATCTTTTCCGCCAATGCCGCGGTTTCAAATCTTGCCTTGACGAAAAATCTCTCGCTGCCCGCAGCTGCTGATTGAATCAGAGCTTCCCGCAAAAAAATCCTGTACCGGTTTGGTACAGGATTTTTTTGCGCTTATTTGAACTTTTGGCTCTCCGCAACGGCCTGCTGGTCGCAGCGGTTGTTATAGTCGTTTTCCGCGTGGCCCTTGACCCAGTGGCAGATCACCTCGTGCGTTTCGCACAGCTCGAGAAGCAGCTTCCAGAGATCGGGGTTGAGCGCGGGCTTTTTGTCGGATTTGACCCAGCCGCGCTTTTGCCAGCTCCTCGCCCAGCCCTTGTCCAAAGCGTCAATGACGTACTTGGAGTCCGACCAGAGCTCCACCCGGCAGGGTGCTTTGAGCGCCCGCAGCGCTTCAATGACGGCCGTGAGCTCCATGCGGTTGTTGGTCGTCTGCGCCTCGCCGCCGGAGAGCTGCTTTTCGATCTCGCCGTACTTCAGGATCGCGCACCAGCCGCCGGGGCCGGGATTGCCCGAGCACGCGCCGTCGGTGTAAATGGTAACTGTTTTCATGGAGACCTCCAAGAGGGTTGTTTTGTCCGTTTCCCACGGATGAGGTTTTGCCTGCTTCCTGGCCGTGGCCATTCTTGCCTCCTCTGAAAGGGGAGGTGGTGCGAAGCATCGGATGGATTTTACTGCCTCGCCGTGGCCCAGAGGCCAAAGTTTTTCTGGCAGAAGCCTGCCAGCTGGTCCCAACGCATTTTCTTTCTTG
>DJQK01000047.1 GCA_002437575.1 Clostridiales bacterium UBA6388 | reverse complement strand
TACCAGAAATTTCTGCGCAAAAGTATTGACTTATCGCCCCTCAGCGTGATGCGGCAGGAGGACAACGATCCCTATTTCTGCACGCCCAGGGGCGCAAGCATCTTCGGCTGGGCGGGCGTCGACGGCATCCACTTCTGCTTCGTCCGCGGCTTTGGCGAAACGGTCTTCGCCGTGAGCCCGATGAACGGCGGCAGGGACTGCGTGCACGTCATCGCGCGCGATTTCGCCGATTTTCTGCGGCTTCTTCTCGCCGTGGGCGACAGCGCGGCGCTCGAGCAGGCGTGGCAGTGGGATGAAGCGCAATTCGACGCCTTCCTCGCCGCCAATCCGCCGACGGACGGGCAGAAGGCGGTGCTCTCGCAGATCACCACAGCCTTTGCCCTCACGCCGATGGAGCGGCCGTGGCAGTATCTGCACGAGCTGCAAGCGTCCTTTGATCTCAGCAGGCTCAAATTCACCGAGGACTTTTACGACCCCGAGATGAATCCCGACGCACCCAAAGAGAAAGAAGACTGGAAGGTCTACTTCGGCGGCAGCTTCTGGGGCCATCGCGGCCTCGAGCGCGCGGGCAGGGAAGTACCTGTACAAAAGTGGTTTTCGTGGGCGGGGCGCGACTGGTTCGTGCCGTCCGTTTACGTCTGTGCCAAGGGCATCGTCGTTGATTTTTGTATGCGCGCGGAGGCCTCCGCGCTGCGCGGCTTTATAAAAAAGTGGGGGTTATATTCCGAAAGCGGCGAGTCCGTCGACTTCACGCGCGACGAGCGCGAGCAGATGGAACGCGAGCACCCGCTCAGCCTTGCTTTTTCCCCAAGCCTCACCCTGAACGGCGCAAAGCTCCGCACGACCCACGGCTGCGGCGTCATTTTCCTGCCGGAGCAGCCCGGGTTCTGCGTCGACGCGGAACCCGCCATGGCGCACTACGGCCTTGACCGCGCGTATGGCTGGAGCATCCGCCGCGCGGCGTTCCCGTTCGTCACGAAGCGCGCGCCGAAGCTCAAGTCGCTCTCCGTCACGATGACGGCGGACGAGGTGCGAGTCCCCGGCCCGCGCTTCCGCGCGGACAAGGTGGGCGACACATTTGCCTTTTCCCACCGCGGCACGGAGTATCTTCTCACAGTGCAGGAGGTCGAGCCGCAGGAACTGCCGCGCGAGCGGATGACCCTCGACCCGCGGTTCGACTACCCGACGCATTTCACAACCATCAGCTACACGCTCACGCCCGAGCCGCCGGAAAACTCGATCTTTGTCGAGGACTGCGCCGAAGGCGACCGCCCGCGTCCGGTCAAACGCGAGACCGCTTCCTTTGCGCCCGAGGCGCAGAACGGCTTCTGCGTCGGCATCATCGGCGGCGCGGACGGGCCGGTCGCCATCGCCGTGGGCGAGGCGGCGCAGGGGAAGCTCCACACCGCGTGCTCGTCGCTGCACTTTGCGATAGTCGACCACGTCGACTGGCGCGTCGGCTTCCGCGAAACGCCGTGGGAAGCGGGGACGTTCGAGCTTACTCCTCTTTCAGCAGATTTTTGTCTCAGTTGACATATTTTCTCTGTCATGTTATATTAAATATAGCAGTTTTGCACATTTTATCAGGAGGTACGCTAATATGTCAACTACTTGCGAAAGATGCGGAAAAACTTTACGAACAGGTTTTCTCTCTGATGCAGTAGAATGCAACGGCAAAATGTACTGTGAAGACTGCTTTGCACAGGTCATTGAAGAAATTAAGGCTGAGCAAAGCAAACAGAGAGAAGAAGAGGCTAAGCAAAAGCAGGCTGAAGAAGCCGCAAAGCAAGCCGAAGAGCTTCGCCGAAAGAATATGACTTGGCAGGAACGCAAACAAGAAGAAAAAAATCGTGCTCAGGAAATCGAAAATGTCTTGTTGACAACCACAAATAATATTGAGGGGCATCCTATTGAGGCTTATTTGGGTATCCATTCTGTCTCTGTCGGAATAAACTTCGACAATGCCAAAGCCATTCTTGATGCAGAGGCTCAAATATATGCATCACTAAAGCAGTTTGCATTTGACGCTGGCGGAAATGCCGTTATCAGTATACAATTTCAGTACTTTTCTTCCTATGAAAAGGAAATTACCATGTCTTCGCCTTCTCACATGATCGTCGCACACGGAACAATCGTGCGGATAAAATAAAACTAAATTTAGGAGGATATTTACATGTCAGAAGAGCGCTTACTTGAAATGCTACGAGATGTTGCTTATGACTTGCAGGGTCCTGATGTTAATCTTGAATGTTACGTCGGTAATGGTCATGACTTCTTTATTGATTTAAGTTGTAATCCCCACACTGTAAAATTTAGTAAGCTCGCTGAAGCGGAGAGAGCTCATACTGCCCTGCGTCGAATTGTTGCCATTCTTCAAGATGCGAATTACATAAACATAACTATCAACTCTAATCAAAGAAGTCGTTATGGTGTCCCAGAATATACAGTAGCATTTAACTAAAAGATGCCCTGCCTTTTCAAAATGGAAGGTAGGGCATCTTACCTACCCTTTCCATATTCACGAATCTGATTTACTTTTTCTGCGATCTCCGATACTCCGTCGGCAGGATGCCGTAGGCCTTGTGGAATTCGGTCGAAAACTTGCTCTGGCTCTCGTAGCCGACGGCGCGCGCGACCTGCGCGACGCTCTCGTCGCCCTCGAGCAGCAGCTTTGCCGCGTGCTGCATGCGGTGCTCGCGGATGTGCGAGGCGAGCGAGCTGCCGTAGACGGACTTGAAGAGCGCTTTCATCGTCGAGGGGTTCATCAAAAACATGCGCGACAGCTCGTCGATCGTCACGCGGCTTGAAAGGTGCTGCGTCAGGTAGTCGTGCACGGCGCGGATGGTCTCGATCTGCTCAGCCGTGCCGCCGCCCTCGTACACCTCGGCGTCGAGCGGGGGCAGGTGCGGCGCGCTGGCCGCAGCCCTGCTCTCCTCCTCGGGACAGGAAATTTCCATCGTGCGCTCGATCATGCGGTGCAGCAGCTGCGCCTGCTCGTTTTCCGCAGCGCGGTAGTAGACCTCTTTCCCCACGCGGCGCGAGATGAGAAGCCCGCTCTCGCGCAACTGCCTTAAATGGTGCGACACCGCGGGCGAGCTCATGCCCACGAGCGCGGAGAGGTCGAT
>DJQK01000088.1:35094-41698 GCA_002437575.1 Clostridiales bacterium UBA6388 | reverse complement strand
CGCTGTTCACCACTACTACGGTCTGATGTGGACAATTTGGCAAAGGCGGGCATAAAAAGTTGGACAAGACTTTCGCCTTGTCCAACTTGTATATTTGTAAACTTGATGTAACTATTTCTAATATTGCATTGACATTCTCGATATTCGAGTATATACTATAAGCACGAAACTCGATTATCGAGAATACAGGGAGGTGAGTTTGTGGCAAGAGCAAAATTCCAAACATTGACGGAGCAGATGTTTTACACTTTGCTTTGTCTGAAAGACGAATGTTATGGCATGGATATTCTCGACAAAGTTCCAGCCATGACCAATCAGCGTGTCAGCGTTGGTTCTGGCACACTCTATACTCTGTTAGAGCAGTTTTTGGATGCCGAGATGATTCAGGAAACTAAGGTAGAGGGACGCCGACGCTGCTATATCCTTACAGACAAAGGAAAAGATATGTTGGATAAAGAGTGCGCCCGCCTGACTGCACAATTAGCCGATTACCATTTGATTTTTGGGAGGGATGAAGATGAAAAATAAAAAGCGTCGAGTAGAACTGTTGTCTTTTTATGACCACATTGGCATTAGCCGTCACCTTGAAAAAATGGCTGCGAAAGGGTGGATGCTTGAAAAGATTACAAACTTGGGCTGGATTTATCGCCGGATTGAGCCGAAACAGCTTCACTTTACAGTTTCCTACTATTCCAAAGCATCCGAATTTGACCCTGAGCCAACGGAGGATCAGAAAACATTTTATGATTTCTGCGCTCATACAGGCTGGCAACTCGCTTGCACCTCGGCTCAGTTGCAGATTTTTTATAATGAGCGTGAAAATCCCACACCTATCGAGACGGATGCTAAGTTGGAGGTGCAGGCTATCCATGCTTCTGCAAAGAAAAGTTTTATACCGGCATATCTTGCCTTGCTCGTGATTGCACTATTGAATGGCGGACTGTTCGTATCTGGAATCATGGGTGACCCAATCAAAGCATTGTCCAGTCCATCCCGCCTGTTTTCTGGCTTCGCGTTTCTCGTGCTTGCAGTGCTTTGTCTTGTGGAATTGATCTGCTATTTCGGATGGTATAACAAAGCAAAAGCTACTGCGGAATATGGCGAATTTTTGAAAACACCTCATACTGCAACATTTCAAAAAATTATCATGGCAGTTATCCTGCTTGGGGCATTGTACTGGATCATCAGCTACATTATACTCGGCAGTCCTCTTGAACGCTGGGTTGCGGTTTTGATGTGTATTTATATGCCAGCCTTGTTTGCCATCGTCAATGCGGTAAAGAAATTCTTGAAGCAGAAAAAAGCTGCAAGGGGTGTAAATCGAACCATCACAATGCTGAGTAGTTTTGTCCTTGCGTTTGCAATGATGGCTCTTATCACGTTTGGCACTCTCTATGCGTCCAATCACGGAGTTTTCAGGGAAAAGAATGAGGAAACGTATAAGCACGGTGGAATTACATGGGTAATCCATCATGATAATATTCCATTGACTGTGGAGGACTTGCTCGGCGCGGACAACTATGCGTACATCAAAGAGCGAACAGGCAGTATGTCATTTATGCTGGGACAATTCACTATGTCTCAATATCCTCGTTTTGATGAAGAAAACTATGCCGACATTCCACAACTGGAATACACGCTTACCGAAGTTCGTATCCCGGCACTTTACAATCTATGCAAAAACCGATTGATTTACGAGCAGGAAGAACTCTACCCACTTGATAAGCATGCGTATAAAGCGGAGGACGGAAAGGCTTGGGGCGCAAACGAAGCCTATCGGCTCTATGACCTTGAATATGGCATGGAAAACAAATACTTGCTCTGCTATGATAATCTGCTTGTCGAGATTGATTTTGACTGGGAACCTACCGCAGCACAAAAGGCTATTGTCGGGGAAAAACTGGGCAATCTGAAATAAGGGAATGTCATAAACACAGCGGCAATCGTCGGTAGCTTTTGCTATTGACGATTGCCGCCCGATTCTGTTATATTGGATTTGACAGGTAAATGGATGCCTCCTTTCGCACCTGATTGCATTTTCATATTTTGGTCATTCCATTTTGCCACAAATGAGCTGACCATCGTTGTAATAGCGAGGACTTGAAAGTCCTCGCTATTAGCATACATCGTCATCAGTCTTCTGTATAACGAGAGAGGAACTGCTTCGTTCTGTCCTGTGTCGGGTGCTCGATGACCTGATGCGCCTCGCCCTGCTCAACGATCACGCCGCCGTCCATGAAAATGACGCGGTCGGCAACGTCTCTGGCAAAGGTCATCTCGTGCGTGACGATGATCATCGTCATCTTCTGCTCGGCAAGAGACCGAATGACGCGCAGGACCTCTCCCGTGAGCTCGGGGTCGAGCGCGGACGTCGGCTCGTCGAAGCACAGAACGTCGGGCTTGAGCGCCAGCGCCCTTGCGATCGCGACACGCTGCTGCTGGCCGCCGGAGAGCTGGTGCGGGTACAGATTCATTTTTTCGCCGAGGCCGACGTCCTTGAGAAGCTTCTCGGCGTTCTGCCGGATCTCCTCGTGGATCTCTTTTTTCCGCGCACGGTAGTCGGGCTGCTCTTTGGCAAGAAGTTCGCTTGCCAGCATGACGTTTTGCAGCGCCGTATACTGCGGGAAGAGGTTGAAATTCTGGAAGACGAGGCCAAAATGCAGGCGTTTTCTTCGAATTTCGCTCTCTTTCTGCGTCGCGGGGTCTGCCGCATCAAAGAGCGTCTCGCCGCCGACGATGATTTTCCCTTCGTCGGGCACAGTCAAAAAGTTGAGGCAGCGAAGAAGCGTCGTTTTGCCGCTGCCGGACGAGCCGATGATGGCCACAGACTCGCCCTTTTCCAGAGAAAAGTCGATGCCGCGCAGCACAACGGTGTTTTTGTCAAATGATTTGCAGATGCCCTGCACTTCCAATACAGCCATGTTGCGCCTCCTTACGCCTTAAAATAGTCGAGCTTCCGCTCCGCCCAGCCGAGCAGCAGCGTGAGTACGCCCGAGAATACCAGATAATACGCGCCCGTGAAGAACAGCGGCCAGATCGCGCCCGAAATGCCCTGCGATCCCTTCATGAACGCCTGACCGGCCCAGATGACCTCCTGCAGGGCGATGATGCGGGACAGGGACGTGTCCTTGACCAGCGTAATAATTTCGTTGGACATCGGCGGGACGATCTTTTTGACCATCTGCAAAAGCGTCACCTGGAAGAAGATCTGGCTTTTCGTCATGCCGAGGACCTGTCCGGCCTCCTGCTGGCCCTTGGGAACGCCCTGGATGCCGCCGCGGTAAATTTCCGAGAAATAGCAGGCGTAGTTGAACACGAACGCCACGCTCGAGGCGATAAAGCGGCCCGTTTCACCGCTGCCCCAGATGTTGTTTTTCCAGACGAGGCCCGGAAAATAGTAGATGACCAGAAGCTGAAGCATCAAGGGCGTGCCGCGTACGACCCAGATGACAAGACGCGTCAAAAGCCGGATGGGCTTGAAGTCCGTCACGAACCAGAGCTGCACCTTCTGCCACCACGAGAGCTTTTCGCCCGCGGGAAGCTTTTTGACAAACGGCCGCAAAAAGCCAAAGGCCGCCCAATTGCTCATGGAGCCAAACGAGATGACAAGTCCCAACGGAATTGCGCCGATGAGCGTGATGAAAAAGAGCTTGAGCGTCTGAACGAAGCCAACGTTCAGCGCTTGAAAGACGATGGGAAACTGCTCGGAAAACGTCGTCATGGGAAGATCCTACCTTCAAATCGTTCTTGGGTGTATTTCGTCAAAAACCATGAAAAGCGCGGTGGTTCCCCGGCACAGGCTTTGTACCGGGGAATTGGAGAATCACCGAATGGATGGGATATGCGGATCTTTCGCTGCGCTTACTGCGCGATGAGCGCGGCCTGAATGCCGTAGGTTTCGGCGCATTCGACCATGGAGCCGTCTGCGTAAGCGGTCTTGAAGAAGTCGTTGAGCGCTGCGGCCAGGTCAGAGCCCTTGCGGAAACCGACGCCATACTGTTCGCCTTCGTCCGCGTTGAGGCTGACGGTGTAGGTCAGGCTGTCATAGCCGGTGCCTTCGCCGACCATAGCGCCTGCCATCAGGGAGTCGATAACGGCTGCGTCTGCGGTGCCTGCGGCGACTTCCATAAGGGCGGTCGCCTGATCCTTGACCTCGGTGAAGCTGTAGCCCAGCTTTTCGACCTCGGCCTTACCGGCAGAGCCGGACTCGACCGCGAAGTTGAGCGAGCTGCAAGCCTCGACGCTCTGGTAGTCCGCCGCCTTGTCCGCGGGGACGACGACGACCTGGGAGTTGTTGCAGTAGGCGTTGGAGCAGGACATTGCGCTCAGGACCTCGTCGGTCAGGGTCATGCCGTTCCAGACGCAGTCGATGGTCTTCGCGCCGAGCTCCATGATCTTGTTGTCCCAGTCGATCTCGACGAACTCGGCTTCCACGCCGAGGCTCTTGGCAAAGGCTTTTGCCATGTCGGCGTCAAAGCCGATCCATTCGCCAGCGTCGTTCTGGTAGTCCATGGGGGCAAAGTCGGTGATGCCGACGACGAGCTTGCCGTTCGCCTTCACGTAAGCGATGTCGCTGTCAGCGGCGGCCTGTTCGGCGGAGGCTTCTTCGGTTTCCGCGGCGGCTTCCTCAGCGGGAGCGGCGGTCTCGGCAGATGCGGTGGTTTCTTCTGCGGATTCGGTCTTGGCGGCACACGCGGTGCAGGCAACGAGCATCATGCAGGCCAGCAGCAGAGCGATGATCTTTTTCATGGTTTGTTCCTCCTGTTTGGTTTGACGGTTTTTGGAACCGTTTTGTTTGGGTTCCTTCATCATTTATCATGGTGATACTTTACCATACTAATGTGATAATGTAAAGAAGTAATATTGCATGAAAAACCGCCGGTCTTTTCCGGCGGTTTGTTCGTTTTTCACAGAATGTCGGTTTTTGCCTCAGATATCGAAGACGCCGAGCAGGACAATGCCGATGACGACGAGCAGGATCATCGCGTAGTGCTTCCACGAGAGCTTTTCCTTCAGGAAAATGCGGCTCCAGAGGACGGACGCGACGCAGTAGGCCGAGATGATGGGCGCGGCCAGGGCTACGTGCGCCTGATCGCCGATGGCGTAGATGTACGCGAACTGACCGGCCGTTTCAAACGCCGCGCCGATGTACTTGGGCGCTTCCATTTTCGGGATAAACTTGTCCTTTTTGACGAATTTCACATAGACAAAGCTGCACGCCGCCGCAAACAGGAACGTCAGCTCATACGCGCAGTTCGCCGCGTCCTCGTCGAGCGTCTCTAAAACCAGAGAATCGGCAAACGTTCCCGCCGCGTCGAGTAAGCAGTACGCGACAGGCAGGCAGATGGCAAGCCACGATTTTGCGTAGCGATAGTTAGACGCCTCCTGCCGCGCCCGGCGAAGCGCATCGTCCTCGCGCGACTCGACAACGCCGAGACCGGTGACGCCAACGCACACGAGCGCCACCGCGCCGACGACCGCCCAGCGCATCGCGCCCTGTATAGAATCGTCGAGCGTACCCGTAATGAGGCACAGGACCGCCACCAGCGCGCCCGAGGAATTGCAGATCGGAGAGGAAATGGAAAGCTCAATGTACCGAAGCCCCACATAGCCGAGCGTCATCGACGAGATGTAAAGAAGCGAGACCGGCAGATAGGTCCAGATGACGTTCCACGTCACGACCGTGCCGCCGATGAAAATTTCATACGCCGCGTGCAGACCCATCACAACGCCGACCGCGACGACCATTTTCAGGTGCGCGTTTTTGTCCGACGCGTCGCGGCAGCCGATTTTCGAAAATAAGTCCGAGCCGCTCCAGCACAGGAGCGTGATGATAGAAAGCCAGAACCACATGATTTTTATTTCTCCTTAAAGATATTTTTATAGTACGTCATTCTTGCCGGGGCGGAGGGGTTAATACTGCCTGGCCGTGGCCCAGGGGGCCATTGATATTCTGGAAGAAGCCTGCCAGCCTGCTTTTTTCGACCCCAGCTCTGCATCCCATATCCGTAAGGCAGCGAAGCTGCCAACGGCTATCGGAACGCTTCTTATCTGCGAAAAGAAGCGCGGTGTCGAGCCGCCGCGAAGAAGTTGCTGGGGCTGCTGCGCTGAGGCGCAGCTCCAACAAAAGGGCCGCGGCCCTTTTGAACTCCTGGGGGTTCCCGGCTTTTAGTTCCTCTGAAACGCTGAGACCTCTGCGGGCTTTGTCAGCACTCTCTTTCTGGCCTGCTTTTGCGTACCGGTATGGCCGACTTTCAACGATTTTCCTGCCGAGCGGCAAGCCTTCGGTCTTTGGCCGTCACAAGGCACTTTTGCTCTGCAAAAGTCCTTGTGAGGGGGCTGCGTTGGGGAATGGAAGACTTCCTCGCACCACAGCACCTCCCAGCGAAGAGAAATTTCCAGAGGAAATTTGCTCTTCGCCGGTTCAAGACTGAAAATTTGCTGCTCGGCACAAAGATTCTGTGAAAACGCTTCAAACCGGTACTGCGTTAGAGAAAGAACGAGAGCGTTCTGATACTGCTGGGCACGCTCGATTCGAACTGCACTTCAAATATAGAACTCCAAGGGTGTCTGAGGGGCCGCGGCCCTTCAGTAGGGAAAGGAT
>DJQK01000088.1:0-34997 GCA_002437575.1 Clostridiales bacterium UBA6388 | reverse complement strand
AGCTGGCAGGCTTCTGCCAGAACCAAAATGGCCCTCTGGGCCACGGCCGGGCAGTAAACTCCTCCCTGTGTTTACAGGGAAACCAGTCCCTGTTCAACTAATTTCTGGAGGCTCATCAAAATGCCAAGCTTCGCGTGATACCATGTCAGTCCCCCCTGGAAATAGACCGCATACGGCGGACGGATGGGGCCGTCGGCGGAGAGCTCGATGGAAGAGCCCTGTACGAACGCGCCCGCTGCCATCACGACCTCGGAATCGTAGCCCGGCATGGCCCACGGGACGGGGGTCACGTAGCTGTCGACCGGGGCTGCGGCCTGAATGCCCTTGCAGAACGCCAGCATCCGCTCTGCGCTTCCGAGCTCGACGGCCTGAATGATATCGTGGCGCGATTCCGTGCCGTTCGGAACGACGCGGAAGCCGAGCTTTTCGTAGATATTCGCCGCGAAGATCGCGCCCTTGAGCGCACCGGAGACGACCGTCGGCGCGAGGAAAAAGCCCTGATACAGACTCGGAAGCAGGCCCAGATTTGCGCCGACCTCCTGCCCGAGGCCCGGAGCGGACAGCCGGTACGCGCAGCGCTCGACGCATTCCTTCGTGCCGCAGATATACCCGCCGATGGGGGCTAAACCGCCGCCTGGATTTTTAATGAGGCTGCCGACGATCATGTCCGCGCCCAGATCGGACGGCTCGATGGTCTCGACAAACTCGCCGTAGCAGTTATCGACCATACAGCGAACGCCGGGCTTGACCTGCTTGCAGAAGGCGATGAGCTGGCCGATCTGCGAAACGGAAAAAGACGGCCTTGTCGCGTAGCCCTTGGAGCGCTGGATGGTGATGAGCTTCGTCTTTTCCGTGATCGCCGCGCGGATGGCGTCATAGTCGAAGCTTCCGTCCGGCAATAGATCGACCTGCCGGTAGCTTACGCCGTATTCTTTGAGCGAGCACTTGGAGGGACGGATGCCGATGACCTCCTCGAGCGTGTCATAGGGCGCGCCCACGGGGCTTAAAAGCTCGTCTCCCGGCAGAAGGTTTGCCGATAGCGCGACGGCCAGCGCGTGCGTGCCGCAGGTGATCTGCGGGCGGACCAGCGCCGCTTCGGTGTGGAAGGTCGCCGCGTACACCTTTTCCAGCTTGTCTCTTCCCAGATCGTCATAGCCGTAGCCCGTCGTGGCGGCAAAGCACGTCGCGTCGACTCTGTTTTCCTGCATTGCGTGCAGGACCTTGGCCTGATTATATTCCGCGTTCCGGTCGATCGCTTCAAAGCGCGGCTTGAGGGTCTCCAGTATTTTTTCCCCATATGCGTAGACCGCGCGGCTGACCCCGAGGTCTTCATACATGGCTTCGAGTTCTTTCATTTTGCTTCCCGCTCCATCTCTTCAAAAATTTTCATTGCCGCATTTTCGATCACCTCTGGCTTGGTCACGATGATGCCCGTCTGCTCGTCGCCCAGGATCAGCAGCGTGTCTCCCGGCTGCACGCCGAAGAGCGTCCGCGCCTCCTTGGGGATGACGATCTGCCCCTTTTCGCCGACCTTGGCCGTGCCGAAAATGTGCTTGCCTTTGGGCTTGCCCAGAAGATGCTTTCCTCCTGCCATAGTCTCCCTCCGCCGGGTCGTTTTGCCCGGAAATTTTCATACTTGTATAACTTACAGCCTGCGCAGCTGCCTGTCAAGTCCTGTCGGCAAAAAAAGCTGCGGAAGAGATCTCTTCCGCAGCTTTTTCGTTTTCTGTTCAGATATTTCTCACATTCTCGTCGGAGAGGAAGAACAGCGCCAGCGCCCCGGGGCCCACGTGAGAGCCCGTGACCGGCTCGTAGTCGACGATGAGAATGTCCTTCGGCGCTTTGGCCCGCCGGATCAGTGACGCGAGGATCTGCGCGTCGGCTTCACAGTCGGCGTGGGCGATGCAGACGGTCTGCGTCTCGGGCTCTACGACGAGCTCGGCGTAGCGCTTTGCCATTTCCTCGATCGCACGCTGCCGGCCGCGCACCTTTGCAAAGCAGACGATCTTTCCCTCGGGGTCTCCCTTGAGAAGAGGCTTGATCTGCAAGACTGTGCCGACGGCGGCCTCCAGATTGGAAAGTCTTCCGGTACGCTTGAGATAGCGCAGGTCGCCGACGGTAAAGATCTGGGCGATGCGGTGGCGCATGGCGCGGAGCAGATGGTACGTCTGCTCAATATCCATGCCCTGTTTGCGGCACTCGACGGCCTTCATGACCACGAGCCCCTCGGCAAGCGACGCCGAATACGTATCGACGGTGAAAATCTTCCGCTCCGGAAACTCTTCTTTCAGCTGGTTCGCGGCCATTTTGCTCGAGGCATACGAGCCGCTGATGCCGGAGGACATACTCACGAACAGCACGTCCTCGCCCGCTTGCAGCATGGGCGTAAGATACTCGACAAAGCGCTGCGGCGGGATCTGAGAGGTCGTGACCTTTTCGCCGTTTCGCATCGCGGTATAGAACGCCTTCGCGTCAAAGCTTGCCGTGTCCATGCACGACTGCTCGCCGGAATCGGTGTGGAAGGTGAAGGGAATGACGGTGATATTCTCGGCCTGTAAATAAGCGGTCGGGAGGTTGGCGGAGGTATCGGTCGCAATGCGGAACATAAAATCGCCCCTTTGTCGGAATTTGCAATCTAATGCTTGATATCAGGTTACCACATATGTATCACAAAGTCAACCGATAAATGTGTCATGGCCTTCTTGCTTTTCCGTTAAGAAGTTGGTATAATGCGGTTGAAAGGTGTGTGTGATTTTATGGCTTACGATAACGATCTCATCGCCGGAAAGCTCCGCCGGTGGGAAAACTATCTCGAGCGCTACCGTCTTCCCGCATGGGAAGAGATCCCGGACTTTGGGCTGTATATGGAGCAGGTGGTGCAGCTTCTCAAGCAGTATCTGAGCTATCTGCCGCCCGAGAGCAAGCAGGCCCAGACCATCACGTCTGCGGCCATCAACAACTATGTCCGCACGAAAATGCTCCCCGAGCCGCGCAGGAAAAAATACTACCGCGTCCATATCGCCTACCTGATCATGATCTGCACGTTCAAGCAGACGCTGAGCCTTTCGATGCTCCAGACGCTGCTGCCCGGCGATCTTCCGGAAGAGGACGTCCGGAAGGCCTACGCCTCCTGCGCCCGGCGGCACCGGCTCTGCACGCAGTATTTTGTCGAGCAGGTCAAGCGCTCCGCTGCGGAAATGCTGGGCGCGGAGATCGACTCCGAGCTTGCCGTGCAGGACACGACGGAGCTTATCGCCTCGGCGGCAATTTTGAGCGGCCTTGCAAAGCTCTTTGCCGAAAAGCTTCTGCTGCTCGACGGAAAAACGCTCGAGACCGGCGGCAGCATCGAGGTCGCAGAGTAACTGAAAGCCCCCGATTCTTTGAATCGGGGGCTTTCTGACTGTCAAAAAAGCTGGCGCTTTCTTGACAGAAGGGATTGCGCCTCGACTACGCGCATAATTTTGCCCCGATGGGGCAAAATTCCACACTTGCGAGGCGAGAAGTATTTTTCCGGTCGGAAGCCGCCGCCGGATAAAATGTATTTCCATTTTATTTCGCCCTGCGGGGCGAAACTCTACGAGGTTTTTGCCAGGACAGACAATTTTCAGGCCTCTTCCGGCTCCATCGCGTCGAGAAGCGGCCGCTGGAGTGCGCCTCTGAATAAGCTGTCGGCGTTTCCGTGGACGACATTGAGCGCGGGCACGGCGTGGCTGAGCTCGGTCCGGCCGTCAAAGAACACGTCCAGATCCAGCATGAACACCCGCTGCTCGTCAACCTCTCGCGTGCGGTTATCGACCTTGCGAAGAAGACCCGGGCCGCACTTGATGTTCGCCTTGGCCCCGCCGGGCATATTGGCCGTCACGGACTGCTCGCATTTTAAGAACGCCTCTTCGCGGTTATCATCGTCCGCCATTAAACCGAGATAGCCCGGCGCGATGAGCTCCCGCCACGAATACTCGTCCAGCCCCATGGCCTTTTTGTTGACGGCGTTGATGTACCGCAGGCCGACGCGCGCAAAATACGCGGGCTTGTAGACCTTGATGAACGCGGCCAGCACGAAATCGAGCCGCTTGGCAAATGCCTCCCAGCGGGTATAGCGCGTGGTGGAAAGGGCGATGAAGCCCTTGGTCAGGCTGATCTTCCAGCCGCCGTCTGCCGAAAGGAACTGGTAGTTGTTGACCGTTCCCTGATCGACCATCTTGCCGCCAACGTTTTTGGGCGGCAGGCGCTCGATATTTTTGCCGTACTGCGGAAACTCCTGCCGGACGGCGTCCTGAAAATCGGCGGGCTCGGCGGCCTCGATCTTCAAGATCTCCGGGAAGCGCAGCTGGCAGATGACCTCTATGAGCATATGTCTTTTGTAGATCTCGCGCGGCTGATTGGAAAACATCTTCATCTCTCGCTTTCTTGCGTGTTTCGGTTTTTCTTTAGTATACTGTTTTTTCTCGAAATTGCAAGCCGCGCCTCCCCTTTGCCGCAGAAATGTGGTATACTGTTTCAAAACCGATTTTGCGGGAGGCTGTTATGGAATTCCTGAAGCTTCTGGAGGCGGCGCGTGTGCCGGCGCTGGACGCGTTCTTTTCCGGCGTCACATATTTTGGAGACGAGTTGGCGTTTATGGCGCTGGCGCTGCTGATCTTCTGGTGCGTGGATAAGCGCATGGGCTATTACTGCTTTACGGTGGGTCTTTTCGGGACGCTCGGAAACCAGTTTCTGAAAATCCTCTGCCGCATTCCGCGGCCGTGGGTATTGGATCCTGATTTTACGATCGTCGAGTCTGCCCGCGCGGCGGCGACCGGATACTCGTTTCCTTCGGGGCACACGCAGAACGCCGTGGGCACGTTCGGGTCGATCGGCCTTATGGCGAAGCGGCGTTGGGTGAAATTTCTGTGCCTTGCGCTGGTGCTGCTCGTGCCGTTTTCGCGGATGTATCTGGGCGTGCACACGCCGCTGGACGTGGGCGTGGCGTTTTTGATGGCGGCGGTTCTGCTGGCGGCGCTGTATCCTGTTTTCCGTTCCGGCGAGAAAACGGAAAAGGCCATGCCGTATCTTCTCGCGGCGGGCATTGCGCTGGCGGTTTTGCTCGTGTTCTATGTCTCCGGCATCCGCGCAGATTTCGCGCCAGGCTCGGAGGATGAAAGCAATCTCGCCCACGCGGTCAAAAACGCATGGACGCTGCTGGGCGCGATCGCTGGGCTTTTCTGCGTGTTCTTTTTAGACAGCCGCTATCAGAACTTCGACACGCAGGCTCCCCTTTTCGGGCAGGTCCTCAAATTCTCTCTGGGGCTTTTGCTCATCGTGGGCATCAAGGCGGGGCTCAAGCCGGTTCTGCACGCGCTGCTTCCCTCCGGCTCTGCCGACGCGGTGCGGTATTTTCTGATCGTCGTGTTTGCCGGGCTCGTCTGGCCGCGCACATTTTCGCGCTTTGCAAGGCTCTCGCGCAAAAAGGAGGCGTAAGCGTTGCTGTTCTGGATCTTACTTGCGGTGTTTGTCGTTCTGATGTGCATTGGATATTACGTGGTGCAGCTGGCTTTGACCGGCCGGCGCTATACGAAAGAAAGCCTTGCCGCGCAGCTCGATCAGCCCGCCTACCGGGAGATCAAGGAAACGAGCCTTGCCTCGACCGATTGGGTAAACGCGCACGAACACGAGGAGCTCCACGTTATGAGCTACGACGGAAAGCTCCTGCACGCGACCTACCTGCCGCGCGAGAACGCAAAGGGCACAATTTTGCTTTTCCACGGCTACCGCTCGTGCTGGCAGATCGATTTCGGCCTCGTGCTGCCGTATTATTATGACGAGCTGGGGTACTCGCTTCTGCTCGTCGACCAGAGAGCGCACGGCCTTTCGCAGGGAAAATACCTGACGCTCGGCGTGCGCGAACGGCTGGACGTTCTCTCGTGGGTCACCTACATGGGCCAGAAGCTGGGCCAAAGCGAGCCGCTGATCCTGGGCGGGCTTTCGATGGGCGCGACGACGGTCTTGCTGGCAAGCTGCTTTGATCTCCCGGCGAACGTGCGGTGCATCATCGCCGACTGCGGCTTCACAAGCCCCTATGCCATCGCAAAAAGCGTCCTGCGCCGGGACTGCCCGAAGCTGCCGGTGGGGCTCCTTCTTCCCCTGTGCAGCGCGTTCACGAAAATTTTCGCGGGCTTCGGGCTGCATGACGCGTCGACCTTAGATGCCGTGCGCGAGAGTAAATACCCGATCCTTTTCATCCACGGCACGGGCGACAAATTTGTCCCCTGCGAAATGACGAAGGAAGCTTACACCGTCTGCAAAAGTCCCAAAGAGCTCGTTCTGGTCCCCGGCGCGGAGCACGGTAAGAGCTATCTGGCCCAGCCCAACCGCGTTAAGGCCGCGCTGAAGCGGTTTCTGGACACCTATGCAAGCAAGGAGGAAGCTTTATGACGCAGCACGAAATTACCACGGCCGCTCCCCTGTTGGACGCGAACGGCGATCTGCGCGAGCCCGGCTGGGCAAGGAGTCTGCTTCCGGTCTACTGCCGGCAGGAGATCCGTGCGCCCAAAATGCGCATCAAGGAATGGGACTACTATCTCATCACCGACGGCCACATCGGTCTGGCCCTCACGATCGCGGACAACGGCTACATGGGCCTCAGCTCCATTTCGTTTCTGAACTTCGACGAACGCTGGGAGATCACCAAAAGCCCCATGCGCCTTTTCCCGATGGGAAAAACCGGTCTGCCGGAGACATCCCGGCTGGGGGCCAGCGAAATTGCATCGTCCGGCTACGCCCTCGCCTTTTACCATGAGGACGGTGCGCGGCAATTGTCGTTCCATATGGATGCCTTCCGCGGCAAGGACGCCATCGAGGGCATCGTCACGCTCACGGACGAGCCGGAGGACAGCATCGTCATCGCCACGCCCTTTGACAAGCCCGGCCATTTTTACTACAATCAGAAGATCAACTGCCTTCGCGCGTCGGGCTGGGTCGAGCTCGGCGGGGAAAGGTTCGATCTGACGCCTGACCGGTTCTTTGCCGTTCTCGACTGGGGGCGCGGCGTCTGGACGTATCACAACACGTGGTACTGGTCGAGCGCGTCGGGTACTTTAGATGGCGTACCGTTCGGCTGGAATCTCGGCTACGGCTTCGGAGACACCTCGGCCGCGACAGAAAACGCGCTGTTCTATAACGGCAGGCTTCACAAGCTGGAGCATATCACCTTTGAGATACCTTTCAAGGACGGAAAAGAGGATCTCCTGTCTCCCTGGCGCTTCACGAGCTCCGACGGACGGTTCGAAATGGATTTTGCGCCCATTCTGGACAGGGCCGCCTGCACGAATTTAGCTCTTCTCAAATCCGACCAGCATCAGGTCTTCGGAACGTTCACGGGAAAGGCAATTCTGGACGATGGACGCGAGCTTTTCGTGCGCGATTTTTTCGGTTTTGCCGAAAAGGTCGAAAACAAGTGGTAGATAAACCGGACACTTTCTCCGGGCGTTTCGGCCGTGGAACACTATATGTTGTGTTCCACGGCCTTTTTCTGCAATTTTGGCACTACATTTTGATTCAAATCCAGTTTTTGCTCTTGACAAGCCATCTGGGATTTAGTATAGTGTCTATGGCGCGTTCGGAGGAACTACATTTTGTTGTTTTTCACGATTGCGGCCACAATATATAGTATTTGCGTGTGCAGGAAAAGAAGCGGCTTCCTTGTTTTCCTGCATCACGTTTGTCAGGACGAAGCATCATAGAATCTGGAAAGAGGGAGAACGATATGAAGATCATCAAGCGCAACGGCTCCGAGGCCGTTTTCGATATCATGAAGATCATCGCCGCCGTCACGAAGGCCAACAACGTCGTGGAGGAATCCGAACGGTTGACGCCCATGCAGATCCGGCGCATCGCCGAGAGCGTGGAGCTGAGCTGCCAGTCGATGAACCGGGCGCTTTCCGTCGAGGAGATCCAGGACCTGGTCGAGCACCAGATCATGGCGCACGGCGCGTATGAGGTCGCGAAAAACTACATCACCTACCGCTATACCCGCTCGCTGGTGCGAAAGTCCAACACGACAGACGACAAGATCCTCACCCTCATCGAGTCCAACAACGAAGAGGTCAAGCAGGAAAACGCCAACAAGAACCCCACCGTCAACGCCGTCCAGCGCGACTATATGGCGGGCGAGGTATCGAAGGACCTGACGCGCCGGATGCTTCTGCCGCAGGAGATCGTCGAAGCGCACGAGGCCGGCATCATCCACTTCCACGACGCGGACTATTACGCGCAGCATATGCACAACTGCGACCTTGTCAATCTCGAGGATATGCTCCAGAACGGCACGGTCATCTCCGGCACGCTCATTGAAAAGCCGCACAGCTTCTCCACGGCCTGCAACATTGCAACGCAGATCATCGCGCAGATCGCCTCCAACCAGTATGGCGGCCAGTCCATTTCGCTGACGCACCTTGCGCCCTTTGTCGACGTTTCGCGGCAGAAGATCCGCAAGGCAGTTCTGGAAGAGCTCAGGGACTTCGGCACGGAAGCGTCCGACGAGGCCATTTCGAAGGTCGTGGAAAAGCGGCTGCGTGACGAGATCCGCCGCGGCGTCCAGACCATCCAGTATCAGGTCGTGACGCTCATGACCACGAACGGCCAGGCCCCGTTCATCACCGTGTTCATGTATCTGGGCGAGGCGCGGAACGAACAGGAGCGCAGGGACCTTGCCATCATCATCGAAGAAACGCTCAACCAGCGCATCGAGGGCGTCAAGAACGAAAAGGGCGTGTGGATCACTCCCGCCTTCCCGAAGCTCATTTACGTGCTCGAAGAGGACAACATCACCGAGGATTCGAAATACTGGTACCTCACGAAGCTTGCCGCCCGCTGCACCGCCAAGCGCATGGTGCCGGACTACATCTCCGAAAAGAAAATGCGCGAGCTCAAGCTCTCCAAGGGCGAAACGCCGGGTCACGGCGACGTGTACACCTGCATGGGCTGCCGCAGCTTCCTGACGCCCGACCGCTCCGGCACAGGCTGGAACAATGTCGCAAACGCCGGAAACTACGAGCCGGGCAAGCCCAAATATTACGGCCGGTTCAATCAGGGCGTGGTGACCATTAACCTCGTGGACGTGGCGCTCTCGTCCGGCGGCGCGCTCGACAAGTTCTGGAAAATTTTCGACGAGCGGCTGGACCTTTGCTACGAGGCGCTCATGTGCCGGCACAACCGGCTCAAGGGCACGCTCTCGGACGCGGCCCCGATCCTCTGGCAGTACGGTGCGCTGGCGCGGCTCAAAAAGGGCGAGCCCATCGACAAGCTTCTCTACGGCGGCTACTCGACGATCTCGCTCGGCTACGCGGGACTTTACGAGTGCGTCAAGTACATGACCGGAAAATCGCACACCGACCCCGCGGCCACGCCGTTCGCGCTCGAGATCATGCAGCACATGAACGACGCCTGCAAGCGCTGGAAGGAAGCGACGGATATCGATTTTTCCCTCTACGGCACGCCGCTGGAGTCCACAACGTACAAGTTTGCCAAGTGCCTGCAAAAGCGCTTCGGCCTCGTCGAGGGCATCACGGACAAGAACTATATCACAAATTCCTACCACATCCACGTGACCGAGCACATCAACGCCTTTGAGAAGCTGGCCTTCGAGTCGCAGTTCCAGGCGCTCAGTCCCGGCGGCGCGATCAGCTACGTGGAGGTGCCGAATATGCAGCAGAATGTCGACGCGGTGCTCGAGGTCATGAAGTTCATTTACGATCACATCATGTACGCCGAGCTCAACACGAAGTCCGACTACTGCCAGGTCTGCGGCTTCGACGGCGAGATCGAGATCAGGGAAGACGCCGACGGTAAGCTCGTCTGGACGTGCCCGCAGTGCGGCAATACCGACCAGTCGAAGATGAATGTCGCCCGGCGCACCTGCGGCTATATCGGCACGCAGTACTGGAACCAGGGCCGGACGCAGGAGATCCGCGACCGCGTTCTGCATCTGTAAGTGTTTATCAAGCTCTGCCCGAGGACTTTGCGGTCTTCGGGCAGTTTTTCTGTTTTACAAACCGCGCCCAAAGCGCTATACTGATCGCTGAGGTGACAGCATTGAACGAAAAACGGAAGGTCCTCAAAAAGCTCTTTTTTGAGGCGTTATATCTGAGCGCGTTTACCTTCGGCGGCGGGTATGTGATCGTGTCGCTGATGAAGAAAAAATTTGTCGACGAGCTGCACTGGATCGACGAGGCCGAAATGCTCGATCTGGTCGCCATCGCGCAGTCGGCCCCGGGGCCCATCGCGGTAAACGGCGCGATCGTCGTGGGCTACAAGCTCGCGGGGCTTTGGGGCGCAGTGGTCGCGATCCTGGCGACGATTTTACCGCCGCTGGTCATTTTGTCGGTCATCTCGTTTTTTTACGAGGCTTTCCGCGATAACCGGCTCGTCAGCACGCTGCTGTTTGGAATGCAGGCGGGCGTGGGCGCGGTCATCGCGTCGGTCGTGTGGGACATGGGCGCGTCTGTTGTGAAGCAGAAGAGCGCCGCGCAGGACGCGGTCATGCTGGCGGCTTTTTTACTTGCCTGCGTTTTTAAGGTCAACGTCGTCTACATCATTCTGGCCTGTCTCGCGCTCGGTGCGCTGCGGGCACTTATCGCCGCACGGAGGAAAACGCCATGATCTATTTGCAGCTGTTCTGGAGCTTTTTGCAGATCGGCGCTTTGAGCTTCGGAGGAGGCTACGCCGCCGTGCCGCTCATCGAAGCGCAGATCGTATCGAACCGCGCGTGGCTGCGCATGACGGAGTTTGCAAACCTCATCACCATCGCCGAGATGACGCCGGGCCCCATTGCCATCAACGCGGCGACCTTCGTCGGCACGAAAATCGCCGGGATCCCCGGGGCGCTGGCCGCGACCTTTGGGTGCGTCCTGCCGTCGTGCGTGCTTGTGACGTTTATCGCAAGGCTCTATCTCAAATACCGCAGCCTTTCCGCCTTTCAGACCGTTTTGTCGACGCTTCGGCCTGCGGTCGTGGCGATGATCGCGTCTGCCGGCGTGCTGATCGTAAAGGACGCTTTCTGGGCAGACGGCGAGATCCTGCTTTCGCAGACGAATTTCGCGATGGCGGCCATTTTTGCGCTGTGCTTTGTGCTGCTGCGCAAGACGAAGCTGAGCCCCATCCTCGTCATGGTTCTGGCAGGACTCGCAAACCTTATGCTGTCCTTTTTTTAGTACTTTTTGTCTTTAACGTCAACGATATGTAATATAGGAATATTTGCGCAAAAGCATTGCTATTTCCCCCTTTTTCGTGTATGATAGTACAGAGCCGCGGGGTGTTTTCCGCGGTGAAAAAACTTCATAAAAACCATCCGATGTACAGTAATCGGGACTCGTTGTTTTGATGGGTCCCGATGCAAGAGAACGGGAAAACCACTCGACCGGAGCTGTGCGCACGAGGCCGATTCCGAAGCAGCGAATGCTGCCGGGGCGAAAGCCCGCCATTGCAGGGGACGAACCCTTTGCGAGAAGGCAGGAAGCGGACGTGGAAATTTCGATTTCCGGAGTGCTAGTCAGAAGACCTGCTGTCAGCACCGCGTTTTTTCGCGGCGAAAGGATGAATGTGCGGGACGAGCTCTGCCTGTTGCATTTGGGACGAGTGCGCCGTTTTCCGACCGGAAAGCAGCGCGTTTTTGTTCTTCGGAGTTGGCCTGCCATTTTTTAGGAAATGGCAGGTTTTCTCGTCTGCACGAACCCTGTTTCCGCCCCATTTGGGGGCTTGCAGATAGATATTTTAACTTCGGAGGATGAAAGCATGAAAAAACGCATCTTGAGCCTGCTGCTCGTGCTGGTGCTGCTGCTTGGCGTTCTGCCCACCGGCGTTCTGGCCGCAGATGGCGGCAAGCTCAGCGTGACCCTGTCGGGCATTCACGACGCACAGGTCAAGTCCCTCAAGCTCTTCTCGTATGTGGACAACGCGAAGGGCTCTGAAATTTCACTCGGCACGGCGGCAGACAGCCAGTATACCGTCGAACTCGAGCCCGGGACCTACTGGGTCGAGGGCTACGACGAAAAGGAAAACTGCAACGGCGGTTTGACCATCACCGTTGACGAAAGCCACACGGAATTCAAAATTCAGCGCATCTATCAGATCTCCGTCAGCCCGTCTTCGTGGGTGAAGGATACGGACTACACGCTCTCGCTGAAAATCACCGACGCAGGCGGCACGGAACGCACGATCGAGTCCGGCGTGGCCGACAACTACGGCAAAACGGTACCGAGCTGCATCTTCGTCCTCGGCGACACCGTCTCCGCGACCGCAACGCCGAATGCGGAAAAGTACCCGAACTACAACCCGGCGACTGCTTCCAAGACGCCGACGATGAACGACAGCCTCAGCGTGACCTGCAAGGAATTCGTCGAGCTTACGATCACCGCGCCTGTCGGCTCGACCGTTGACGCTGGTACGCTGAAAAGCTACTTCGTCTACAGCTTCCTGCCGTCCGTCGAAATTACGGAAGAAAACAAGACGGCGACCTTCAAGCTGGACAAGAACACGGATTACTTCTACCGTGTGCGCCATCCGGAAGGCGCGACGTACTGGAACTACGTCAGGCTGTCCGCAAGCGCGGAATACACGGTCACGGAAGAAGACCTCGGCCTGTCCGGCGACTTTAATAAGAGCACGATCTATCATTTTGAAAACAACGTCTATGACCGCGCGGGTATCTACCTGAACATCAACCCCAAGGGCTATAAGAACATGGCCGTTGGCGATACCTTCGAGCTCAACTCCTTCCGCAACTGGTTCGCGATCGAGAGCTACATGAACGCAAAGGTCGCGCTTCCCGAGATGCACTATCAGGTCATCGACGAGAGCGGCAATACCAGCGATGTTGTGACCATCACGCCGAACGAGAAAAACTCGAACGTCGCGACCATGACCGCCAACAAGGCCGGTACAGCCATCGTCCTCGTCACCTATGACGCGATGACGGATATGGCGGGCCAGAGCTCGACGAGCTCCAAGCGCTTCTCCGCCATCTGGCCGGAGCTGACGGGCGTGTTTGTCGTGACGGTCGGCGCAGACGGCAGCGCCATCCAGACCAACATGGAGCTTGACCGCATGGACGCGGAGATCACGAAGGACGAAGCAAAGCAGCTCGACGCCGAGCATGATATTCTGTTCTACACCGAAGACGACGGCGCGGCCTACAGCTTCAAGCCCGAAGACGGCTGCACCGTGAGCGTCCTGCGCCCGACTGTGACGGCCACCGCCATGACATATTCCGGCGGCTTTGTGACCACCGGCGTGACAACTGCGGCCGACGGCACGGTGACCATCACAGGTCTTCCGACCGGCCGCAGCATCGTCAAGGTCACGAAAAACGGCCTTTCTACCTATCAGGTCATCACCGCCCGCAAGGTAAGCTACGAGCTTCAGGACAAGGACGGCAAGGCGCTGACAGAAGAGGCGAAGGCCGCCCTCAAGCCCGGCGACTCCTTCACCATCCAGTTCTCCAACCTGATCAGCCCCAAGGAAAAGCTCTCCGGCGCGTATAACTTCAACTTCTCTTTGTACTACGAAGGCACAGACGGCACATATTTCAAGAGCAACCCCGGCGGCAACTTTGGCGTCTATGACTTCAGCGGCAACCCGGTGCGCCAGAAGCTGACGGTCACCATCCCGAAATACTGGGCCGAAGAAACCTACACGCTGACCGGCGCGATCAAGCAGGGCGGCTTTGCAGGTGTTCCTTCTCATCGCGGCATTACCTACGCAGAAGGCACCGGTCCCAAATACGACGCTCCCTCTGTTACCGGCATTCTCAGCCGTCTGCCCGAGATCACGCTTTCGGTGCAGAAGGCCGAATTCCTGACCGGCAAGCTGGTCTTCCAGGATCAGAACGGCGCTTCCATTGACCGCAAGGACCTCACGATCACGCTCACCGACGCGCAGAAAAACACGCTCATCGTCAAAGAAGACGGCACGTTCAGCGCCTACGCCGAGGAATACAGCTACATCATCACCGGCTCCGGCGTAGAATATCTGACCGGCAGCGTCACGCTGACGGAAGGCGGCCCCAACGAATTTACCATCACGCTTCAGACAACGTCCGAGGGCGCATGGGACGGCACAACCAGGACCGAGCCGCAGAAGGATGACGCCGGTACGACCTATCTCATTTCGAACGGTGCAGAGCTTGCATGGTTCGTCAACCAGAGCGCAAAGAATGCAGTCTCCGGCAAGTTGACGGCCAATATCGACCTTGGCAAATATCCGTGGCTTGACATTTCCTCCAACTACAAGGTCGAGCTCGACGGCGATGGGAAGACCATCAGCGGCCTGAACGCGAAAACGGGTCTTTTCAAGCAGACCGGCGCGAACTCGCACATCCGGAACCTCACCGTTTCCGGCACGATCACCTCGACCGGCAGCGCAGGCGCGATCACCGGCTATGCCAGCGGCAGCGGCTCTGTGATCGAAAACTGCGTGAACGAAGCCGCGATCACCTCGACCGGCAATAACGTCGGCGGCATCGCGGGCTACGCCTATAACGCTGCGATCCGGAACTGCGCGAACAAAGGCACTGTCACCGGTGCAAGCAGCGTCGGCGGCATCATCGGCGGCTTTGTGGCAAACGGCTCGACCGTTACCGGCTGCTATAACGAAGGCGCAGTCACCGCTACAGGCAGCAAAGCCGGCGGCATCTTCGGCGGAAGCGGCTACGGCGTCACCGTCGAAAACTGCTATAACACCGGCAAAATCACCGGCTCCACCTCCGGCGGCATCGGCGGCGAGGCCAAGGGCGCAACGCACTGGATGACCGGCGCAGTTACTGCCAAAATGACCGTTTCCTCCTGCTACTCGACCGGCGAAGCAGCCACGGCAGCGGTTTTCGGCACGGTTCATACCGCTTCCGTTGAGATCAGCAAGTGCTATTACCTCGGCACGCTGACAAAGGACGACAACGCCGAAGCGCTCAGCGAAGCAGACCTCAAGGATGCGGACCTCTCAGACGCGTTTGGGCTCGTCTGCAATGGCTTCCCCGCGCTCAAGTGGCAGAGCGGCGTCACGTTCCATGAGGCAAACGGCGACGGCACAGTCACCGCCCCCACGTGCCTGGAAAAAGGCTACACCACCTTCACGTGCTCGAAGTGCAATACCTCCTACCGCGCCACATACACTGCGGCGCTCGGCCACAATTTCTGCGAGGACACGGAAGGCTGCGCTAACTGCGTCCGGGTTGAACCCACCTGCACCAAAACCGGCACGATCACCCGCACCTGCCGCCGTGACGGCTGCTCGGAGAAAAAGGTCGACACTGTTCCTGCCAAGGGTCACACCCCGAAGGACGGCAGCGGCGAGACCCACATCGGCTACACGACCTACGTCTGCGCCATCTGCAATGAGACATATCAGGACTGGACAGACGATCTTCTGCGCCACGTCACTTACCGCGAGGTTGGTCTCAGCGACATCGCGGTCGCCCATAACGGCTCGTATCCGTGGGTCTATAACACAGAAGCCCGCCGCTTTGAAAGCTCCAATCAGGGCAAGGGCAGCACGAGCTCCGAGTCGAGCTTCACCTTCACGCTCAATTCTCCGTCCATTCTCCGCTTTAATTACGGCGTTTCGTCCGAGTCCAACGGCGACAAGCTGACCATCACGCTCACGCCCGATGGCGGCAGCGCACAGACGATCGCTAACGCCATCAGCGGCGAAAAGACCGGAGCATATGAAAAGCAGCTTGAAGCCGGTTCTTACACGCTCAAGCTCTCCTACGCGAAAGACCGCAATACCGACACAGGCAGCGATCTCGGCTATGTCCAGAGCCTCAGCTTCGCGCCGATGGTGCGCGTGACGGTTGAGAACACGCTCTACAAAGCCTCTGCGGGCGCAGTCTGGGACGGCACGCTCGTTGACACATGGGTCGAGCTCACGGGCGAGTCCACCATCGGCTCCAGCGCCGCGGCGGCGCTGGCAGAGCACGACGTCGTGGGCATCGATGGCAACTACATCTCCTCCATCGACGGCCTCGGCCAGAAAGACGGCTCTTCCGCTTCCGGCTGGATGATCACGCTCAACGACTGGTTCATCCACGAGGGTCTGAACAACTTCGGCTTTGCCAAGTATCTCGACGCAGGCGATGAGATCCGCATCATGTTCACCATGAACGGCGGCCCCGATCTCGGCGGCAGCTGGGACAATGCCGACACCTCGCTCAAGTCGCTCAAGGCCCTCGGCGGTATGCTCACTCCGAAGTTCTCCGGCGAAACGACCACCTACACCCTGACGCTTCCCGAAGGCACGACGTCCGTCAAGCTGGCTCCGACGGCTGCCAACAAGAACTATCAGGTTCGCGCCTATCTCGGCGCGCAGGAGACTAACCGCGAATACCGCCGCACGCAGCCCATTCCGGTAGCGGACGGCAGCGTCCTTACCGTCGTCTGCGGCGATCCGAGCTGGCCCACCATGAACGCGAGCTCCAACACCCTGGGCAAGCACACCTACACCCTCACCGTGCAGTATGGCAAGGTCAAGTCGGACGATACCGGCGTTTTGTCCGTAAAGGTCGCAGATGTCGCAGCCGAGCAGGCAGAAGACGGAAGCTTTACCGTCACCGTTCCGGCCGGTACGAAGGTCTCGGCTTCCAGCTTCGCCATCACCACCACGGACAGCAAGGCAAGCGTTGGTGCCCCGACGGCCAGCGGCAATGTCTGGCGCTTCACCGTGACCGCCGAAGACGGCACGCAGAAGACCTACACCGTCACCGTCACCACGCGCGAGGCGAAGACGATTTCCGTCACCGCTTCCATGCAGGCAGAAAACACGTTTATGCTGGTCCCGCAGAAGCTGAGCGTTTCCAGCGGTCTTGCCGAAAGCTACGGCTATGAAGACGCTCTCACCGACGGCGTTTCCGCGCTGGACGTTCTCGTGAAGGTCCACGAAGAGATCTTCGAAGAAGCTTTCACCGAGGAAACGAAGGACACGTATCTCAGCGTCAGCAGCAGCGGTTTCATCACGACTGTTACCGGCGAAACGACTTCTGCATTCAGTTTCGCCGTTGACGGCGAGTACCCCTGCGACCGCACTGGCGAGTACGGCCAGTACGGCTACACCGGCTATATGATCAACCAGGCGCCGGTCACGAACAACGGCTCGGTCGAGTTCTTCTTCTACCAGGACGCCAGTTATTACTCGGACTACTACACGTGGTTCACGGACGCGTCCGGCAGCCGCCTCGACGCCATCACCGTCACCGCCGGCGAGAGCTTCACGCTCGGTCTGGACGGCTATATGTACGCATACGGCGGTTCTCTGACGCCGGAAGACCGTGTAAAGCAGGGTGCGGCTCTCGATCCGGAGGACATTCAGATCTGCACGGCAGACGCCAAAACAGGCGAACTGACGCCGGTCGACGGAAAAACTGTTGACGAAAACGGCAAGGTCACGCTTTCGTTCGAGCAGGCTGGAACCTATGTCCTCTCGGCGATCGGCGATGAATACACCGACATCGTCTCTCCGTGGCTCAAGGTCACCGTGACCCGCAGTGAAACGGTTCGCGTCACTGTCACGCCGGACACCGTCTCCGCCGTCGTCAGCGGCAGCACCATCCGTCTGGTCGGCTTCATAAACGATGGTGAAGATATCATCGCCAACGGCCAGAGCGTCAAAAACGGCGATACCATCACCATTAACGGCCGCGCCTACCGCATCGACGCCTCCGGCGTGAGCGTCAAGCCGGTTGAAGTCACCGTTACGGAAGAAAAGCCCGCCGCCAAGATTCCGGAGAACCTTCCGGCAGAAAAGGTGGAAGAGGTCACCGCAGCCGCCGACAAGATCTCCGAATCGGCGCAGACGAAATCCGAGGGTCTTGCCGAGGCCGCTTCCGACAAGCTGATCGTAGACGGTACAAAGGAAGCGGAGAAGGTCACCGCGGCAGAAGGCCAGAAGGTCGAAGTCACCGCCAAGCCGTCTCTGGAAATTGAAGTCCGCGACGTTGCGACGACCGGCGCACAGACGACGCTGACGCTCGATATTACCCCGACCGTCACCTATACGACCACCGTCAAGAACGAGGAAACCGGCACAATCGTCAGCACCACCAAGTCTGAAAAGAAGAAGATCGACAACAAGGACATTGGCGCTCCCGTCACGATCAGCATTCCGCTGCCCGCGGGGATGTCGACCGAAAACCTCTACATCAAGCACATCTTCTCCGACGGCAGCGGCTTTGAGTACATCAAGCCCACGTTCAAGACCGTAAACGGCGAGACGATCGCGACCTGGCAGCAGAACAGCTTCTCCATCGTCATGCTGATGGCCGACGCGAGAACGGCCAGCGTCACAATGAACGGCGAAAGCAAGACGCTCACGCCCGACCTCGTGAACAAGAATCTTCCCGCGGCCAGCAGGGACGGCATGATCTTCACCGGCTGGACGTTCAAGATCGGCGATACAGAATTTGCCGGCGGTCCGTACACGCAGCTCACCGACGAGCTTCTCACCGCGCTCGACAAAGCAAGACAGAACGGCGAAACCATCACCGCAACGCCCAGCTTCACCGAGCGTCCCTCCTCCGGCGAAACGGCCAAGACGGAATCTCCGAACAAGCCGAAGACCGAAGTCACGATCGATGCTTCGAAGTTCGTTGACGTTTCGCGCAGCGACTGGTTCTATAACGCCGTGCAGTACGCGCTGGAAAACGGCCTCATGAACGGCACGTCGGCAAGCGAATTCTCCCCGAACGCAGCGACCACCCGCGGCATGATCGTCACGATCCTCGCGCGCGGCGAGGGCGTCAGCACCAACAATGGCACGCCGTGGTACGGCGAGGGCCAGAAGTGGGCAATTGCCAACGGCATTTCCGACGGCACCAATATGCCGGGCGTCATCACCCGCGAGCAGCTGGCGACGATCCTGTTCCGCTATGCCAAGCGCAAGGGCTATGACACGAGCAAGTCGGCCTCTCTCGCCGCCTACCCCGATGCAGGCTCTGTCAGCGCCTTTGCGCTCGAGGCCATGCAGTGGGCCGTTGCCGAAGGGCTCATCACCGGTGTGAGCGGCAGACTCGACCCGCAGGGCTCTGCCACCCGCGCACAGCTTGCTACGATCCTCATGCGCTTCATGCAGAACATCGCAAAATAATTTCCCACGCAAAAGCGGCGCACCAAGCGGTGCGCCGTTCTTTTCTGCACAATTTCAAATATTTTACTTGACTTTCGTCCGATATCCGGCTATACTCGCCAAGCATACCTGCGGCGGCGTCATTTTTCGCATTTTGTGCCGTGAGACAGCGTTCTGGGAAAGGAGCTTCCCGCTGCTTTTCGCGGGAGATACCGCATATGAAAAAAGCCATCCAGCTTTCTGACCATTTCTCCTGCGGAAAGCTTCTGCGGTTCGTTCTGCCGTCGATCGTCATGATGATCTTCACCTCGATCTACGGCGTGGTGGACGGCCTGTTCGTCTCGAACTTCGCCGGAAAAACGTCCTTTGCGGCCATCAACCTCGTCATGCCGTTCATCATGGTCCTGGGCGGCATCGGCTTTATGATCGGCACCGGCGGCACGGCGCTCGTGGCGAAGGTCATGGGCGAGGGCGACGCGGAGAAGGCCAACCGCTATTTTTCGATGATGCTCCTCTTTACCGTGCTCGTCGGCGCAGTCCTCACGGCTCTCGGTCTGCTCTTCATGCGGCCGGTGGCGCTGTTTTTGGGCGCAACGGAGCAAATGCTGCCGAGCTGCGTGCTCTATGGGCGCATCGTCATCGGCTTTACGACCGCGTTTATGCTGCAAAACGTGTTCCAGAGCTTTCTCATCGCGGCAGAAAAGCCGAAGCTGGGGCTTCTTGCGACCGTGGCCGCGGGCCTTACCAATATGGCGCTCGACGCGCTTTTCATCGCGGGCTTCCGTTGGGGCGTCGCGGGCGCGGCGATCGCGACAGGGCTGAGCCAGTGCGTAGGCGGCCTGCTTCCCCTCATCTACTTCCTGCGGCCGAATACGAGCAGGCTGCGCCTTGTGCGCACGAAGCTGGAGGCACGGACGCTTGCAAACGCGTGCGCGAACGGCTCTTCCGAGCTCATGAGCAACATTTCCTCCTCGATCGTCAGCATCCTCTATAACTTCCAGCTGCTGCATTTCATCGGCGAAGACGGCGTCTCGGCCTACGGCGTTTTAATGTACGTGCAGTTCATCTTTATCGCCATCTTCATCGGCTACTCGATCGGCTGTGCGCCCATCGTCGGGTTTCACTTCGGCGCACAGAACTACCCGGAGCTCCAAAATCTTCTTCGCATTTCCGTGCGGCTGATGACCGGCGCGGGCGTGGTGCTGGCGGCGCTGGCCTATGGGCTCGCTTCTCCGCTTGCAAAGCTCTTCGTTGGCTATGACGAAGGACTCTATGCCCTCACGTGCCACGCGTTCCGGCTGTTCTCGTTCGCGTTTTTGTTCGCGGGGTTCAACATTTTCGCCTCGTCCTTTTTTACTGCCCTCAATAACGGCCTCATTTCCGCAGTCATTTCGTTTTTGCGGACGCTCGTGTTCCAGACCTCGTCGGTGCTCCTGCTGCCGCTGCTTTTTGACGTCGACGGCATCTGGTACGCCATCTCCGTGGCCGAGATCTGCGCGACGATCATTTCGCTTATTTTCCTGTTCGCAAAGAAAAACAAATATCACTATATGTAAAGAAAACCGGGATCGCTTTTTCAGCAGTCCCGGTTTTTATTGTGCAAAAGAGAAGTATTATGCCTGTACTTTTTCCCGCTCGTCATCCGGCGTTTCGGTCGGCTCGTGCTGCGTGACCCGGATCTGCTCGACGCGGTGGTTTGCGACCTGCGTGACCAGAATGTCCAGTGTGCCGCAGGTGAACCGGTCGCCGTTTTCCGGCACGCGGCCAAACTGCTCCATGACCCAGCCGCTGACGGAGACCATTTCCGACGCTTCCTTCAAACCGAAAAACGCCGCGAAATCCTCAAATTCCATGCCCGCATCGACCAGATACGTATTGGGCCCCTGCTTGTGCAGGAAGACCTCGACCTCGTCGTGCTCGTCCCAGATCTCGCCCACGAGCTCTTCTAAAATATCCTCCATCGTCACGATGCCGCACGTACCGCCGTATTCGTCCACAACGACCGCCACGTGCGTTTTCGCCTTCTGGAGCTTTTTGAGAAGCCCGCTGATCGGCTCGTTTTCCAGCACGAAAAGCGGCGGGACGATGATCTCCTTGAGGGGCTTGTCCGTCACGCCGCAGCCGACGTAAAAGTCCTTCTGGTGCACCGTGCCCAGGATATGGTCGATCGAATCCTGATAGATGAGAAGGCGCGAGTATTTTGTCTGCGTGAAAAGCGCCGCCACCTCCTCGCGGCTGGCCGTAATGGGAAGCGCAGCCAGATCGACGCGGTGAATGAGAATGTCCTGCGCCTGCTGCTCGGAAAAGTCGATCGCGTTTTTGAGAAGCTCGCCCTCGTTTTTGTCGATGCTGCCGTCCTGCTGCACCTCGTCGACGAGCATCAAGAGCTCCTCCTGCGACATCTTGCTCTCGCCGCGCAAACGGAACACCTTCGCCAGAAGCTTTTTCCAGAGGGAAAACACGAAGTTGAGCGGCGTCAGGGCGATGATGAACACCCGCAGGATCGGTGCGGAGAACATCGCGAACGGTTCTGCGCAGTCCTTTGCCACGCTCTTGGGCGAAATTTCGCCGAAGATCAGCACGACCACGGTAATGACGACCGTCGAGATCGTCGCGCCGGCGTCTCCGTAGTGGCGCACGAAGAGCACCGTGCCGAGCGAGGCCAGAAGAATGTTGACAATGTTGTTGCCGATCAGAATGGTCGACAGCAGCTTATCGTACTGCTCGAGAAGCGAGCACGCCAGCGCCGCCTTTTTGTCGCCCTTTTCGGCCAGCGTTCTGAGCTTTGTGCTGTTGGCCGAAGAGAACGCGGTCTCCGTGGCCGAAAAATAGGCGGACAGCAACAAACACGCCGCCATGATCGCAAGACAAGTTGTGGTAGACAATGTCGTTTAACTCCTTTTTCTGTCATCTGAATTCCGTACTCTGAATCAATCGGGGAAGCTCTGATTCTATCGGCAAGAGGATTCAGCGAGAGATTTTGCTGCAAGGCAAAGTTTGAAAGCGAAGGAATACTTTGTGTATTTCGAGCTTTCAAACTGCGGCATTGCGGCAAAAGATCCGCTGAAGCCCGCAGACGATGGGATCAGAGGTTCCCCCTTACAAACGCAAAAAAGCACGTCCGCCCTGTGCATCACAGCGCAGATATGCTCGTAAAAACAAATGGCAGATCAGCTTGTTACTGGGATAATCGCCGCTGTCAGTATCCATATTCCGAAAAATCCCCTTTTCAAAAGCGTATAAATTGTAAGTATTATACCGGCAGAACGCTTTCGTGTCAAGTGCTGCGCGGCAGCTGGAAAAGAATTTGAAATTCCGCTTGCAGTCCGAGCCGTTCCGGTGTATGATGGAGCTGGAAAAGAAAAACAGGAAACGGAGGATCTTTCCCATGAAAAACCGTGTTTTTGCACTGCTCGTTTCCCTCGCGATCATCTTTACGTTTGCCGTACCCGTTTTTGCGGCGGGTTTTACCGACGTTCCGGCGGGCAGCTGGTACGCCTCCGGCGTCTCGGCCGTAGCGGACGGCGGCATCATGACCGGCACGGGAAACGGAAAATTCTCCCCTTCGCAGACGGTCAGCTGGGCGCAGGCCGTCACCATCGCCGCAAGGCTCCACGCGCAGCAGAAGGGCGGCACGATCGCAGAGCCGGCAGAAGGCGAGAGCTGGTATGACCCGGCGCTCCGCTATGCAAAAGATCACAAGCTGCTGCCGTCCACGTGCCCGGAGGGTCCTGCCCTTCTGGATCCCCTGACGCGCAGGGAGCTCGCGTATCTTTTGGCGCAGACGGGCTTTTCGCTCGCAGACGTGAATACCGGCGATCTGACGGACATTTCGGCGCTTCCCGAGGAATTCACCGCAGCAATTGAAACGGTCTCGCACGGCGGCGTCATGTCCGGCAAGGAAGGCGGCAAGTTTGACCCCGAAGGCCGCGCCACAAGAGCAGAGCTTGCCGTCACGGTCGCACGGCTCTTAAACCCCGCGCTTCGCACGACATATGATTCGCGGCAGAACATTTCCGACGATACGCTCGGAAACTTCGTCTGCGGCGGCGTTGCGGACGAGGCGGCGGACGGGTACACCTACTGCACGGTCGACCGCGATGAAACGGCCGACGTTCTGCGCATCGACAAAACCGGCAAGGCGCAGGTCCTCTGGTCGACGTCCGAATTCGAGCCGTATCAGGTCGCGCTTTTTGATGGCTATGTCTATCTGCGGGCCCGGCACTTCGGAGAAGGCAGCGCCTATTATGAGTGCGTCATGCGCCTTCCCAAGGAGGGCGGCGAACCGGAGATTCTTTACACCGGAAAATACGGTCTTGCACTGTATACCATCTACGACGGCAAGCTCTATGTCCTCGAGCAGATCTCACAGCCTGTCAATCCGGACAGCTGGCAGTACCGCATCAGCCGCATCGAAAATGGCAAGGCTACGCCGCTTGGAAAGCCTTTGAGTTTTGAGGAAATGATTTTTACGGATGAGCTCTACGGCTTCGGCGGCAAACTGTTTTTCGTGCGCGACGATGGAAAGTCGTGCGGCCTATACGCAATCGATCTGGAGACGGGTGCACAATCACTTGTCTATGACGGCAATATTGAGGAAATCGTCTTTTTGAACAATTCCTGCTATTTTATTCCGTGGGAGAACCACGACTATGGCACGAAGTTCTACCGCCTGAGTCTCGCGGGCGGCGAGCCGGAGCTTCTTTTCGAGATCCCGCAGGCCAAACAGTCCATCGCCCTGCGCCACTACCGCGGCACGTTCTACCTGATTGGCAGGAACACCTGCAACATCTGGTCGTTCGGTCTGGACGGCGTTGTAAAGCCGTTTGTCAAAACGGAAACCTCGTATTTTGAAACGCTGAGTTTTATAAACGGCAATATGATCGTCTCCACATGGGAGCCGCAGTGGACATCGCCCGAGGACACATACTTCTATCCCCTGACGGCCAACCCGCCAAAAAGCACCTACGTCGAGTGGATCGACGCCGCGCTTGCAAAATAGCCGCCAACGCAAAATCGCCGGAGAGGGTACTCTCCGGCGATTTCTTTCTTTTCTCTTTTTGAACCTCAGCCGTTTGCCGCGTCGGAAAAGTCCACGGGATTTCCGGCTCTTGGATCGTCGGCCAGCGGCCCCACGACCACACTGCATGACTCGACGATCATGCCGAGCACCTCGCGCAGGTCGTAAAACTCGCAGCCTTTTCTTGTGCCGTCTGAAAGCACAGGGCCCATCTCGCACTTGTTCATGATGGGAATACCGAGCGCGTGCATCTGCTCGTGCAGCGCATCACTGCTTGCCAGCTTCACGCCGATGTGATGGATGCCGTTGCGGCCGCCGTTTTGCAGCAAAAAGTCCGAATAGGGGTTTCCGGGCTCTTTGCTCACGGGCTCGATGATCTCAAAGTCGATATTGCCGAGCGTAAAGCGGGCGTATTTCTGGAAAAAGACGCAGGGCTTTTCGTTGTAGTTGTGTCCTTCCCAGCCGCCGCGCTCGAACGCGTCCTTCGTTGACCGGCGCACGAGCGTCGTCTCGTCGAAATCCACGTACTTCTTCCAGTTTTCCAGAATCGCGTCGAGGTCATTGACGCACAGCGCCACCTGAAAAACCAGATCGAATTTCAGCTTCTCCATCGGCTTACCACCACTTGATCTGCTCGGTAATATGCTCGCGATAGGCGACAAACTCGGGGTCTGCGACGTTTCTCGGATACGGCAGGTCGATGTTGACCTCTTCTTTGATGGTCGTCGGCTTCGGGGACATGATCAGGCAGCGCTGCGCCAGATACACGGCCTCTTCGACGTTGTGGGTGATGAAGATGACCGTCGCGCCGGTCTCCCGCCAGAGCTTGAGCACCTCGTCTTCCAGATAGTAGCGCATCTTAATGTCCATCTGGCCGTATGGCTCGTCCATGAGAAGAAGATCGGGGTACATGGCGAAGCTTCTTCCGATGACGATTCTCTGCTGGGCGCTGGCCGAAAGCTGGCGCGGGTAAGACGAACGCACGTCGTCGAGACCCAGAATCTTGGACATCCGCGCCACGCGCTTGTCGATTTCATCCTTGGGATAGTGCTTGATTTCCAGATTAAACCGCAGGTTCTTTTCCACGGTCAGCCACGGGAACGCCGACGGCTCCTGGAACACGAAGCTCAGGTTATGTTTTTTGGGATCGGCCGGTTCGCCGTCGATCAAAATCTCGCCGGACGTCGGCTCGATCAGCTTGACCAGCAGGTTCAGAAACGTCGTTTTGCCGCAGCCGGTCGGGCCGACGATGCAGACGAACTCGCCCTTCTTGATGTCAAAAGAGGCGTTGTCCAGAACCAGCAGATCGCCGAATTTTTTTGTCAGGTTACGAACCTTTACTTTGACTTCCTCGCTCATAAAGCGTTACCTCCGCTGAATTGGTGTGATACGTCTGCGCTTACAGAGCCAAGTCAACCTTGGATGCAATCTCGTTGCGCAGCGCCAGGAACTGCGCATCCATGTTATTGCGCGGCCGGGGCATATCCGGAACGAACTCTTCGACAACCCGGCAGGGCTTGTTGCTGAGCAGGACGATGCGGTCTCCGAGCGTGACGGCTTCTTCGACGTTGTTTGTGATGAAGACGATCGTAACCTTCTTCTGCTCCCAGATCCGGAGAATTTCCTCCTGCATCTGATAGCGCGTCTGCGCGTCGAGTGCGCCGAACGGCTCGTCCATGAGAATGATGTCCGAGTTCGTGGCATACGCGCGGGCAATGCCGACGCGCTGCTTCATACCGCCCGATAACTGGGCGGGATAGCTCTTTTCAAAGCCCTCGAGTCCGACGAGCTTGATATACTCCATCGCCTCTTCGCGGCGCTGCTTTTTGGAAACGCCCTTGAACTTGCCGTTCATTTCGACGTTCTCCAGCACGGTCTTCCACGGGAAAACCGCGTACTGCTGGAACACAACGCCGATATTGCCGTGCACCTTGCGGTTATCGGTATAGATCACCTCGCCGGAATCCGGCTCTTCCAGCTTCGCCATGACGTTCAGAAGCACCGTCTTGCCGCACTGGCCAGGCCCGAAGAGAACCAGAAATTCGTTTTCCCGCACGTCCAGGCTGATATCGTCCAGCACCTCCAGCGTGCCGTTTTTCGTGGGGAAGCTCTTTTTGATATGTTTCAGCGTTACTTTTGTTTCAGAAACTGCCACGGACACAACACCCTTTCCAGTACCGTAAATAAGTAGTTATACACGGCGCACCCGACTGCAATGAGAATCATGGTGGCCATGACCATTTCGTAGTTCATGCTGTCCATCGCGGACAAAATCACATAGCCAAGACCGGATCTTGCGACGATCATCTCCGAAGCCACGACGCTCATCCAGCAGCTGCCGAGAGACGTTCTCATACCGGCAACGATCGCGGGAATACTGTCGGGCAGTGCAACGTCAAGCAGCATCTGCGTCGGGTTCGCACCGAGCACCTTGCCGGCCTTGACCAGAATCGGATCGACGTGCGTCAAACCATGATACGTATTCAGGCAGATCGGAACGAATGCGCCGAAAACGATCATGATGATGTTGGTCTTGTCGCCGATGCCGAACCACAGGATGAAAAGCGGAATCCACGCCAGGCCCGGAACCGGACGGATCATTTCAAAAATCGGCTTGAAGATTGCACGGAAGGTCTTGAACCAGCCCATCAAAAGGCCAAGCACAATACCGAGCACGCACGAGAAAACGAAGCCGAGCGTAATACGCTTCATACTCGAAAGAATGTGCTCGATGAGCGAGGCGCTGCCGACGCGCTTGCGCTCAAACATTTCCACGAGCATTTTCACCGTTTCGATCGGTGTCGGCACGCGGCTGTTCATGCCATAGACATACCAGCCGATAAAGAACAGGGCCACGGAAATAACAGAAAGAATCCATTTCCATGAGCTGAAAAATTCAGATTTCTGTAAACGCTTCATTTCGGTTCCTCCACTGACCAGGGCGCGATGTTCCGCTCCAGAATGCCCATCAGGCAGTTAATCAAAAATCCAATCACGCCAATGACGACAACGCCGAGGAAGATCAGGTCTGTGATCATAAGCTTTCTGCCCTGGTTCATCATGTAACCAAGACCGATCGTCGCCGCGACCATTTCCGCCGCAACCAGCGTTGCAAACGCAATACCAAGAGAAATGCGCAGGCCGGTAAAAATCATCGGGATGGCCGAGGGAATACCGACGCGGAAGAACATCTGCGAGCGCGTCGCGCCGCCGACCTGTGCCACATTCAAAAGCACCTTTTTCGTGCCGCGAATGCCTGTCCATGTGTTGATCGTCAGGGATACCATGGAGCCGATAAAAATAATGCAGACCTTGCCGCTCTCGCCGATACCGAAAACAAGAAGCACAATCGGCACCCAGGCCAGAGTCGGGATGGGGCGCAGCATTTCAAAAATCGGGCGGAAGAAGCGCTCGGCTTCCTCGAAAAAGCCCATCAGCAGTCCGAGCGGAATGCCGATCAGACACGCCATCGCAAAGCCCTTCAGAACGATCTTCAGACTGGCCCATGTATGCTGCTGAATCGTTGCGCCGTCCGGATAGGTCGAGTGCAGCTTTTCGATAAACAGCTTAATCACGGAGGTTGGGGCGGAAATTTTGCCCGGATCGACCAAGCCCAGGCGGACAATCATCTCCCACCCGACAAAGAACACAACCAGCGATAAAACACTGATCACGGTATACCGGGAAATTTTTTTCTTTTTCATTGCTGAGATCTCCTTCTCAAGGCTATAGGCCGCTTTGTATTATGGAGCAATACAAAGCGGCCCTGCGAGTTTCAAACTGTTCCGCGTCAAACGCCGTATTGTATCCGCGCTGGGGAATGCGTGTGCCGCGGCAGCTGCCGGAGGCTTTCCTTACTTGGCCTCGAGTGCGTCGAGCGCTTCGAGGATGATGTCGTCGGCAATGTGATCGCCGGCATTGTAGGTTTCATAGACCTCGTCGCTCATGTTTTCCACGCTGTGCATGAACGCGGCAATCTTGTTGAAGCCATTCGCGCAGATGCTCTCGTCGCCGCCTTCGAAGTAGGATCTGGTCCACTCATAGGTCGGCATTTTATAGAACTGGCAGTCAAACGCGGCGCTCTCTTCGGTCACGTTGACGTTGTACTCGCTCTGCCAGTTGAACATCCACTGCTTGTAGAGCTCTTCGTCGTTCGCGAATTCGTTCTGCGCACGCATCAGGCCCATAGCAAAGCCCTTCAGCGCCTCGCGCTTGTTGTTCAGCGCGTCGGAGCAGGCCATGATGGTTGCGATGTTGTCATAGTCGGGGTACAGCATATCCAGGGAGGCAACTCTGGTGTACTTGTCGGGCTGCTCAGCGAACTCGGCCCACAGGGGGTTGCCGACGACCATGACGTCGCCTTCGCCGGAGTCAAACGCAGCGGGGATCTGGTTCTGCTCGAGGTCGATCGCGGTGATGTCGCTTGCGCTCAGGCCCATCAGCTCCAGAATGGCGTTGATGGTGTAGTGGCCGGACTGGCCGCGGGTCCACAGGACCGTGGAACCCTTCCATGCATCTGCGTCAGCGTAAATCTCGGGGTGGTCAGCCAGCTGGCCGTTGCCCGCCTGGATGATCGCGGACTCGTTTCTCGCGAAGACGTGATACGCGGCGTTGTCGGGCGCAAGATAGCAAAGAAGCTTCGAGCCGAACGTGGTTGCGCCGGTCGTGGACATCATGCTGCCGAGGGAGTACAGGTCAACTTCGCCTGCGCGGGCCGCATCGTTCAGGGACGTGCCGCTGTTGAAGAAGATGATCTCAAGGTTTACGCCGTAGTCTTCAAAATAGCCCTGCTGCAGCGCGTACCAGATCGTAACGGACGTCGCGGTGGACGGTGCGCCGTAGACCAGCGTCGTCAGTTCGCCGGACGATGTGCTCTCACTCTCACCGGTCGAGGCGGTTTCGCCGGACGGCTGCGTTTCTGCGGGTGCGCTCGTCTCGGTTTTGGTGTCGGTCGTGCTCTGGGCGCAGGCTGCCATGGACAGAACCATCATCAGCGCCAGAAGCAGGCAGAGTGCCTTTTTCATTTTGGGGGTCCTCCTCTATTCTTTTTTTGCAAGCTGCGTTTTTTCACATTTCCGGTACGGAATAATCATTCAGCAATCATTTCTTTTCCGTCTGCCTTCTGATTTCGCCGTATGTCCGGTATATGCGGTGTTTTACGCCTTGCTTTACTGTACCTGAAGTATAACATTTTTCACTCTATATATCAATTGGCGATATCTCTCAAAAACGAGCAATCATTTTGTGATCATTGCATAATCATAATATGATCTTTTCTGTTAGGAGCGCTCTCAGCGCCGTGCTTCATTTTACTATTTCCCCAGTTTTCTTCCTTGTTTTACTTATATTGTGGCGAAGGATTGACAAGTTTCTCTGCTTGTTGTAAAATGTAATCATCATTTGTGATTTTGATATGATCATAATTCCCATCGCATTTTATTTTTTCGTACCAAAAAACTGCTGCAAAGGAGATTCTTATGAAAGCTGTCTATCGTTATGGCTATGAGCCCCTGGAAATTGATTTCCGTGACGTTCCCGTGCCCGAATGCGGCCCGGAGGATGTGATCATTGATGTGCAGTGGGCCGCGATCTGCGGCAGCGACGTCGCCACGTACTTCGGCGGCGGCCCCATGGGCGGGCTTGGCACGCGCGGTCATGAATTTGCCGGCATCATCTGCCAGGTCGGTGAGCTCGTGACCGGCTGGAAGGTCGGCGACCGCGTCGTTTCCGACAACACCGGCCACGTCTGCGGCGTCTGCCACGCGTGCACGAGCGGTCTTTTTACCAACTGCGTTGAACGCGTCATCATCGGCGGCGGCATGGACGGCGGCTTTGCAAAATATGTGCGCATTCCGGGCGAAATTCTTCGCATCCACAAGTGGGCGCTTCTGCGCGTGCCGGAAAACGTACCGTTTGAGTATGCATCGATCATGGACCCGATCTGCAACGCTTACAAGGCCGTCGCACAGGAGTCCGGCCTTCGTCCGGGCGAGAGCGCCATCGTCTTCGGCCCCGGCCCCATCGGCTTGCTTGCCGCGCAGTTCTGCCACATGCTGAGCGCAAAGGACGTCATCCTTGTCGGTCTATCCGCCGATAAAGAGCTCAGAGCCGACGTTGCAAAACAGATGGGCGTGACGGAATTTATCGCATCTGACGCAGAGGATCTCAACGCGCGGATTCACGAAATCTGCGGCCGTGAGGGAGCCGACGTCGCCATCGACTGCGCGGGCGCCCCCATTGTTCTGCGTCAGGCGATTGCCAACGTGCGCAAGGACGGCACGATCATCAAGGTCGGCGCCAGCGCAGCGCCTCTCAATTTCTCGCTCAACGACGTCACCTACCGCTCTCAGACCATCAAGGGCCACCACGCCTATGACGTCACGTCCTGGCGCAACTGCATGGGGCTGCTCGAAAAGAATATGCTCGTGCTCGATCCGCTGATCACGCACAAGCTGCCGCTTGACCAGTGGGAGCGCGGTATGCACATGATGAAAGACCGCGAAGGCATCAAAATTCTCCTGAAGCCGTAAGGTCACCCGCTATTTGAAGGAGGCTTTTCTTATGCAAAATACCAAAGCCGGCATCTGTGAATGGGTCTTTCCGGTGCAAGGTCCCGAGGCCATCGATTGGGCCGGACGGCTGGGGTTCGACGGCATTCAGATTGCCGAGTGCGGCGGCTATGAGGCAGATTTTCCGCTGTTGCGGCCCGGCGTGCAGGCGTCGTATGATGCCGCACAGCAGGAAACAGGCGTGGAATTGCAGGCGCTTCACCTGTGGTCGCTGTGCCGGATGGCTTGTATGATTCACCCCATGCAGTCCGCAGCCGGAAAAATCGGTCTTTTGTGCCTGGAAAAAGGAATTGAGGCCTGCACGGCCATGCACATTCCGAGCCTGATGGTAACATCCGGCTTCTTCTGCCAGATCAAAAACGAGCAGGATCTGGACATTTTCGGCCAGTATCTGCGCTGGGCCTGCAGGCGTGGGAAGGAAGAGGGCGTGCAAATCGTCTTTGAAAGTGCGCTTTCGCCTACGCAGCTGCATCTGCTCTTCCAGCAAACCGACGACGAACTTAAAATCTGCTACGATTTATTTAATCCCATTCGTTTCAACTGCGGCCAGCCGCTGGAAGAAATTCCGCAAATCGGTCTTTCTCACATCGATCATATCCACGTTAAAGACGGTCCAGAAAACATGATCGGCTGCACGCTGCTCGGGGAAGGCGCAGGTAAATTTAACGATGTGATGGCGCTTTTGGCGCAGCTGGATTATCGTGGCTGGTTCATCTCGGAGAATTATTATCTTGCCCCGCCGATTTCCGATCGAGACAGCTTTGACGACGCGGCCAGAAAGGATCTTGCCACACTTCGCAAATTCGGAAGCAATTAAAAAGAATATCCCCTATCCTCCAGTGCGCTCCGGCAGCCCAGCAGCCTGCCGGAGCGCACGATTTTATTTCCGGTCAACGCGCAAAAAAGTCCGCAGGGTTTCCTGCGGACTTTTCGGATCGAATGGGGGGTTACTTCTTCTGTGCAATAGCTTCCTTTGCTGCGTTTGCGATATCCTTGGGGGTCATGTGCATGAGCGCGAGAAGCTCGGGAACCTGGCCGACCTCGCCGAAGCGGTTCTGGATGCCGATGCGGCGGAACGGAACCTGGCAGGCACGGTCGCAGAGGACGTCCGCAACAGCCGTGCCGAGGCCGCCGGTGACGGAGTGGTTCTCTGCCGTGACAATCGCGCCGGTTTCCTTCGCGCAGGCCTCGATGGTGTCCGCGTCGATGGGCTTGATGGTGAAAATGTCGACGACGCGGGCAGAAATGCCCTCTTCCTTCAAAAGCTCAGCCGCTTTGAAGCAGTTGTCGATCATGACCGCGCCCTCGGCAATCAGCGTCACGTCGCTGCCGTCCTGCAGAATGTTGGCCTTGCCCAGCTCAAAGGTAGAGCCGTCTTCGTAGATCTTGTTGTTGGTGGTGCGCTCGGCGCGGATGTAGTAGACGCCAAAGTTCTCGGCCGCGTTCTTGACAGCCCAGCGCATGGACGTGCTGTCCGCGGGCTCCATGATGACAGCGCCGACCATCGGACGCATGAGGGCGATGTCCTCAAGCGCGTGGTGCGTGCCGCCGTTCTCACCGGGCGAGATGCCGGGCGCGGAGGCGACGATTTTGACGTTGTTCTGTGCGTAAGCGCACGAAATGTAGTTCTGGTCGCACATTCTGCGCGAGGCAAACACGGCGAACGAATGCGCAAACGGGATCATGCCCACCGCCGACATACCGGCCGCAATGCTCGAGAGCGACTGCTCGCAAATACCGATGTCAATATACCGCTCAGGGAACTCCTTCTGGAAGTCGCCGCCGAAAATGCAGTTGCCGAGGTCCGCTTCCAGATCGACAATTCTCGGATCGTTCTTTGCCAGTTCGATCGTCGTGTCGCGGTAAGCTCTGGTCGGCGCAATATCCTGAATCTTTTCTTTACATACCTTAACCATCTGCGTTCTCCCTCTTCTCACTGTAAAGCTGCAAGCTCTGCACGCATGGCCGCAAGCGCCTCATCGGCACCGGCAAACGCGGGGCCGCGCATCGCATGGTTGGACGGAACGGCTTCCTTCGCCGGCCAGCCCTTGCCCTTGATGGTGCGCAGGTTGATGAAGCCGGGCTTGTCGGATGCCTTGCACTGCTCGATGGCGTCGTTAATGGCGTCCACGTCGTGGCCGTCCACGTCCAGCGCAAACCAGCCGAAGTCCTCTGCCTTCTGGCGCATATCGCCGAGGGCGGAAATATCGTCGGTGAAGCCGTCGAGCTCCTGCTTGTTGTTGTCGAGCATGACGATGAAGTTCTTCACGCCCTTGTTGGGGGCGATCAGCATCGTCTCCCAGACCTGGCCCTCCTGTGCCTCACCGTCGCCGATGATGGAGTAGACCATGTTGTCCTTGCCCTGAAGCTTCAGACCGAGCGCCATGCCAAGCGCGCAAGAAACGCCCTGGCCCAAAGAACCGGTGGACATATCAATGCCGGGGGTCTTGTTCTTGTCGGCGTGGCTGGGAAGCCTGGTGCCGAGCTCGTTGATCGTCAGAAGCTCTTCGCGCGGGAAGAAGCCTTCAATGGCAAGCGCCGCGTAAAGCGCCGGGCCGCAGTGGCCCTTGGAGAGGACCAGATAGTCTCTTCCTTCCCACTTGGGGTTCTTCGGATCATATTTCATCTGCTTGCCGTACAGAACGGCCAGCGCGTCCGCTACGGAAAGGACGCCGCCGACATGGCCGAAGCCATGCTGATACATCATATTGAGCGACTCGATACGAATTTCAAGCGCCAGTTTTTTCAGTTCGTTCAACGTATTTCTCTCCTATCTCTTCTCATTCAGAAACTCTGCCGCGGTCTGGGCGATGCCTTCCGCGTCGAGCTTGCAGTAGTGAATCAGATCGGCATTCTGGCCCGCGTAGACGTATTCCATCGGAACGCCGTGGCGCAGAACACGAGCCGGAGCCTTCTGTGCGCAGAATTCTGCCACCGCAGAGCCGAGGCCGCCGTTTACAAAATGCTCTTCCACGGTCATGATTTTTCCGGTCTTCTCCGCCGCCAGCTTGACAAGCTCTTCGTCCAGCGGGAAAACGGTCGGCATGGCAATAACCATGGGATCGAGTCCCTGCTGCACGAGCTGCTCCGCCGCTTCGAGAACGTTCGAGAGAATCTCGCCTGCGGCGATGAGGGCAATGTCCTTTCCGTCGCGCACAAGCTTTCCCTTGCCGATCTCAAAGTCTTCGTCGTCAAAAATCTTCGCAATCGGAGCCGTGCGCACGCGAAGGTACATGGGGCCTTCATACCGGAGCATTGCCCGCATCGCGCCCTTGAGCTGGCTTGCATCGCACGGCGCGAGCACCGGCACATTGGGAATCAGGCGAACAAGCGCCATATCCTCGAGGCCGAAGTGCGTGGGACCGAGGTCCGCGTAGTTGAAGCCGCAGTTTCTGCCGATAACCTTGACGTTCTGGTGCATATAGCCCAGATCGATTTTGAACATTTCAAACGGACGAGCCGTTGCGAACGGCGCGGGCGCGCAGAAAACAGGCGTTTTTCCCGTCGTGGCAAGGCCGGACGATACGCTCATCGCGCCCTGCTCCATGATGCCGCATTCGTAATAGCGGTCGGGGTGCGCCTTGATGAACGGGCCCATGCCGGTTCTCGGTGCGCTGTCGGTCGAAATTACACAGATCGTATCGTTCTTTTCCGCTTCTTCGGCGGTAACCTCGCCAATGATTGCCTTGGCGTCCATCATTTCGTATTTCATGCCTTTACCTCCGCAAGTGCCTTATCGAGCTCCTGCATCGCCTCGTTGTAGTCGGCTTCGTTGTAGGCCCAGTGGTGGCAGCTGGCCTTGCCCGCGACCTTGGAGAAGCCGCAGCCCTTGAGGGTGTTGGCGACGATGACGCTGGGCTTGCCCTTTTCAAAGGGAACGGAATCGAGCGCTTCGACGATCTGGCCCATGTCGTTGCCGTCAATGACGCGTGTGGCCCAACCGAAGCCCGCAAAGTGGTCCGCGACGGGCTCGAAGCTCATAACGTCCTTCGTGTTGCCGCTGATCTGAAGACCGTTGTGGTCGACGATGACGCACAGGTTGTCAAGGCCATAGTGCGCCGCAACGGCCGCGCCTTCCCAGTTCGAGCCTTCCGCGAGCTCGCCGTCGCCGGTGATGACGAACACGCGCGACGGAAGCTTGTCCTGCCGCTTGCCGAGCGCCATGCCGCAGCCGAGCAGAATGCCGTGACCGAGCGAGCCGGTGTTGGCCTCGATGCCCGGCAGCAGGTGCATACAGGGATGACCCGCGATGATGCTCTTAAAAGAGCCGAAGGTATCGAGCACCGAGCGGTCAAAATAGCCCATCTCCGCCATGATCGCGTACT
>DJQK01000091.1:12817-24991 GCA_002437575.1 Clostridiales bacterium UBA6388 | reverse complement strand
GTTAAGTTCGTGACATTGTGTGGGCACCGGCCCCTACAAAGCTGCAAAGCGCACCACAGCATCGATTGAAACAACGAAAAGCGGCCCCGGGAGACCCGGGGCCGCTCTCTGCAATTTATTCCACCTATCGATAAAGATGCTGCGATTTTAGGGTAAGCGATTGAACTGATTACGCCGGTTTCTTGTCAAAGAAGTATTCCTTCGTCATCTTGATGACGACCGGCGACAGGGCAATCAGGGCGATGAAGTTCGGAACAGCCATCAGGCCATTGAAGGTATCGGAGATATCCCACACGACGTCGATGGAGGAAACAGCGCCGACGACGATGATCACAACGTAAAGAGCCTTGTAGATCGACGCGGCCTTCAGACCAAACAGGAACTGGAAAGAGCGCGAGCCGTACAGCGACCAGCCGAGGATCGTCGTGAACGCGAAGAGCGACAGCGCAACCGCAACGAACAAAGACGCGATCTTGTTGCCGAAGACCGTCGCGAACGCAGCGGTGATGAGCTCGGAGCCGGGCTTGACGGTGAACGGGATATCCACGCCGGAGCAGATGATGGTAAGAGCGGTCAGGGTGCAAATGACGATGGTGTCGGCAAAGCACTCGAAGATGCCGTACATACCCTGCTGGACCGGTCCGCCCGTTTCTGCCGCGGAATGCGCGATGGCCGCCGAGCCGAGACCGGCTTCGTTGGAGAACGCCGAGCGGCGCAGGCCCCAGACGATGGTTTCCTTCAGGACGATACCGGCAGCGGCGCCGCCGATGGCCTGCGGGTTAAAAGCAGTGGAGAAGATCTTGCCGAATGCGGGGATGATATTGCCGGCATGGGCAATGATAACGGTAAGACCAAAGACGATGTAAAGCAGCGCCATGGCCGGGACGAGCTTTTCTGCGACAGCGCCGATGCGCTTGATGCCGCCGAAGAGGATGATGCCGACAAGAACCGCCAGAACGATGCCGAGGATGAGGTTCAGCGTGCCGCGTTCAGCCGCAGCAGACGGGATGAACGCGTCGATGGCATTGTTGATGGAGCCGACGATGGAGTTGACCTGCGACATATTGCCGATGCCGAATGCAGCGAGGGAAGCGAAGATACAGAACAGGACGCCGACCCACTGCCAGCCCTTGCCGAGGCCGTTCTTGACGTAGTACATCGGGCCGCCGACCCAGTCGCCCTTCGCGTCGCGCTCACGGTACTTGATCGCGAGAAGAACTTCGGAGTACTTGACCATCATGCCAAGCAAAGCAGCGATCCAGAGCCAGAAGATGGCGCCGTAGCCGCCGAGCGCGATGGCCTGCGAGGTACCGACGATGTTGCCGGTGCCGACCGTAGCGGCCAGCGCCGTGGAAACAGCCTGCATCGGCGTGACTGCGCCTTCGCCCGCCTGCTGTTTCTGGAACATTTTGCCCAGGGTGTTCTTCATCACGTAGCCGAACTTTGTGAACTGAAGACCACGGTTGCGGATGGTCAGATAAAGACCAAAGATGATTGTGCATGGCAGGAAGATGTACAGCCATGCAACTGTGTTAAGGGTACCGGTAATGAAACTGATGATTGCCTGCATAGATTTTGCCTTCGGACGATCCCCCGATCGTCCATCCTTTCCTGATTATTTCCGCCTTGCGGGACGGGAGTCGCGGAAAGGACGTAGCAAGATTATTGCTCTGTCCTTTTGCCTGAGAGATCGGCGAACCGCCTTACACCTTCGGCGCTCTTGTAAGAGGCTCTCCAGAGAGGAACAACTGCATTAGTATTTTACACAAAACAGCAGCCTATTTCAAGTGCTTCCCTGTAAAAAATATATAAATATTTTTGTATCAATTGCCTTTATCGCAGTTTTTTCAGCGTTTATACCGAAAAACCGTCTTTTTTCGTGCGTTTGTAAACTTTTCCTAGGAATTTCTTTTTTCAGGATTTCTCAGCCGGCGTTCAGATTTTGCGAAGAAGCGTCATTTGCCGCTCGCGCCGTAGTTTGAAAGAACTCTGGCCGACGGATCGTCGACGTTGCAGCCGGGCCAGGTCTTGTTGGGCATCCAGAAATCGACGATCATCCCGGACTGGCCGGGGTAGTATTTTTCGAAGATCTCGCGGTACAGAAGCGATTCCTTGGTAAACGGCTGCGCGTGGGTGTACTTTTTCCGCTTTTCCTCAAATTCTTCCTCGGTGTACTGCGTTTCGGCAAACGCCTTCAGATCGTCGACCATCGAGTGGCCGACCGCGTCGGAGAACGCCGCTTTTTCGCGGTAGAGAATATCGTGCGGCAGATAGTCGCCCTCAAACGCGTGCCGGAGCAGGTACTTGCCCTTGCCGTATTTGTTCATCTTCAGCTCGGGGTCGACGGCCATGACGTATTTCACAAAATCGAGGTCGCCGAACGGCACTCTGGCCTCCAGGGAGTTCACGCTGATGCAGCGGTCTGCACGAAGCACATCGTACATATGAAGCTCCCGGATGCGCTTTTCGGCCTCTTTCTGGAATTCTTCGGCTGATGGAGCGAAATCGGTGTACTTGTAGCCGAACAGCTCGTCGGAAATTTCGCCGGTCAGAATGACGCGCAGGTCGGTGTTTTCGTGGATCCACTTGCAGAGTAAGTACATACCCATGCTGGCGCGGATGGTCGTAATGTCGAACGTGCCGAGGATCCGGATGACCTCCTCGAGAGAATCCAGCACCTGCTCTTTGGTCATATAGACCTCGGTGTGATCGCTTCCGATGTAGTCGGCGACCTGCTTTGCGTACTTGAGGTCGATCGCGTCCTCGCTCATGCCGATGGCAAACGTGCGGATGGGCGTTTTTGACTTTCGCGCCGCGATCGCGCAGACAAGAGACGAGTCCAATCCGCCCGACAGGAGGAACCCGACCTTTGCGTCCGCCACCAAACGCTTTTCTACGCCGCAAATGAGCTTGTCGTGGATGTTCTTGCAGACCGTGTCCAGATCGTCGTGCTGCACCATCGCAGGCTTTGCGATGTCACAGTAGCAGACGAACTTTCCGTCCTTATAGTAATGTCCGGGAGGAAACGGCATGATCTTATCGCACAGGCCGACGAGGTTCTTCGGTTCGCTCGCAAAAACGATGACGCCTTTTTTGTCGTAGCCGTAGTACAAGGGGCGAATGCCGATGGGGTCTCTGGCGGCGATGTATTCCTTCGTCCTGCCGTCAAATAAAATGAGCGCAAACTCCGCGTCCAGCATTTTGAACATTTCGACGCCGTGCTCAAAATACAGCGGCAGCAAAATCTCGCAGTCCGAGCCGCTGACGAACTCGTACTTCTTTTCAAGCTCCTTTTTGAGCTTCTCAAAGCCGTAAATTTCGCCGTTGCAGACGACGTAGCTGCCGTCCCGCTCAAACGGCTGCATTCCCGCGGGCGTCAGGCCCATGATGGACAGCCGGTGAAAGCCCAGCAGGCCCTTTCCGGTGTCGACGATGCGGCTGTCGTCAGGCCCGCGCGAGGTGGTCTTCAGAAAGCCCTTCTCAAATTCAGAAAAAGCGGCACAGTAGTCGCAGTAGCCCATGATCGAACACATGATAAAATCCTCCATCTTTTAATAAGGTATTTTTCAGCATCCGACAGGGCAAGTGCTGACTCGCTGTGCCACCTGTCTTTGTTCTCTGCGGCGTCAGATAACGCCTTGCTTTTGTAACGGAAAGCAGCACCGGCGCACCTACTGAGGAAGCGATTTCCCGTTCAGCCTGCGGCTCGCCGGGTGTTCTTCGCGTAACGCTTGCTGCGCGGCTTCCACCTTGCCCACGCTCTCTGTCAGCAGCCTTTTACGGTACTTTTCCCGGCTCAAACGCCTTTGGATCGGAATCTATTCAATTTACTGTTTCAGCCCGAAGGGAGCGCGGCTTAGTCCCAGGCGCTCGTGTCGAGACACGCAAGGAAGGCATATGCCTCGCATTCGAAGCAGGAATCGAAAAAATCGTGTGGTTCTGCCGCGCTTTCCATCAGAAACGAGTGAGCGGGGTTGATGAACTGGTAAGGGATCTCGTCTTCATAACAGCGGTTAACATTGCGGTTCATAATGAATCCTCCTTCATAAAATTAGAACAATAAAAATTGTTTTCGATAGATTTACTTGACGCCGAACAGTAATTTGTCGTACGTCGGGAACGGCCAGCAGCTTTCTGCCGTGAGGGTCTCGGCCTCGTCGCACACGACTCTCAATGCCGCCATCTTCGGAAGCACGCTGTCGCGGATGGAGAACGCGGCCTCCGTGACGCTCGAGAGCGTCCGCACATGGAAGATGGCCTTCTCGAGCTCTGCGGTCTTCTCGTCAATTTCGTCTGCAAGGCTGGATAGCTTTGCGATCGTCTTCGTTTCGTATCGGGCCGAGAGCTCCGGGATCGCGGCCTTTTTGGAAAGCAGCGTGTCGGTGAGCTCCCTGGCGTAGCGCTCGACAGCCGGAAGAATTTCCTTTCTCGACATATCGACCATCGTCTGCGCCTCGATGGATACGGTCTTGCCGTAGTTTTCCATCATAATTTCGTACCGGGACTCAAGCTCGGCCTTCGTGAAGACCTTGAGGCCGGTCAGCATATCGACGTTTTTCCTTTCCAGCAGATGCGGCATCGCGTCCGGCGTTGTGCGAAGATTGAGAAGGCCCCGCACCTCGGTCGCCTCTTTGATCCACGCGTCGTCGTAGCCGTTGCCGTTGAAGATGATGCGCTTGTGCGCGTGGATGGTCCTGCGGATGAGATCGTGAAGCGTCTGCTCAAAGTCCTCGGCCTTTTCCAGCTCGTCTGCAAAAAGCTTCAGGCTCTGCGCCACGGCGGCGTTGAGCATGATGTTCGTGCAGGCGATGGAGTTCGAAGATCCCAGCATCCGGAACTCGAACTTGTTGCCCGTGAAGGCAAAGGGCGAGGTACGGTTGCGGTCTGTGGTGTCGCGGATGAACTTGGGAAGCACGTGTACGCCCAGCTTCATGACGGTCTTTTCCGCCGCGCTGTAAGGAGCGTCCTGCTCGATCGCGTCGAGAATGGCCGTCAGCTCGTCGCCCAGGAAGATGGACACGACTGCGGGAGGCGCTTCGTTTGCGCCGAGTCTATGATCGTTTCCCGCCGTCGCGACGGAGATGCGGAGCAGGTCCTGATAATCGTCGACCGCCTGAATAACGGCACAGAGGAACAGTAAAAACTGCGCGTTTTCATACGGCGTTTCACCGGGCGTCAAGAGGTTTACGCCCGTGTCCGTCGCCATCGACCAGTTGTTGTGCTTGCCGGAGCCGTTGACGCCCGCAAAGGGCTTTTCGTGCAGCAGGCACACAAGGCCGTGCCGGTCGGCGACCTTTTTCATGATGTCCATCGTCAGCTGGTTCTGGTCGCACGCGGTGTTGCAGTCGCAGTACACCGGGGCCATCTCGTGCTGGCTGGGCGCGACCTCGTTGTGCCGCGTCTTGGAATAGATGCCGAGCTTCCAGAGCTCTTCGTCCAGATCCTGCATATAGGCCGTCACGCGCGGGCGGATGGAGCCGAAGTAATGATCGTCCAGCTCCTGGCCCTTCGGAGGCTTCGCGCCGAAAAGCGTCCGGCCGCACATCCGAAGATCCTCGCGCTTGAGATATAACGCCTTGTCGATGAGAAAATACTCCTGCTCGGGGCCGACGTTCGCGACGACCTTCTTTGCCGTCTTGTTGCCGAACAGGCGAAGAATCCGCACGGCCTCGCGGCTGACGGCGTCAATGGAGCGCAGAAGCGGCGTCTTTTTGTCGAGCGCTTCTCCGGAATACGAAAAGAAAACGGTCGGGATATAGAGCGTGCCGTCCTTTAAGAACGCATACGCCGTGGGGTCCCAGGCTGTGTAGCCGCGTGCCTCAAACGTGGCTCTCAGGCCGCCCGAGGGAAAGCTGGACGCGTCCGGCTCGCCGCGCACGAGCTCCTTGCCGGAAAACTCCATAACGATCTTCCCGCGTCCGGCCGGGGAGATGAAGCTGTCGTGCTTTTCCGCCGTGAAGCCGGTCATGGGCTGGAACCAGTGGGTAAAATGCGTCGCGCCGTGCTCCAGCGCCCAGGCCTTCATGCCGTCTGCGATGTCGTTGGCCACGGCAAGAGAGAGGGGCTTCCCCTCCTGCAAACACGAGCGCCACGCATCCATCGCGGACGACTGGATGTACTGCTCCATCGTTTCCTCATTAAATACACAGCTGCCGAACAGGGCAGGGATCCGATTTGCCGCTTCGCTCATGTCTGCATCCTCCTTTTCCGCGCGAAAAAATCCGCGCACACAATAAAATCAAAAATCTCTGTTATTTTACGGCGCGGACAGAACAAAATCAAGTGGTAATACCGACAAAGCGGTTTGGAAACAAATGGCCGCGGTTCGGCAAAAAAACGGAAAACAGGGCTTCTCTTTTTCGCCTGTTTGCGGTAAAATACGTCCGGAAGTATACACTCCAACCAAAAACCCAAGGAGGAACCCACATGAAACTGATGATCGCGTCCGACCTGCACGGCTCAAGCTACTGGTGCGCGCGGATGCTGGACTGTTATGAAAAAGAAGCGCCGGAGCGGCTCATTTTCCTCGGCGATCTTCTCTACCACGGCCCGCGGAACGATCTGCCGCAGGAGTACGCGCCCAAGCAGGTCATCGCGCAGCTTTCACCGCTCAAGGACAAGATCCTCTGCGTACGCGGCAACTGCGACTGCGAGGTCGACCAGATGGTCCTGCCGTTTCCCATGCTGGCGGACTACGGCTTTTTGCTGCTGAATGGCCGGGCGGTATATCTGACGCATGGACACGTGATCAACAAGGCGCACCCGCTGCCGTTCGCGAAGGGCGATATCCTGCTGCACGGCCACACGCACGTGCCCGCGTGCGAAGGCTGCGGCGATTTTACCTACCTGAACCCCGGCTCGGTGTCGATCCCGAAGGAAAGCTCCCCGCACAGCTATATGGTTTATGAGGACGGCGTGTTTTCCTGGAAGAATATCGGGACCGGCGAAACCTACCGGACGTTCTCCATTTCTTAAAAATCCTTAAATCGCCGGGGAAATTGCCCCTTTCCTGAAAAAACCTGCTATGATAGAGGCACAAATTCCCGGAGGGACGCTATGAAACAAAAACGATTTTCTGCCCTGCTGCTTGCGCTGGCGCTTTTTGCGGGGCTTATGGGCTGCGCGAGAAAAAGCCGCCGCCCGGCGCTTCCCGCCGCGCCCTTGCAGCCGGCGTTTACGGCGGATGAGGCGGATACCGGCGGCGAACGGTCCGGCTCTGCCGCGCCGACGATGAAAAGCGCGATGGGCGAAGCGGCGAACGTACCGGCGGTCGAGCAGACGACCGAAGAACTCCTGGATGCGTTCACCGAGCCGCTGGAAGATGAAGACGCACTCTATCAGGACTACGTGGCGGCGCACCGCGCACAGTATAAAATGCTGCGCCAGCGGCCCGAGGAGGTCATCGAGCTGGTGCTGCCGGCGCTTTTGTCGGACGAGTCCGCGCTCGAGTGCTACACGGACGAGACCTCGCGCACGACGCTTTTCTACTGCCTGTTCAAGGACACGCTGCAAAATGAGCCCTTTTCGTGGGATGGCGACAGCTACCGGCTGCTGTCGGATATGCTGGCCGAGTTTATCCAGTTCGTGAGCGAAAAGGAGCTGACCGAGGCAGACGGCTGGTTCACGGAAAACGCGCCCTTGACCGGCTTCTGCGCGGCGGTGCTGAAAAGCCGGCCGGCGCTTCGGCTCAACATGACGCCGTGTGAGACGATGACGAACGCGCAGGCGCTGACGAACGCGAAGCGCGTGTTTGCCGCGGTGCTGGAAGGAACGGACGCGGAAACGTTCGGCTTTGATGCGTGGCCGGAGGATGCTGCAAACGGCTTTGACTACACGACCGAATGGACGCTTGCACAGGCAGAATCGGGCGCGGTGACGCTCACGGCGGTCGACCCGGATACGAAGGAAGCGGCGTCGCTTACCTACACCCCGAACGCGGCGGAGCTTCACAGCATTCTTTCCGGCTTCGGCACGCTGGCGCTTACAGGGCCGGATGGGGAAGTGCGCACGCTTCGCGCCGCGAACGCGGACAAGATCTTCACACCGGCTTCGAACACGGAGCCCATTCAGGACTACGAGCTGGTGCTGGATAACGGCGTCGAGATCGGCATGGACTACAATACGGTCCTTGCACTGCTCGAAGCGCCACACCGGGTGCTGCCGGAGAGCATAAGGAGTCTGGAAAGCCGCGGCGTGCTGTACGGCTTTTACTATGATGAAAACCTCATTCTGCGCCTGAACAGCATCAGCTTCCGCTTTGCGGAGGACACCGTGACCGCCAAGACATCCGAGCTTCCGGCGGCCCGCGGCATCGCGCTCGGCGAGTCCATGCAGTCGGTCTTCTCCAAGATGCCCGCCTATGACACGACGCTCAAAAAATGGGCGGAACAGGAGATCTATGGCTGGGCGGACCCGGCGGGCGGCAAGGCGACGCTCTCGTTCGTTGCCGACAGCTTCTATTTCCTCACCATCGTGACGCCCGGCGGCCGCGTGTTCAGCATCACCTTCGCAAGACTGGATGGCAGCGTCAAATGGATGGATATCTCGTAGCAATTCACAACAACAGGGCAGCGGAAGCTGCCCTGTTTGAGCCTGTCAAAAAAGCTGACGCTTTTTTGACAGAAGGGATTGCGCCTCGACTGCGCGCATAATTTGTGCGCCATAGGCGCACAAATTCCACACTTGCGAGGCGAGAAGTATTTTTCCGGTCGGCAAAGCCGCCGGATAAAATGGATTTCCATTTTATTTCGCCCTGCGGGGCGAAACTCTGCGAGTTTTTTCTGCGCGGGGGCGTTCTGCAATGGCGGAAAACGAAAAAATTTTTTGAAAACCTGAAAAATTTTTAGAATAGCCATTGCATTCTCCAAAAATTATTGGTATGATAGAGCCATCCATCGGCAAGATGCACAGATTTGCAGGAATATTTGGAGGTGATAAGTCATTGGACGCGAGACTTCTGGAAATGCTGAGCCAGATCGCGAAGGGCATCGCCGCGCAGTTCGGACCGAGCTGTGAGGTCGTGGTGCATGAAATTTCCGACAAGAGCGCATACAGCTCCATCGTCGCCATTGAAAACGGACACGTATCCGGCCGCAAGGTCGGCGACGGACCGTCGCACGTGGTGCTCGAGCAGATCGGACACGACGATGACCATGTGAGCGACCAGCTCTGCTATCTGACCCGCACGAAAGACGGCAAAACCCTGAAATCTTCTTCGGTCTATATCCATGACGAGCATGGAAAGGTCGCGGCGATTTTTGGCATCAATTATGATATTTCCATGATGCAGATGTTCGAAAATATGCTGCACGAGTTTAACTCCGTTGACGCACAGACCCGCAAAGAACCCGAGCGCATCACCCTCAACGTGGCTGACCTGCTGGAGGACCTGATCCGTCAGGCCGACGAGCTGGTCGGAAAGCCCATGGCGCTGATGACGAAGGATGACAAGGTCAAGGCCATCCGCTATCTCAGTAAGTCCGGCGCGCTGATGATCACGAAATCCGGCGACAAGATCGCCAAGCACTTCGGCATATCCAAATACACGCTTTATTCTTATCTCGACAACAGTAAAACAGGAGGAGAAACCACATGAGCAAGACCATCGATCTGACCATCAACCGTGAAGGCCTGCTGCATAACATCCAGAAGGCCAGGGAAAACAATATCATCATCCCGACCATCGCCCAGATGCAGAACCCCGATCTCATCCCCGACAGAATCAAGGAAAAGCTGACGCACACCGGCCTGTGGGACGTTGACCCCGTGAACCTGTTCCGCATCAACTGGCACAACGAAGCAAAAGAGAGCGGCGGCCTGTATCAGAAGACCCCGAACTACGTGGAGATCCCGTCCTCCGTGTCGGGCGTTCCCTGCCGCATCCTCGCCATGTCCGGCAAGTGGTTCCCCACCGGCTGCCACAAGGTCGGCGCATCCTTCGGCTGCCTGGCTCCGAGACTCGTGACCGGTCAGTTTGACGCGACCTATCATCACGCTGTATGGCCCTCCACCGGCAACTACTGCCGCGGCGGTGCGTTCAACTCCAAGCTTCTGGCCTGCGACTCCGTCGCGATCCTCCCGCAGGATATGTCCAAGGAGCGCTTCGACTGGCTCAAGACCATTGCCGGTCAGATCATCGCGACCCCGGGCTGCGAGTCCAACGTCAAGGAAATTTTCGACAAGACCTGGGAGCTGAAAAAGGATCCGTCCATGATGATCTTCAACCAGTTCGCCGAGATGGGAAACCCCCTGTGGCACTACAATGTCACCGGCTACGCGCTGTCTGACCTGTTCGAGAACACCAAAAAGCCCGGCCAGCGCCTCGCGGGCGCCTGCTTCACCTCCGGCTCGGCCGGCACGATGTCCGCGGGCGATTTGCTTAAAGAGCGCTATCCCGGCATGAAGCTCGCCGTCGGCGAAGCGCTCCAGTGCCCGACCATTCTCGATAACGGCTTCGGCGGCCACCGCATCGAAGGCATCGGCGACAAGCATATCCCCTGGGTCCACAACGTCAAGAACACCGATATGGTCATCGACATTGACGATGAAGACTCCCAGCGCCTGCTGCGCCTGTTTAACTGCAAGGAAGGCCAGGCGTACCTCAAGAGCCTCGGTATGTCGGACGAGCAGATCGAAAAGTTCACCTGGATGGGCATTTCCGGCATCGCGAACGTCCTTTGCTGCATCAAGTTCGCCAAGTACTATGAGCTGACCGAGGACGACGTCGTCGTCACCGTTCTGACCGACTCCGCCGTCATGTATAAATCCAGAGTCGAAGAGCTCAACGAAATGTACGGCGCTTACTCCGCGCAGGCAGCCGAGCTCGACCACAACCTGCATATGCTGAACCTCAAGACGGACAATATGCTCGAGCTCATGTACACCGAGCGCAAGAGAGTCCACAACCTCAAGTACTACACCTGGGTCGAGCAGCAGGGCATGGACGTCGAAGACCTCAACGCCCAGTGGTACGACACCAAGGGCACGTGGGACGCGGTCCACGCACAGGCCAAGGATCTCGACGAGCTCATCAACGCCTTCAACGACGAGGTCGGTTTACTTAAGACGCTGTAAGCTCGCGAAAGAATAACGAACCGATTTTGCGGGGGTGGGGGAGACCCCATCCCCGCTTGTCTTGTCCAATGAAAGAGAGAAAAACACTGCGGCTTTCCGGATTTGATTATCACAAAGAAGGGGCTTATTTTGTAACGATCTGCACCCAAAACCGTATGCACTGCCTTTCAAAAATCGTAGGGGCCGATGCCCACATCGGCCCGCACGCCGTGTTGTCAGAATGGGGAAAAATCGTTGAACGGTATTTACAGGCGATCCCGGGCGTGGATATTTATGTGATCATGCCCAACCATGTCCATTTGATCGTATGGATCGGATCGGAGAATGGGCCGATGTGGGCATCGGCCCCTACGCAGTCGTTATCGGAGCGAATCCGATCGTTTAAGATTCTTGCGACAAAGCAGATCGGGCAACCAATTTGGCAGCGATCCTTTTATGACCGCGTGCTCCGCGGTGAGGAAGAATATCTCCGCGTTTGCGAATATATCACGAACAACCCGGCCAGATGGACGGAAGACGAATACTATTACCCGGAATAAGGAGAAAAACTATGCTGAAAAATGTCAAATGCGCGCGCTGCGTGAAGTGCGGCAGGGAATATGAGGCGGTGCCGAATCTGACGAACTGCTCGTGCGGCGGCATCCTCGATATCATTTACGATTACGATTATATCAAGGCCCATTTCACGAAGGAAACGCTCAAAAACCGCGCCAACCCCACCATGTGGCGCTATCGCGAGCTGCTTCCCATCGAGGAGACTACGCCCGACACGCCCCTTCGCGTGGGTTGGAGCCCGCTTTATGAAGAGCCGAAGCTCGCCGAGCTCTTGGGACTTAAAAAGCTCTGGGTCAAGGACGACGGCATCAACCCCACCGCCTCGTTAAAAGACCGCGCGTCTGCGATGGCCGTTGCAAAAGCGACTGAGGCGGGCGCAAAGATCATCGCCTGCTCGTCTACCGGAAACGCTGCGTCGAGTCTGGCGGGCAATGCAGCGGCCGCGGGCTTCAAAACGTATATCTTCGTTCCCGAGCGGGCTCCAAAGGGCAAGGTCGCGCAGCTGATGATCTTCGGCGCGAACGTCATTTCCGTCAAGGGCAACTA
>DJQK01000091.1:3575-12732 GCA_002437575.1 Clostridiales bacterium UBA6388 | reverse complement strand
ACCGCAACGCGGCCATCAACCCCTATCTTTCCGAGGGCAAGAAGACCGTTGCTTTGGAAATTGCCGAGCAGCTGAACTGGGAAATGCCCGACTATCTGGCCATCTCCGTCGGCGACGGCTGCACGATCGCAGGCGTGTGGAAGGGCCTGAAGGACCTCTACGCCATCGGCTTTATCGATAAGCTGCCGCGGCTCATTTCCGCCCAGTCCACGGGCTGCTATCCTCTTAACCGCGCCATCCAGGAAAACAAGCCCTGGGAGCCGATGGAGGAAAACACGATCGCCGACTCCATTTCCGTCGGTGTGCCGCGCAACGCCGATAAGGCGCTCATGGCCATCCGTGAGTCCAACGGCCTTGCCATCAACGTGACCGACGAGGAAATTCTCGCGGCGCAGAAGCTTCTCGGCCGGACCTGCGGCGTGTTCGGCGAGCCTGCGGGCGTCACCGGAACGGCGGCTGTGAAAAAGGCGTGCGAGTTAGGCCTCATCGGCAAGAACGACACCGTCGTCTCCGTCGTCACCGGCAACGGCCTGAAGGACGTGGCAAACGCCATCAAGTCCGCGGGCGAGCCCATCAACATCAAGCCCGATCTTGACCTCATGGTCGAAGAATTTGCCAAGCGCGGCGTTACCGTCGAGTGATCGAACATACAGAAAAGCGGCATGGATATGCGTCCATGCCGCTTTTGCGCTATAAAAGATACCGGTTTTCCAGAAACGTTTCCCGCGAGGCCTGCACTGTGCCATTTCCGGCGGACAGACGGTAGAGCCTCGAAAGATGCGCCCAGAAGCGCTGGTCGATGACGCCGTTTGCATCCAAACCAAAAAGCGCCTGCAATTCCAACACGGCCTTTTTCGTCGCGGCATCATACCGGCCTGTGATCTCCGGCGCACCGGCCTCGGCGTAGAGTTTAGAGAGCGCGGCCATCATCGCCTGCATGAGATAAAGATGCAGATTTTCTTCCCCGGGCAAGATCACCTGCCCCGGGTCCCACGAAATGCAAAGCGGCTCCGGCGGCAGAACAGTCGGCCCATGGCGAAGATAGCAGCCGGTCAGCCGGGTCCAGGTTTCGTTGTCCGCCGTGCCGGTCACAGGCAGATGTTCGCGGGCCTGAAAGGCGCGGACGGCTTTTTCGGTGCTTTTGCCGTAAATGCCGTCTGGATTGACGCGCGGAAGCTCGGGGAAGACGGCGGATAACACGCGCAGCATGGTTTGCAGGCTCCGGACGGGCCGGTTGATATAGTCTTCGGGAAAAATCACAGCGCACCCTCCTCGTCCTGCTGTCCGGGGGCAAAGCCTCCGGCGGGATATTGCAGAAATCTCGACGTATCTGACCAGCGCTGCGCGGCCTCACCGGTGGGCGGCTGGGGAAAAGGGCTCTGCGCGATAGTATCTGCCGCGAAAACAGGGACGGCTTCGGGCGCCTGCGCCGTTGTGATCGGGAAGAGCTCGCCGTCGGTCAGCACCGTGTCCCGGATGGCCGCGTACTGCTCGTAAAGCGCGTTCCAGGTGGCCTCGTCGATGGAGCCTGTGGCGGAGAGGTTTTCGTAGGTCTGAAAGGCGCGGACGGAATCGGCGGTATTTTCGGTGTATGTGCCGGTGATATCGGGCGCGGGAACGGACGGCAGAAACTCCGACAGAACCGTCAGCACGTACTGCAAAAACGTGACGCGGCTTCCGGTACTGCCGACGGAAAGCGGCTCGGAAAGCTCCCAGTTATAGCGCGTGTACGTCTGCCCGAGCGACTGAAGCTCCGTGAGCCGCTGCACCGCGACATATAAAAGGATCAGCTTATACCACGTTGCGGGCCCGACGATACCGTCTGCCGTCAGATCGAAAATGGACTGGAACGCGCGGACGGCGCTTTCCGTGGCAGAACCGAACACGCCGTCGACGGTGAGCTTTGGAATGGCGGGGTAGTTCTGTGACACGCGGTTCAGGATGAACTGCACGAGCGCCACGTCTGCGCTCGTATCGCCGCGGCGAAGAGGCGTTCCCGGATAAGACGGCGACGGCTCCTGCACCGGCGCGTTCGTGACGAGCTCGACATTTCCGTAGTACGCGCGAAGGATCGAAAACGCGTCCGCGCCGTCCTCGGCCAGATACTGTGAGCCCCACTGGCTCAAACCGTCGCACGTCGTCGTCACGCCGTTGCAGAATTTCGCGGCCAGCGGCTCGACGAAGCCCTCGCGGCGCAGGTACCGGTCAAAGATCTCGTCGACCAGAACGGAAATATTCTCGTAAATGTTCCGGCCCTGAATGTATTTCTGGTCGATGGCGGTCGAGGACGTGATATCAAAATCATAGCCCCGGCTGCGGTAATACTCGGTGTAGAACCGGTTGAGCGCGAACGAGATGATCGCCAGCGTGTTCGCTTCCAGCGCCGCGGGCTCCCACGTGGGGTAAATTTCGCTGGAAACGACGTTTTTGACGTAGTCTGTGAAGGGAACGGTCACGTTGGCGGCAGAGGCCGTGGGCGCGCCGAGGTGGACGACGATCGTTTCGGGAATGTAGGGAATGACAGAGGTCGGCATTTTTTCACCTCACAACAGGTTATTCTGCGGCGGCACGACGAAGGTCTCGGTCCGGTCAAACGCGCCCGGGTTTGCAGGCGTCGGGATCAGGGCGATCTCCTGCCGCGTCTGCGTGCCGGGAAAGACCTGCGCGTTTTCGATATTCACACGGTCATAGCCCATGCGCTCGACGCGGATATCGACGACGGAATAGGGAACGAGCCCGGCCTGATAGCTCTGGCTCTCCGCCATCGGCGGGGTGTCGATGGATATGGGATCGGTGAAGCCGTCGAAATTCGTCACGCGCACGGCAAGCAGCTTCCTTTCGCCATTTGACAGCCGTTTCGTGACCGTGACCGTCGCGCCCTGCAGGGGAATCTGCGCCGCGGATGTAAAAAGACGCACGACAAGCGTGCCCTGTGCAGCCATATAACCGCCTCCTTCTGCAATCAGGATATGCGCAGAAGGAAAAAGTGTTCCTTGTGTGCGCACAAAACGGACGGATGTTTTTATGTTAAATGTTTCTAAATACACCGGAAAGTGGGGAGATCCGGGAAGCAGCGGCGGCATTTCCGGCAAAAGCGCGAACGCGCCGTTCAGAAACTGTCGCAGTACGGCGAAAAAGGATTGACGCTTCCGGCTTGTTCCGTTATAATAGATAGAACATCTGAAGCCTGCACAATTGTGCAGACCGTGAAAGTAAACAAGAGGAAGGAGTGAAGAATGTGGGCAGATATATCATCAAACGCATTTTACTTGCCATTCTGACGGTATTTATCATATGTGCCATCACATTTTTCGTTATGAACGCGATCCCGGGCGGACCGTTCAACCGGGAAAAAGCGCTGAGCGAGGCGACCATTGAGGCGCTGAACCAGCGGTACAATCTGGACAAGCCCGTGCCGGAGCAGTTTGTTCTTTACATGAAGAACCTGCTGCACGGAGACTTCGGCGTGTCACTCAAAAACGGACGCGACATCACCGAGATCATTTCCGAGTCGTTCCCCATTTCGGCAAAGCTGGGTCTCATGGCGATCGCCGTGGCGCTCGTGTGCGGCACGGTGTTCGGAAGCTTTGCCGCCCTGATGCGCAACAAGCTCCCCGACCGCATCATCGTGTTCTTCTCGACGCTCTTTACCGCGGTGCCGAGCTTCGTGCTGGCGACGCTTCTGCTGCTGGTGTTCTGCATCAAGCTTGCGTGGTTCCCGGTCTGGGACGCCAACGACCCCAACTTTCTGCTGCCGGTCATCGCACTGTCGGCCTATCCGATGGCGTATACGACGCGCCTTTCCAAGTCCAGTATGTTGGATGCCCTGAGCCAGGACTACATCCGCACGGCGAAGGCCAAGGGCGTTTCCAAGTGGAAGATGATCTTCAAGCACGCGCTGCGCAACTCCCTGCTTCCGGTCATTACATACGCCGGCCCGCAGATCGCCTACATCATCACGGGCTCGATGGTCATTGAGACGATCTTTACCGTCGGCGGCATCGGCAGCAAGTTTGTCAGCGCCATCACCAACCGCGACTACACCATGATCATGGCGACGACCATCTTCCTTGCAACGCTCATGGTCGTGGCGAACCTCATCTGCGATCTTCTTTACAAGCTCGTAGACCCGCGCATCAAATTCGACTGAGAAGGGAGGACGCAATATGGAAAACTTTGACCCCAACAAGACGCCGAAAAAGCAGATCCTCAGCGCGCAGATCGACCTTTCGAAGTTCGAAAAGGCGACGGACGAGGAAAAGCGGCAGCAGGACGTCATGAGCGAAAGCACGTCCTTCTTCAAAGACGGTATGCGAAAGCTCATGAAAAACCCGCTGGCGGTTTTGAGCATCATCGTGCTTCTGGCCGTGATCATCACCATCATTGTCGCCCCCATGATCGTGCCCTACGGCTACGATGAGATCCTGTCGGTCAACGGCAAGCGCGACAAGGGCGCAAAGAACCTTGCTCCTTTCACCTACAGCAAGGCCGAACAGAAATTCATCGACGCCGGCGGCACCCGCTTCCCGCACATCATGGGCACCGACGAGCAGTGCCGCGACTACTTCATCCGCGTCATCTACGGTGCGAGGATCTCACTCGTCATCGGCTTCTTCGCGAGCATCATCGTGCTCATCATCGGCATGATCATCGGCAGTATCTCTGGCTATGCAGGCGGGCGCGTCGACCTCATCCTCATGCGCATCGTCGATATCATCTACTCGCTTCCCGATATGCTGGTCATCATTCTGCTCGCCACGGTTCTGAACCAGACGCTGTCTTTCCCATCCGGCTCGGCACTTGCAAAGCTCGGCTCGAACATGATCTCCATGTTCATCGTCTTTGGCCTGTTGTACTGGGTCGGTATGGCCAGACTCATCCGCGGCCAGATCTTGTCCATCAAGGAAAACGAGTACGTGCTCGCTGCCCGGTCCATCGGCGCAAAGCCCGGCTGGATCATCAAAAAGCACATTCTGCCGAACTGTCTGTCGGTCATCATCGTCTCGACGGCGCTGCAAATTCCGTCGGCCATCTTCACCGAGAGCTACCTGAGCTTCATCGGCCTTGGCGTCAACGCGCCGATGCCGTCTCTGGGCTCGCTTGCAAACTCCGCGCGGCAGGGCCTGCAGACGTATCCGTATAAGCTGATTTTCCCGGCTCTGATGATCTGCCTGATCGTTCTGAGTCTCAACCTGCTGGGCGACGGTCTTCGCGACGCGTTTGACCCGAAGCTGAAGAGGTGAGCGGTATGAATGAACAATATCTTCTGAGCGTACAGGATCTGCACACGACCTTCCGCACCGACTCCGGGGAGGTGCACGCCGTCAACGGCGTGTCGTTCAATCTCAACCCCGGCGAGATCCTCGGCATCGTCGGCGAGTCCGGCTCCGGCAAATCCGTCACGGCCTACTCCATCATGCAGATCCTGGCCGACAACGGACGCATCCAGAGCGGCCACATTCTCTACAAGGGCGAAGATCTCACGACGTGGACCGAAAAGCAGATGAGCCACTTTAGAGGCAAATGCTGCTCGATCGTTTTCCAGGACCCGATGACGAGCCTGAACCCGGTCTTCACGATCGGAAACCAGCTCGGAGAAGCCATCCGCCTCCACACGAACCGCAAGGGAAAAGAGGTGCGGCAGCGCGCGATCGAAATGCTCGAGCTCGTCGGCATCAACGAGCCCGAAAAGCGCATCCGGCAGTATCCCTTCGAGCTCTCCGGCGGTATGCGGCAGAGAGTCATGATCGCCATGGCGCTGGCCTGCGAGCCTGATATCCTGATCGCAGACGAGCCGACGACGGCGCTGGACGTGACCATTCAGGCGCAGATTTTGGAGCTCATGCAGGATCTTCAGAAAAAGCTCGGCATGGCGGTCATTCTCGTCACGCACGACCTCGGCGTCATTGCCGATATGTGCGACAATATCATCGTCATGTACGGCGGCAGGATCTGTGAGCGCGGCACCGCACGCGAGATCTTCTACAATCCGAAGCACGAGTACACGAAGGGTCTTCTGCGCTCCATCCCGAACGTCAACAACATGAAAAAGAAGCTCGTTCCCATCGCAGGTACGCCCATCAATATGCTCAATCTCCCCGCCGGCTGCGCGTTCTGCACCCGCTGCGACGCGGCGATGAAGATCTGTCTCGAGCAGCACCCCGAGGAAATGAGCATCAACGAAAACCACAAGGCGGCCTGCTGGATCAACGTCCGCGACCAGCTTCAGGCGGAAGGAGGGGAAGGCAATGTCTGATATCTTACTGGAAGTCAAAAATCTCAAGCAGTATTTTCCCATCCGCACGGGCCTTCTGCGCTCGAAGCCGTTGAAGGCGGTCGACGACGTGTCGTTTACCATCGGGCGCGGCGAAACGCTCGGCCTCGTCGGCGAGTCCGGCTGCGGCAAAACGACCGTCGGCCGCACGATTTTAAGGCTCTACGAGCCCACGGCTGGCGAAATTATCTTTGACGGCGAGCCCGTCACGGCGAAAAACATCACGCATATGCGCAAGCAGATGCAGATGGTCTTCCAGGACCCATATTCGTCTCTCGACCCGCGCATGACCGTTGAAGACATCATCGGTGAGCCGCTGGACGTGCATAAGCTGTATTCCAACCGCAAAGAGCGCCGCGAAAAAATTCTCGAGCTCATGGCGACCGTCGGCCTCAACGCCGAGCACGCCACACGCTACGCACACGAATTTTCCGGCGGCCAGCGCCAGAGGATCGGCATTGCACGAGCCCTTGCCGTGAACCCGCAGTTCATCGTCTGCGACGAGCCGGTTTCCGCGCTGGACGTTTCCATTCAGGCGCAGGTCATCAATATGTTCGAGGAGCTTCAGGAAAAGCTCGGCGTTGCGTATCTGTTTATTGCGCACGATCTTCTCGTCGTGCGGCACATTTCCAAGCGCATCGCCGTCATGTACCTCGGCAAGATCGTCGAGGTGGCCGACGCCGACGAGCTCAACGAAAACCCGCAGCACCCGTACACGCAGTCGCTTCTGTCGGCCGTCCCGATCCCTGATCCGGACGTGACAAGAGCGAGAAAGCGTATCGTTCTCGAGGGCGACGTGCCGAGTCCTCTGAATATGCCGACCGGCTGCTCGTTCCGCACCCGCTGCCGCTATGCCACCGAGCAGTGCGCCAGCCAGTGCCCCGCGCTCACCGACCGCGGAGACGGCCACTTCGTCGCCTGCTGGAACAAATAAGCATAAAACGAACGGCACTTTGCAGCGAAAAATCCTGCAAAGCGCACAAAAACGGCGCATGATACTTGACGCACGCACGTGTGCGTGGTATGATGCGGTGAAACCTGTGAGGGTTTCAGACAACGTAATGTTCTTCGCCTCCGGGCGGCCAAAAGGGTACCCTTTTGCGCACACAGAAAACTGTGTGCATGGGCCTTTGCGGCGGACGGAGCGGAGTGCAAAATAAAACAGGAGGTTCCCAAAATGAAAAAGATCCTTGCGCTGCTGCTTGCGGCTGTGATGATCGTTTCGCTCTTCGCTGCGTGCACCAAGACGGAAGCGCCCAGCACCGAGACCGAGACCAGCACGACCGAAAGCACCACCACCGAAGCAACCGAAACCACCGAGACCGCCACGGAAGAGACGCCCGACGCGGCCACCCTCGTCAGCGACGCCTTCATCGACCCGCTGAACGACTGGGCACAATATGACGAGCTGATCGCCCAGATCAAGTCCGAGACCGACTTTGCCCGCCGCGTGGATCTCATGCACGAAGCAGAGGACATTCTGATGTCCAACTGGTGCATCCTGCCGTTCTACTATTACAACGACATCTACATGATGAAGGACTATGTCACCGGTATGTACGCCAACCTCTTCGGCACGAAGTTCTTCCAGGAAGTCAAGATGACCAACGGCTCCGACACCCTTCGCGCCAACCTTGCTTCCGAGCCCGCGTATCTCGATCCGGCTCTGAACTCCACCGTTGACGGCGCCTGCCTGGCTGCCGCTTCCTTCTCCGGCCTTTACACCTACAACGCAGAGGGCAAGACGGAGCCCGCCTGCGCTACCGGCTACACCGTTTCCGACGACGGCCTGACCTATACGGTCACGCTGAGAGACGGCCTGAAGTGGTCCGACGGCAGCGACCTCACCGCCGCTGACTTCGAGTACGCCTGGAAGCGCGCTGCCGCTACCGAAACTGCTGCCGACTACGGCTATATGTTCGCCGGCATCGAGGGCTATCCTGACGATCTGAACGTCAAGGCTGTCGACGACACCACCTTCGAGTTCGTTCTGACGGCTCCGTGCGCCTACATGGAAGACCTGATGGCGTTCCCGACCTTCTTCCCCGTCAAGCAGTCCGCTGTGGAAAGCTTTGCCGACTGGCAGACCTCTCCCGGCGGCTGGTGCCAGAACGCCGGCTTCGTTTCCAACGGCCCGTTCGTCTGCACCGCTTGGGACCACGACGTCTCCATGACCTACGAAAAGAACCCGTACTGGTACGGCGCTGACGACGTGGAGCTCGAGAAGATCGAGTTCATGCTCTCCGCTGACGACACCGCGATCTACGCCGCTTACAACGCGGGCAACGTCGACTTCATCGACACCGTCCCCAACGACGAGATCCAGTCCCTGATCGGCACGCCTGAGTTCTACATTGTCGACAACCTCGGCACCTACTACGCCGCGTTCAACTGCAAGTCCTCCCTCTTCGACGGCAAGACCCCGGAGCAGGCTGCCTGCATGCGTGAAGCGTTCTCGCTGCTCATCGACCGCGACTACATCGTTGAGAACGTCGGCCAGTCCGGCCAGGTTCCCGCGAACTCCTTCATTCCGCTCGGCATGGCCGACGGCAATGGCGGCGTGTTCAAGTCCAGCATTGAAGACGAAGGCTACTTCGATGTCTACGGCATCAACAACGACTACGAGGGCACCCTCGAGAAGGCCCGCACGCTTCTGAAGGCTGCCGGCTACAAGTTCGACGACGACGGTATGCTCTCTGCCGAGACCCCGATCTCCGTTGAGTACCTGACCAACAACGGCTCCGGCCACATCGCTGTCGCGGAAGCCATGCAGCAGGACCTTGCCGCGATCGGCATCGAGATGACCATTCAGTCTCAGGACTGGAACGTCTTCGTCGAAGAGCGCAAGAACGGCAACTTCGACTTCTGCCGTGAAGGCTGGCT
>DJQK01000091.1:0-3567 GCA_002437575.1 Clostridiales bacterium UBA6388 | reverse complement strand
GCCGACTTCAACGACCCCATCAACATGCTTGAGATGTGGATCACCGATTCCGGCAACAACGACTGCCAGTACGGCCGCGTTGACTAATCTGTGAAAAAATCACCCGGCTTCGGCCGGGTGATTTTTTTCGGGCGAAAACAGGTTTTCGCCCGAATGGAGCGGCGCCTCGACTGCGCGCATAATTTTGTCCCGTAGGGACAAAATTCCACACTTGCGAGGCGAGTAGTATTGTTCCGGTCGGCAAAGCCGCCGGATACAATGGATTTTCATTTTATTTCGCCCTGCGGGGCGAAACTCTACGAGGTTTTTGATTTGCACTGGCACAATGTGCCTGGTGTGAAGCGGGCTTTTTTCGGTTGCATTTGGCGCGAAAGCTGGTATAATAGTGCGCGAATGTTCGGCGGAGGATTTCGCCCGATGGGAGAAAGAGAGAATGAAGAAGCAGTCTAAAAACCTTCTGATCGTGCTGGCGGCGCTTGTGGTCCTGGCGGGTGCGGGCGCGTTTGCGCTCTTCAAGTTAGATGCGCGGGCAAAGGAAAATCATGCGGCGCTGGCAAGTGAACTTTCGGCGCGGGAAACGTGGCTGGAGAAAACAAAGGTGCGCTTGACGGAAAACGGCGAAGCGATCGGGACGTATACCTTCTCAGACCTCGGCCTGGCGGAAACTGCAAAGCAGACGCTCACCGAGGGCCTTTCGCAGCTGGATCTGCTGCCGGAGGCGGAGTTTGAGGCGCTGGGGCTGTTGGAGCGGCTGCGCTGGCTGAAAAACGTGGGTGATACGGCGCCGGACGTGACGCTGGATCTGACCGCGCTTGATGTGTCAAAACCCGAGCAGGACGCGAATGCTGTTTCGCGCGAGGCCCCGCAGGATGCCCACATTGCGCTGGCGGATGGGAAATTTACCGTCGTCGAAGCGGCAGCCGGCAATACGCTCAAAGACGGCGCGGTTCTGGAGGTGATCTCGAACGCGCTTGAACCTGTGACGGATGCCGGGCAGGCCCCGGAAACCATCGACGCAGAGCTGACCAGCGTCGACTGCTACGAAACGCCCGAGATCACGACGGAAAACACGACGTTTGACATCGAAAAAGCATTTTCCGACGAGCTGCACGGCTTTCTTCTGACCGTGAACTTCCAGAAGGCCGCGCCGCAGCTTTCCTTCGACGAGCCCTCGCAGAAAATTTCGCAGCAGCAGGCGCAGGAACTTCTGACGCTGGAAGCGGACGGCACGGTAACGGCCGACGAAGAGGCGGTACGTGCGCTCGTGGACGGCTGGGCCGAGGTTTACGACATTCCCTACACGAAATACCAGTTCCATTCCGAGGTCGACGGCTATGTTCCCATTCAGTTTCTGGACGTGAGCTATAAGGTCGACCGCGAGGCCTTGACGAAGGAAATATGCCGGCGGCTGCGGACACTGGACGCGGGGGAGATCGAGCCTTCCGTCGTCTGCTGGCGAAACGGCGAACCGTTTGACATTGGAGATACGTACATCGAGGTCGATATCACGAATCAGAAGATGACGTTCTACAAGGACGGCGAGCGCATTGTCTTCACCGACGTCGTCACCGGCCTTCCCGACGGACACCCGACGATCACGGGGCTTTACTACACGTACTACAAAACGACCGATATCTGGCTCGATGGGCCGGACTATCACGTCTTCGTCAAGTACTGGGTCAGCATCACCGACCTCTACGGCCTGCACGACGCGTCGTGGCGCACGAACTTCGGCGGCGACATTTACCTCTACGGCGGCTCGCACGGCTGCGTCAATACGCCGGAAGAGGCAATGAAGACCATCTACGACAACGTCACAGACGGCATCCCCATCCTCAGCTACCACCATGAACGGCCCGTGCAGGAAGAGCCGGACGCCATTAGCGAAAGTGATAGCGAAGATAATCTTCAGTAATTTTTCTTATGAAAAACGCGAAGCACCCGGCCTGGGCGCTTCGCGTTTTCTGTGGATTTTTTCGGGTTGCGGGGTTACGGTTCGTCTGGTATACTATTGCACGGAGAATCAGGAAGAGACAGCGGAAAAACGGAACGATTACCGATACATTGGAACGATTTTGGAGGAATTCTGCCATGCGTGAAACCTATGACGTTGTGATCCTCGGCTGCGGCGAGGCCGGCATCTTTGCCGCCTACGAGCTGGAAAAACGGAACCCCGGCCTGAAGCTTTTGGCCATCGATCAGGGCCCCGATATCTATCACCGCAGCTGTCCGATCGTCTCGGGCAAGGTGCGCGAGTGCATCCACTGCAAGGTCTGCCACACGATGTGCGGCTTCGGCGGCGCAGGCGCGTTTTCAGACGGCAAGTTCAATTTCACGACGGCCTTCGGCGGCTGGCTGACGGACTTTATTGACCCGCGCACGGTCATGGAGCTCATCGAATACGTCGACGCCATCAACGTCGCGCACGGGGCAACAGAAGAGGTCTACTCGACGGAAACGCTTGAAGCCAAAGCGCTGGCCAGACGCGCCTTAGCCTACGATCTGCACCTGCTTCAGGCCAGATGCAAGCACCTCGGCACCGAGAAAAACCTCATGATCTTGCAGAACATCTACGAAGACCTCAAGGAAAAGCTCGAGTTCCGCTTCAACACCGCCGCCGAAACGATCGAAAAGGCCGACGGCGGGTATCTGGTCGAGCTGAAAGGCGGCGGCGAGATCTTCTGCAAATACCTGCTGGCCGCCCCGGGAAGAAGCGGCGCGGAGTGGTTCTCCGACGTGTGCAAGAACCTCGGGCTGCACCTGATCAACAATCAGGTCGACGTCGGCGTGCGCGTCGAGCTTCCGGCGACGGTCTTTGAGCACATCACGAACGTCGTGTATGAGTCGAAGCTCATCTACCGGACCAAGCAGTACGGCGACCAAGTGCGGACCTTCTGCATGAACCCCTACGGCCACGTGGTCGCGGAGAACGTCGAGGGCATCAACACCGTCAACGGCCACTCGTACGCCGATCCGTCTCTTCGGAGCGAGAACACGAACTTTGCCCTTCTCGTCTCGAACCGGTTCACGCAGCCGTTCAACGAGCCGTATCGCTACGGCAAGCACATCGCGTCGCTTTCAAACTTACTGGCCGGCGGCGTTCTCGTGCAGAGATTCGGCGATCTGGTCGACGGCAAGCGCACCAACGAGCACCGCATGAGCCAGTCCTTCGTCCGTCCGACGCTCACCGCGGCCGTTCCGGGAGACCTCTCGCTGACGCTTCCGAAGCGGCAGCTGGACAACATCATCGAGATGATCTACCAGCTCGACAAGATCGCCCCCGGCACGGCGAACTACGATACGCTCCTTTACGGCGCGGAGGTCAAGTTCTACTCGGCGCGTCTCGAGCTGGACGCGGATCTGGAAACGAAGCTCCCCGGCTTCTTCGCCGCCGGAGACGGCGCTGGCGTGACAAGAGGCCTTGCCCAGGCCGGAGCCTCCGGCGTGCAGGCGGCAAGAGCCATCAGTGAACGGCTTAAATAAAACAAGGAGCGGCAGCAAAGCTGCCGCTCCTTGTTTGCAGTTTTGTAGGGGCGGACGATCGAGCAATGTCACGAACTTAACACC
>DJQK01000148.1 GCA_002437575.1 Clostridiales bacterium UBA6388 | reverse complement strand
TGCAGTACCAGTCGAGCGTGCCCCGGAATATCTGAGCACTCTCGTTCTTGCTTTTAGTCAGTCCCGGTTTGAAGCGTTTGCGCACGATCTTTGTGCCGAGCAGCAAACTTTCGGTCTTGTTCCGGCGAAGAGCAAATTTCCTCTGGAAATTTCTCTTCGCTGGGGACTTCGGTGGTGCGAGGAAGTCTTCCATTTCCCACCGCAGCCCCCTCACAAGGACTTTTGCAGAGCAAAAGTGCCTTGTGACGGCCAAAGACCAGAGGTTTGCTGCTCGGCAGGAAAATCGTTGAAAATCGGCCAAACCGGTTCGCAGAAGCAAAACAGAAAGAGAGTGCTGACAAAGCCCGCAGAAGTCTCACCGTTTCAGAGGAACTAAAAGTCGGGAACCCCCAGGATTTCAAAAGGGCCGCGGCCCTTTTGTTGGAGCTGCACCGCAGTGCAGCAACTCTCGCAATTTCTTCTTGGCGGCTCGACACCACTCTTCTTTGCGCAGCTAAGAAGAATGGGGTCGAGAAAAAGGACAGACTGGTGGTCTCCACCAGAAAAACAATGGCCCTCTGGGCCACGGCCAGGAAGTCGCCCTAAGCTACCCCGCCGCGCCACGGCAGAAACAAATCCCGCCACGGCCAGGAAATTGGCCTCAAAAACAAAAACCACGCGAGGTCTCCCTCGCACAAAGGAAGTATTCTATGGCAGACTTTTTGCCCATATCCAAACGGGACATGAAAACCCGCGGCTGGACGCAGTGCGACTTCGTCTATGTCATCGGAGACGCGTATGTCGATCATCCGTCATTCGGCCACGCGATCATCTCGCGCGTTCTGGAGTCAAAAGGCTACAAGGTCGGCATCATCTCCCAGCCGGACTGGAAAGATCCGGACTCCGTCGCGATCCTGGGTGAGCCCCGGCTCGGCTTTCTCGTCAGCGGCGGCAACATGGACTCGATGGTCAACCACTACTCCGTCTCGCGCCACCACCGAAAAACGGACGCCTACACGCCCGGCGGCGTGATGGGAAAGCGGCCGGACTACGCCGTGACGGTCTACTGCAATTTGATCCGCCAGCGCTATAAAAAAGCGCCCATCATTATTGGCGGCATCGAGGCCAGTCTTCGAAGGCTTGCGCACTATGACTACTGGTCCGATAAGCTCAAGCGCTCGGTCCTTTTGGACGCGCAGGCAGATCTTCTCATCTACGGCATGGGCGAGCGCGCCATCGGAGAGATCGCGGACGCCCTCAACGATGGGATGGATATCCGCGACATCACGTACATCGACGGCACGGTCTTCAAGGTCAAAGCGCCGGATGAGAATCTTTCGTATCTGCGCCTGCCGTCCTACCCCGAACTTGTTCAAAACAAGAAAAAATACGCCGAGAGCTTTTATCTGCAATACCAGAACACCGACCCCTTTACGGCCAAGCGGCTTTTGGAGCCGTATTCCGACCACGAGTTCGTCGTCCAGAACCCGCCGCAAAAGCCGCTGTCACAGGCGGAAATGGACGCGGTCTACGATCTTCCCTATTGCCGCACATATCACCCGAGCTATGCTGCACTCGGCGGCGTGCCCGCGATTTCGGAGGTGCAGTTCAGTTTATCGTCGTGCCGCGGCTGCTTTGGCGCCTGCAATTTCTGTGCGCTGACGTTCCATCAGGGCCGGATCATCCAGTCCCGCTCGCACGCGTCGTTACTCAAAGAGGCCTGCGCCATGACGCGAGACCCCAATTTCAAGGGCTACATTCACGACGTGGGCGGTCCGACGGCCGATTTCCGCCAGCCCGCGTGCAAAAAGCAGCTCACCAAAGGCGCGTGTTCGAGTCGGCAGTGCCTGTTCCCGACGCCGTGCAAAAATTTGATTGCCGACCACTCCGATTATCTCGCGCTTCTGCGCAAGCTCCGCGCGATCCCCGGCGTCAAGAAGGTCTTCATCCGCAGCGGCATTCGCTTTGACTATGTGCTGGCAGACCCCTCCGACGTCTTTTTCAAGGAGCTCGTGCGCTATCATGTCTCGGGGCAGCTGAAGGTCGCGCCGGAGCACGTGTCGGACGCGGTGCTGGACAAGATGGGAAAGCCGAAGCACAGCGTCTATCTGCGCTTTGCAGAAAAATACGCCGAGCTCAACCGGCAGGAAAACCTCAAGCAGTATCTCGTCCCCTATCTCATGTCGTCGCACCCGGGCTGCACGATGAAAGACGCGGTCGCTTTGGCCGAGTATCTGCGCGATATCTCGCACCAGCCCGAGCAGGTGCAGGATTTTTACCCGACGCCGTCGACGCTTTCGACCGTCATGTACTATACAGGCCTCGACCCTCGCACCATGCAGCCGGTGTATGTGCCCAAGGACCCGCGCGAAAAGGCGATGCAGCGCGCACTCATGCAGTATAAAGACCCCAAAAACTACAAGCTCGTGCACGAGGCTTTGGAGCTTGCCCACCGGGAAGATCTCATCGGCATCGGCCCCAAATGTCTCATCCGCCCGAGAAAGGGCGAGGCCGCGTCCCAAAAGCCCGCGAAAAAGCCGGACTTCAAAAAATCCGCGCCGAAAAAGCCGGACGCGCCCGCAAAGAAGCCCGCCTCCAAAAAGCCCATGCAGAAATCCGCCGCAAAACCGGCAAAAACCGTGCCTTCCGGAAAGCCTGCCGCGAGGAGACCTGCCCGCCGTCCGGCGAAACCGAAAGCGTAATATCACGCACCTCCGCCTCATATAGTTTTCCATAGGAACTAAGGCAGCACCGTACAATTCGGCAAGAAGCCTTCGGCGAGAGATTTTTCGTCAAGGCAAGGTTCGAAAAACGAAGGAATACTGTATGTATTTTGAGTTTTCCGAACCGCAGCATTGGCGGAAAAGATCCGCCGAGGCTCGAAGACGCAATTGTGCGGTGTTGCCTCAAATGAGGTGGAAGAATGGAAAACGCAGCCAACCGCATCACGCTGACCGGCACGCTGGACTGCCTGCCGGTTTACTCGCACACGAACCACGACCGGAAATTTTACCGCTTTGTTCTGCTGGTCGACCGGCTTTCCGGGGCCATCGACGCGCTGCCTGTGCTGGCGGCGGAAGACGTTCTGGAGAGCTCTGACCTCTTTTCCGGCAGCCGCATCGCCGTCACCGGCCAGATCCGCTCGTTTAATAACCGCGCCGCGGAAGGGCGCAGGCTCATCGTCTCGGTCTACGCCGAAGCGCTCACCACGACCGACGCGCCCGCGCAGAATGACGCCTTTTTAGAAGGCTCGGTCTGCAAGCCGCCGGTCTACCGCAGAACGCCCCTCGGCCGCGAGATCTGCGACGTCATGCTGGCCGTTCCCCGGCCCTATCGCCGCACGGACTACATTCCCTGCATCCTCTGGGGAAGAGCCGCGCAGCAGGCGGCAGCGCTTTCTCCGGGAGCAAAGCTGCGCCTTTCAGGGCGGCTTCAGAGCCGGGACTACATAAAAGTCATAGACGGCGTCAGCCAGACCAGGACCGCCTATGAGTTCTCGGTCATGGAAGCGGAATTTCCGGACGCGGCAGAATATTCCGAAGAAATTTGATTTTTTTTGCAACCGTCCCTTCGTTTTCTCGTCTGGATAAGTGACCAAACAATTTACGCTTACCCCCGCACCAAAGAAAGGAGCAAGGAACATGAAAAAGATTCGCATTCTCGCCATTTTGCTTGCCGTGACGCTTCTTGCCTTAAGCTTCACCGCCTGCGCCAGCGGCAAATCCGCCCAGAACGCGAGCTCTGCCGACAGCGTCATGACCACGGAGACGGCCTCTGCCCCGGCTGCCGAAGCGCCGATGGAAGAATATGTCGAAGCCGAAGAAGCCAAAGCGGACGGCAGCGCGTTCTCCACGACGGCAAACGATGTCACGGAAGATGCAGCCCCCGAGGCAGATGCCGCGGACGCAGCGTCCAAGATCATCTACTCTGCCAATTTGCAGGCCCAGACCACGGACTTTGACGCGGCCATCGCGGCGCTCGACAAGCAGATCGCAGCGTTCGGCGGCTTCATCGAGCGCTCGGACATCAGCGGCGACACGCAGTACAACAGCGACGGCACGACCTCCGTCGTCAACCGCTGGGCCGATTACACCATCCGCGTGCCCGCGGCGAAGTTCGAAGAGTTCCTGCGGCAAACGGAAGGGCTCGGAAACGTCACCTCCGTCAGCCGGTACGCCGAAAACGTGACGAGCCAGTACACGGACTATGAAGCGCGGCTTTCGTCTCTTCGCACGCAGGAAGAGCGGCTTCTGGCGATGCTGGAAAAGAGCGAGGACGTCGAAAGCCTCATCGCCCTCGAGCAGCGGCTTTCCGACGTTCGGTATGAGCTTGAGTCCATCGAGCGCAATCTTCGCAATCTCGATCTTCAGATCTCGTATTCGACCGTGAACCTGTATCTGGAAGAGGTCGAAATTTACACGCCGACCGTCTCGGTGCAGCGCACGTTCTCCGAAAAGCTCTCCGACGCGTTTTCTGACGGCTGGACCGGCTTTGTGCGGGGCTTGCAGTACTTCTGTCTGGGACTTGCGTCGAGCCTGCCGGGACTGGTGCTGTTCGTCCTGATCGTGCTGGCCGTCTTCTTTCTCGTGCGGAAGGTGCTTCGCACCGTCAAGCAACGGCGCGCAGCCAAAGAAGCTGCCGAAAAAAAGGCCTCCGAGTCTGAAAAAAGCTCTGAATAAGCGCAAAGGGGCTGCCTCGTAAGAGGCGGCCCCTTTTATGCTTCCATGTGCAGAAACTTTTTCGCGTAAGCGCCCGCGCCGGTGTTTTTGAGGAAGACGACGTTCAGCTCGTGCTTTCCTGTGAGCGGCGGAGCGGAAAACCTGCCGAACTGCGGCTCGCTGCCCACGACGGCCTCGTACAGAAAGCTCACGCCGCAGCCGGAGGAAACAAGTTCGCGGATGATCTTGAAGCTGCTGACGCACACGCAGCCGGAAAACGCGTCTGCGGTATAGCCCTGCTGGGTGAGCTCGCGCTCTAAAATGTTCCGCGTGCCCGAGCCGGGTTCGCGC
>DJQK01000007.1:37798-40165 GCA_002437575.1 Clostridiales bacterium UBA6388 | reverse complement strand
GACAACGGCATCGGCATGGACAAAGATGAGATGGAAAACAACCTCGGCACGATCTGTAAGTCCGGAAGCCTCCAGTTCAAAAAGGACATGGAGAAGCAGGACGATATCGACATCATCGGCCAGTTTGGCGTCGGCTTCTACTCGGCGTTCATGGTCGCGGACACTGTGACGGTCATCTCGAAAAAGTACGGATCAAACGAGGCCTGGAAATGGACGTCCTCCGGTGCGGACGGCTACACGATGGAGCCCGCCGAGCGCGAAACGGCCGGCACCGACGTCATCATGACGCTCAAGGCCGATACCGAAGACGAGCAGTACTCGCGCTTCTTAAAAACATGGGAGCTTCAGAAGCTCGTCAAAAAGTATTCTGATTACATCCGCTACCCCATCAAGCTCGAGATGGAAAAGTCGCGCATGAAGGAGGAAACGAAGGATTCCGACAAGCCCGAGTACGAGACCTACACGGAAAACGAAACCCTCAACTCGATGGTCCCCCTCTGGCAGCGGGCCAAGAAGGACATTACCCCGGAGGAATACAACAATTTCTATAAGGAAAAGTTCTTTGACTTTGAAGACCCGATCGCGACGATCCACGTGAGCGTCGAGGGCGCGGTGACGTACAAGGCGCTTTTGTACATCCCCGCCAGAGCGCCGTATGATTTCTACACGAAGGACTTCAAGAAGGGCTTGCAGCTGTACTCGTCCGGCGTGATGATCATGGAAAACTGCGAAGAGCTGCTGCCGGACTGCTTCCGCTTCGTGCGCGGCGTTGTCGACTCGCAGGACTTGAGCCTCAACATTTCGCGGGAAATGCTCCAGCATGACCGCCAGCTCAAGTTCATCGCGGGCAATCTCGAGAAGAAGATCAAAGCCGAGCTCTCGAAGCTCATGGAATCCGATCGCGAGAAGTACGAAAAATTCTACGCCGCCTTTGGAATGCAGATCAAATACGGCGTGCTGAACGATTACGGCGCGAAAAAGGATCTTTTGCAGGATCTTCTTCTGTACTGGTCGCACAAGGAAAACAAGCTCGTGTCCCTCAAGGAATACGCCGATGCGATGCCGCAGGAGCAGAAGTACATTTACTTCGCCAGCGGCGAGAGCCGTCAGAGGCTTTCTCAGCTGCCGCAGCTCGAGAAGCTCGGCGAAAAGGGCTTTGACGTGCTGCTGATGACCGACGAGGTCGACAGCTTCGTGCCGCAGACGCTCGGAAAGTACGCCGACAAGGACTTCCGCTCCGTCACGCAGGAGGACCTCGGCCTTACCACCGACGAAGAAAAGAAGCAGGCTGCCGAGCAGGCCGAAAAGTCGAAGGCGACGCTCGATTTCGTGAAAGCGACGCTCGGAGACGAGGTAAAAGAGGTGCGCCTGAGCGAAAACCTCGGCACGCATCCGGTCTGCATGGTCCCCGAAGAGGGAATGACGTTCGAGATGGAAAAGTACTTCAAGCGCCTGAACCCCGAGATGGGCATGAAGGCGGGCAGGATCCTGGAGCTGAACCCGAACCACCGGCTCTTTGGCCTTTTGCAGGTGGCCGTGGCGCAGGATCCGGAAAAGGCGAAGAAGATCGCGAAGATCCTGTACGCGCAGGCGCTTTTGATGGCCGACCTTCCGCTGGAAAACCCCGGCGAGTATACAGACCTTGTCTGCGAGCTCGTGCAGTAATACACGATCAACGAAAAACGCCCCATCGAGCATCTCGATGGGGCGTTCGTATATCCGCTGTCCGGGTGCGTTGGGGAGGCTTCAGATACACCCTAAGGCGTACTTGCGGCTATAGGCCTCGTATTCGCGGCGGAACTCGGGAGCGCTCTGCTTGACGCCGTCGAGGTATTCGTGAAGATCGAGGCTCTTGTGCTGCGTCTCCAGAACACATCCGGCGATGTTCGAGCAGTGGTCGGCCACGCGCTCGAAGTTGGTCAGCAGATCCGTCCAGATGAAGCCGGTCTCCAGACTGCACGCGCCTTTTTGCAGTCTCGCGATCTGCCGCGTGCGCAGCTGGTCCTTGAGCGTGTCGATGACCTGCTCCAGAGGCTCGACGCGGCTGGCCGAGGCAAGATCGCCGGTCTCAAACGCCTGAAGGCTGAGGGAGCTGATCTCGCGCACGGCCCGCTCAAGCGTGGCAAGCTCTTCCTGCGCGTCCAGGGGAAGCTCGATTTTCTTCGCGTGGAGCTCTTCGGCGGACTCTAAAATATTGACTGCATGGTCGGCCACGCGCTCAAAGTCGCTGATCATGTGCAGCAGCCGCCCGGACTCGTCGGAGTCGCTGGCCGTCATCGGCTGACGCGCGAGGGTGAGAAGATACGTGCCGAGCCGGTCTTCGTAGCGGTCGGTGCTGTCCTCCAATTCCCGGATCTTATCGCCCAG
>DJQK01000007.1:0-37758 GCA_002437575.1 Clostridiales bacterium UBA6388 | reverse complement strand
AAAGCCGAACCGCCTCGAACGCTTCGCGCGCCATGCCCAGAGCCGCCACACGGCAGCGCTCGACAGCGATCGCAGGCGTGGCAAGAAGCCGTTCGTCGAGCAGCGGATCGCTGTCCTGTTTTGTTCGCTTCTCCGGAACAATGGCGATGGAGAGCTTTTCGAGCAAACCGCTTGCGGGAAGCAAAATAGCCGTGCAGGCGATATTGAACAGAGAATGCGCAACTGCAATAGATGCAGCTGTCGCCGGAAGCGCCAGAAACGCCGGCTGAAGCATCGCGCGGACCGCGCAGAAGACGAGAAGCATGACTGCCGTTCCGATGATGTTGAAGCTCAGATGCACCACAGCCGCACGCCTTGCGTTCGTATTTGCGCCGATGGACGATAGCATCGCCGTCACACACGTGCCGATGTTCTGGCCCANNCCCATGATGATGGGAATGGCCGAGGCCATCGTAATAGCGCCCGTACTGGACAGCGCCTGCAAAACGCCGACGGAAGCGGAAGACGACTGGATGATCGCCGTAAACACCGCGCCGGCCAGAACGCCGAGCACCGGGTTCGAGAACAGCAGCAGGAGATTCCGGAAGCTCTCGCTCGAACGAAGCGGCGAGACCGCTGCGCTCATGGCCTCCATACCGTACATCAGAACGGCAAAGCCCAGAAGGATCGTGCCGGTGTCCTTGCGCTTGTCCTTGCCGGTCATGATGAGGATGATGCCGATGAGGGCCAGGACCGGCGTAAACGACGAGGGCTTGAGCAGCTGCATGAAAAAGCCTGTTCCCGTGATGCTGGCCAGACTCAAAAGCCACGCCGTGACCGTCGTGCCGACGTTCGCGCCCATGATGACGTGGATGGCCTGCTTGAGCGTCATAAGCCCGGAGTTGACAAAGCCCACGACCATGACCGTGGTGGCCGACGACGACTGGATGACCGCCGTGACGCCGAGACCTGTCAGAAAGCCTGCCAGCTTGCTGCCGGTGAGCTTTCCGAGCAGGACCTTCAGCTGCCCGCCCGCGCGTTTTTCCAGCGCCGAGCCCATCACGTTCATGCCGAACAGAAACAGGCTCAGCCCGCCGATCAGGCTCAATACATCAAAAAAAGTCATTTGGATACCTTCCTCTTTTTTCTTTTGCATAACAATTTTTATATTTTTCATTTACAAAAGGTATCGTATCGACGCTTCGTAAAATCTACGTCCTGTCAAATGTAAAATTCATGTCAAATCTTTGCGCAGTTTGTTAAATCACGTAAAATCCCCGCCGCTTTTGTGAAATACAGCAAAAACGGCGGGGATTTTTTGGCTCAATTGCGCGGGATTTCTTCACTTGCGGCGTTGTAGAAACAAATATTCGGGGAGGTATCTGTGTGACTGGCCAGTTCCTCCGGCCATTCGAGAACCACCAGAGCAGGACAGGAGGTCACAGCCCTGGACAGTTCTACACCGTCCCAGACAGCGCGGACTTCCGCGAGGTCTTCACAATGCGACGTGATGACGGAGTAGGGAATAGGCCATTCTGTTTCAACGGCAGTCCACGAGGTCAGCGGCTGATTGTCGGTGTCCACCCAGACAGAGCGGCCGCGGACACCCAGAACATCATCACGGTAAAAATCCGCTTCGCCCTGAAGCGTTCCGTCGAAGGCGGTGATAATAAGGTCTGGAAGCCTGCTTGATTCATAGACACCATAAACACGAACGGTATCACTTTCCAGAAAGACACCGGAGCTCTTGACTGCTTTGGAAAGCACCGAAAGGTCGAGAGCACTGCTGGTGTCTGGCTTCAGCTCAAAAAGCCAGCGCACAGAGGCTTCTCCGGCGGCAAAATCTCCGTAGCCCTGCGCCAGAAGCACACGGCTTCCGCTGCGCAGAACAAGCGCAAAGGTATTGCTGGAATCACCTTCCTGCACCAACCAGCCGGATTTGATAGGCCGGAGCATTGCACGGACGGATACATCGTCTGTCCATTCCGGATCAAAGATCGAAAGAAGCTTGCTGCCTTCAAGTTTCGTTTCCTGCAATTCGCCGCAAATGTCGAAGCTGCCCCCTGGCTGACGCTCATAGAGCAAATGATCCTTCGTGAGCGAAAAGCATGGGTAAGCACCGGGCGAATAAGTAAAATCATATTGCTTGTGCGCATAAAGAATGCCGGAGACCACATACCGCTGGTCAAAAATCGCCTCCTTCGGATATGGGCTCACGAGCAGCCCGGCGCCAAACACAATGGCGAGGACAAGAACGGCCGCACAGAGCGTTTCCGCGGGCTTTTTCTAGCGCAGAACGCGTTTGATGCGCGCCTCCGGTTCGGGCTCGCTGAACGCCGGAAGCGGGAAGAGGGGATTTTCCCCCGAGAGGCGAAGAAGCGTCTCGGCGTAATCGCACCGTGCGCTGTCGGAAAGCGCCGCCGTGACCGCTTCGTCGCACGCCAGATCCACATCGCGGCAAAAAAAGCGCGAAGCACACCCAGACGAGCGGGTCGAACCAGTGCAGGCACAGACAGAAAAAGGAAAGCAGCTTCCACACGTGATCGAGCCTTTCGATGTGCGTCCGTTCGTGCAGCAGCACGAACCGCTGCGCTTCTTCGCCCAGCCCTTTCGGAAGGTAAATGTCCGGCCGGAACAGGCCGAGGACGAACGCGCCGGAAATGCGGTTCGATACATACACGCCCGGAGAGATTTCCTCCGCGCCTTCTAACCGTTTTCGCAGACGACAGAGCTTGCGCAGCTGCGCCAGAAACAGCCCCGCCGCGCCGAGGATCCAGAAATACGGCGAAAGATCGAGCGCGAGACCGCCCCACTGCCGCGCAGTATAAGCTTTATCACGGTTCGATTCAAACACGTAATGCGGACGCAGCTCCCGCGAAAATTCCTGCGACAGATTGGAAAGCTCGCCGGACGCGGAGATATGTTGAATTTCACTGGAAAGATCGCTGGCCGTCTCCGGCACGAGCGAAACGGGCGCTTCGAGCCGCACCGGAACGAGCAGCCGCAGACAGACGATGAGCCAGAGCAAAATCGTCAGCCGCTTCGGAAGCTTCCGGAGAACCAGCCACGCGAGCATCACCGCCGCCATCACAAAAACGGCCAGCACCTCGCAGGAAAGAACGGTTCGGAAGAGATCTGTCATAGCTTTCTCCTTGCCTCGTCGATGAGCGATTGCAGGCTCTCGCACTGCTCCTTTGTCAGTGCCTTTTCGCGGGTGAACGCGGCGAGAAACGCCGGAAGCGAACCGCCGAAGCGCTCGTCGACAAAGCCGCGGCTCTGCTTCGCCAGATAGTCCTCTTTCGTCAAACGCACCGTGACCGTGCCGCCGTCGTTTTGGAACAAACCCTTCTCGCACAGCCGCCGCAGCACCGTATACGTCGTGGATTTTTTCCAGCCGAACGCTTCGTTTGCCAGCTTCACGAGCGCACCCGACGAGACCGGTGCATTTTCCCACACGAGCCCGGCAAATTGAAGCTCCACCGGGCCAAGCGATAGCTCGTGCATGACAGCCTCCTTTCTCTGGTCTGCAGTTTGTAAACCTCTGTTTTGAGTTTACACCGTGTAGACCAAAATGTCAAGCAAAAATCCCCGCCTGCTTTTGAGGTGGGGATTTGGCTCAAAATGTAACTGTGATCGTTGTGCCCTTGCCGGGCTGGCTCTTGAGATCGAGTCTTGCGTTGTGGTACTGCGCGGCGTGGCGGACGATGGAAAGCCCCAGACCCGTGCCGCCGACCTCCTTGGAATGGCTTTTGTCGACGCGGTAGAACCGCTCAAACACGCGCGGCTGGTCGGCATAGGGGATGCCGATGCCGGTGTCGGAAACGGAAAGCACCGTCCGCGGCCCCACCTTGTTCACGCGCAGCGTGACGCTCCCGCCGGGGACGTTGTATTTGACGGCGTTGTCAAGAAGATTATAGATCATTTCCTTCAGCAGCTGCTCCACGCCGTTAATTTCCGCGTGCTCGCCCTGAAGCGAAAGCGACACCGTCTGCTTGTCCGCGACTGGCCGCAGCGACGCCATGGCCTGCCCGGAAAGCTCGTACAGATCGACCGGGCCGCGCGCAAATTCCGTGCTGTTTTCATCCAACCGGGACAGCTGGATGATATCGTCCACAAGGCCGATGAGCCGCCGGCTCTCCTTATAGATATCGCCCGAAAACTCGGGAATCTTCTCCGGCGGGACAAGGCCTTCTTTCATAAGCTCGGCAAAGCCCGAGATGGACGTGAGCGGCGTTTTGAGCTCGTGCGACACGTTTGCCGAAAATTCGCGGCGAAGACGCTCCCGCTGCTCGCGCTCTGTCACGTCCATGCACAAAATGACCGCGCCCGCCACCTGACCCGACGCGACGACCGGGTTTGCAAGCACCTGCCAGCTCACATCGTCGATCGACAATAAAAGCTCCGCGTGAGAGCCCGAGAGCGCAGTTTCAACAGCGTCCAGAATTTCCGGCCTACAGTCCGCATCGTATAAAAGCTCCCCGGGCTTTACCTCCTGCCGGCCCAGAAGCTCAAAGGCGCTGTGGTTTCCGGATAAAATGTGCAGCTTTCCGTCGACGAGGAGGAAGCCTTCTCGCATATTTTCCGTGATCGCGGTAAACTCGCGCTGGCGCAGCTGCAATTCGTCCATCTGCCGGCCAATGGTGCGGCTCTGGTCGCGCAGGCGGTCAAACAGGGGAGAGAGCTCCGGATAGTCCGGAAGTCTGGCGGGATTGTCCAGATCGATGGCGTTGATGGGCTTTGTGATCTGGCGGGCCAGCCGGTAGGAAAAAATGCCGCAGACGATGAGTACCACCGCTGCCACCCACAAAAACGGCGTCAGCAGCATAAGGAGCATCGCCGGAAGCGAGCTTTGCGTGCACGAGACGCGAAGCACGGTACTGTCTGTCATGCGGCGGGCATAATAATAGGTGCGCTGCAAAAGCGTCTGGGAATACCGCGAGGCTTCGGCCTCACCGGTTTCGAGCGCCTGTTCGATCTCCTCGCGGCCGGTGTGCGAGGGAAGCTCCTGTGCCGGTGCGGCGCTGTCGTAGAGCACCGTCCCATCCGGCGAGACCCATGTCACGCGGTCGGCGGGCTCGAAATCGTCCAGATAGCTTTCCCCTTGCGTGGAAAGGCCCTGCGCGACGGCGGCGGCCTCCGCCCGAAGCCGAGAAAAGGCCTGATCTTCATAATTCCGGTACATGACGCCGAAAAAAAGCAGCGCGCATGATAACAGCGCCGACACTGCGACGAGCACCGAATTGCGGAGAATTTTCCCGGTCATACGCCGGACCCCAGCTTGTATCCCACGCCGCGGACGGTCTCGATGAGGCTGCCTGCCGCGCCGAGCTTGACGCGCAGCGTGCGGATGTGCACGTCGAGCGTCCGGTTCTCGCGCTCTGCTTCAAAGCCCCAGACCCTGTCCATCAGCACCTGCCGCGTCAGAACGATGCCCTGATTATCGAAAAGCAGACACAAAAGTTCGAATTCTTTATTGGTCAGCGTCACGTTTTCGCCGTCCACGCGGACGATATGCTGCTCGGGGCTCACAAAAAGCGGCCCGATCTGATACGCGCGCACGGCCTGTGCAGGCGCACTTCGCCGCAGCACTGCGCGGATGCGGGCGATGAGCTCCAACATACTGAAGGGCTTCGAGATAAAATCGTCCGCGCCGTTGTCCAGGCCGATGACCCGGTCAAACTCGGAATTTTTTGCCGTCAGCAGCACGACCGGCAGCCGCCTCGTCTCCGGTGCGGCACGAAGCTTTTTGAGGATCGCCAGGCCGTCCTCCTCGGGCAGCATGATATCGAGCAGCACAAGCTCGGGCGATTGCTTTTCCAGCGCCCGCCAGAACGCGGACGGCAGTGCAAAGCCCGCAGCCTCAAAGCCCTGACTTTCCAGCGCGTAAATGACAAGCTTTCGAATGCTGTCGTCGTCTTCGAGCAGATAAATCATGCGCAAGATCCTCCATACCGCACTTGAAGATATATCAATTTTATCATAATGGGCAAAAAAGCACAACTATTTTTGAAAAACGTGCGGAAAAATCGGCGCGATCGCTTGCACTTTTTGTGGAAATCCTGTATAGTGGAAACTATAGAAAATACTGGATGACATGACGCGCGGCTGCCGCAGACAGATAGCTATGGGGTATATTTAACATAGATTTAAGATACACCTGCCGGAATATTTAACGTTTGACACGTATATTAAATTTGTGATTTTATGGATAGCGGGAGCCGGACGGATGAGTATTTCAAATGTAATTTCTTTGCTGAGCGGAATCGCGCTGTTCCTGTTCGGCATGGCGCTGATGGGAGAGGGGCTCAAAAAGGTCGCGGGCAACAAGCTCGAGGTCGTTTTGTACCAGCTGACCGGAAGTCCTCTGAAGGGATTCTTGCTCGGCACGGCGGTGACGGCGGTCATTCAGTCGTCGTCAGCCACGAGCGTGATGGTCGTCGGCTTTGTCAACTCCGGCATGATGCGCGTGCGGCAGGCCATCAGCATCGTCATGGGCGCGATCCTCGGCACCAGCATCACAGGCTGGATCATCTGCCTTTCCGATCTCGGCGGAGGCGGCGGCTGGGTGGACCTTTTCTCCACCGCGACGCTCACGGGCATCATCTCCGTGGCGGGCATTTTGCTTCGGATGTTCTCCAAAAACCAGACCCGCCAGCACGTGGGAGACATTCTCATGGGCTTTGCGGTCCTGATGTTCGGAATGTCGACGATGTCGGCGGCGGTGTCGCCCTTGAGAGACGAGCCGGTGTTCCTGCGCATTCTGACCTCGTTTTCCGATCCGCTGCTCGGCATCCTGTTCGGCACGCTTTTTACCTGCGTGCTGCAAAGCGCGTCGGCGGCTGTCGGTATTTTGCAGGCCCTGGCCTCCACCGGCGTCATTGATTTTTCGATCGCGCTGCCCATCATCATGGGCATTGCCATCGGCGCGGCGCTGCCGGTGTTACTCTCCGCAGTCGGCGCGAATGTCGACGGCAAGCGCACGGCGCTGGTGTATCTCGTCGTCGAGGTCGCGGGCGTTATTTTCTGGGCGGCGGTGTTTTACCTTGCCAACGCCGTGTTCCGGTTCGATTTTCTGAATATGCCGATGACGAGCGTGTCCATCGCCTTTGTCAACACGCTCTTCCGCTTTGTCAAGGTCGTCATCCTGCTTCCGTTTACAGACGTCATTGAGGCGGTCGTGAACGCGCTTATCAAGGACAAGGGCGAAAAAAAGCCGGACGCCGAGCAGCCTGCGGCGATGCATCTGGAAGAGCGCTTTTTGCAGCATCCGGCCCTTGCCATCGAGCAGAGCCGCATCACCATCAACTCCATGGCTGCCGATGCCGAGCTCAATTTCACCGGCGCATTGCAGCTGCTGGAGCATTACACCGACGAGGATTTTGCCGAGGTCGAGCGCATGGAAGGCGTCGTCGACCGCTACGAGGACATTTTAGGCACGTATCTTGTGAAGCTGACCGGCCGCGAGCTGACGAGCCGCCAGAGTGCGGATGTGTCCAAATTTTTGCACACGCTTTCTGATTTCGAGCGAATTTCCGACCATGCGCTGAACGTCGCCGAGGCCGCGCAGGAGCTCAGCCGCAAGGACATCACCTTCTCGGCAGACGCCGAACACGAGCTCTCCGTTCTGACCGCGGCGCTGCGCGAGATCCTGCACAACGCCATCCGGGCGTTCATCATGGAAGACCTCGAGCTTGCCAAGCGCGTCGAGCCGCTTGAAGAGCTCATCGACGCGCTGTGCGACGAAATGAAGCTGCACCATGTTGACCGGCTTCAGAAGGGCACGTGCACGCTTTCCCAGGGGTTCGTTTTCAACGATCTTCTGACCAACTATGAACGTGTGGCCGACCACTGCTCCAACATTGCCGTCGCGATGATCGAGCTGGAAGCCGACTCGTTCGACACGCACGAGTATTTGAACAGCGTCAAGGCCATGAAATCTGCGGCCTACGAACGCTATTACGAGGAATACCGGCAGCGCTATTCCTTGTAGAAACCACAAAAATTCCCAAATGCCCACGCGCCGGACCCACGCGCATGGGCATTTTGCGCATACGATGCCGCGAAAGCGCGGCGTCCAAAGTCTTTGCCAAAGCAGCGCGCCCGAGCCGCGAAGACCCAGCGCGGAGAAACGAAAGGAGGCAAATCATGCAGCAAATCGGACGCTTTGCGCCAAGTCCCAGTGGAAGGATGCATCTGGGAAACGTTTTTTCGGCCATGCTTGCATGGCTGTCGGTCAGAAGCTGCGGCGGGAGGCTGGTGCTTCGCATCGAAGACCTTGACCCCGACCGCTGCCGTCCGGAATACGCCGATACGCTGAGGCGCGATCTCGAGTGGCTGGGCCTTTTTTGGGACGAAGAGCAGACGCAGCAGTCGCTCCGGATGGGGGCCTACCGCGAAGCGTTCTCGCGGCTGGAGGAAAAGGGGCTTGTCTACCCCTGCTACTGTTCGCGCGGCGAGCTGCACGCGGCGTCTGCGCCCCACGCGTCGGACGGAACGCTGTTATACGCCGGAACGTGCCGGAGCTTAACGCCGGAAGAGCGTGCGATGAAAACGAAGCCGCCCTGCTGGCGCATAAAGGTCCCGGACGAGACGGTCTTTTTTACCGACGGCCTGCAGGGGTATTACGCACAGGATCTGGCGGCGTCGTGCGGCGATTTTATCGTGCGCCGGGCCGACGGCGTTTACGCCTACCAGCTGGCGGTCGTGACCGACGACGCGGACGCAGGTGTGACGCAGGTGGTGCGGGGAAGCGATCTTCTTTCCTCCACGCCGCGGCAGATCTGGCTCCAGCGGCAGCTGGGCTTACCCGAGCCCGCGTACTATCATGTGCCGCTGCTTCTGGCGCCGGACGGACGGCGTCTTTCCAAACGCGAACGGGACCTGGACATGGGCGCGCTGCGCCTGCGGTATACGCCGGAGGCCTTATTGGGACTTCTGGCACACGCCTGCGGACTTCTGGAGCACAGCACTCCGATCCGCGCGGCAGAGCTTGCGGGGGATTTTTCCTGGCAAATGGTACGCAGAGAAAACATTGTTATTGCAAATCCGTAAAAAGGTATCGATTAGGGTTTACAGGTAACAGGCTGCGTGCTATAATAGGGAACCGTATGGGACTTTTCGAAAGAAAAGCAGGCGGCGGCGCCGTAAACTCCGGCAGAGCAAGCGGCGGCGTCAGGAATCTTTTGAAGGGATGAAACAAGATGTACAAAATTGTGTGCAAAAAGGAACTCAATTCCGCGGTGACGTACATGGAGATCGAAGCTCCGTTCGTCGCCAGGAAGGCCAAGGCCGGTCAGTTCATCATTTTCCGTGTGGACGACAAGTCTGAGCGCGTGCCGCTGACGATCGCCGGCTACGACCGCGAAAAGGGGACCGTTGCCATCATCTTCCAGAAGGTCGGTCTGTCCACCGAGCTTCTCGGCAGCATGAACGAGGGCGATTACATTCAGGACTTCGTCGGCCCGCTCGGCAAGCCCACCGACGTTGAGGGCAAAAAGCGCGTTTGCGTCGTCGGCGGCGGCGTCGGCTGCGCGATCGCGTATCCGTCTGCAAAGGCCTTTAAGGAAGCGGGCGTCGAGGTCGACGTCATCATCGGCTTCCGCAACAAGGACATCGTCATTCTGGAAGACGAGTTCAAGGCCGCGTGCGACCATCTGTATCTCATGACCGACGACGGCAGCTACGGCGAGCACGGCTTTGTCACCGTCAAGCTTCAGCAGCTGCTGGAGGCCGGCACGCAGTATGACGAGGTGCTGGCCATCGGCCCGATCCCGATGATGAAATTCGTCTCCAAGACCACCGAGCCCTTCGGCGTGAAGACCATTGTCTCTCTGAACCCGATCATGGTCGACGGCACCGGTATGTGCGGCGGCTGTCGTGTGACGGTCGGCGGCGAGGTGAAGTTCGCCTGCGTCGACGGCCCCGATTTCGACGGCCACAAGGTCGACTACGCCGAGCTCATGAACCGCAACGGCGTGTACCGCGAGCGTGAGGCCGAGGTCCGCCAGACGCACAAGTGCCGTCTTGAGAAGCTGGGCGAAGATCTCATCAAGTAAGGGAGGAGAAGAACAATGGCGAATATGCAGATGACGAAAACTCCGATGCCGGAGCAGGAACCCAATGTCCGTAATAAGAATTTCAAGGAAGTTACGCTCGGCTACACCGCAGAAATGGCTATCAACGAGGCGCAGCGGTGTCTGAACTGTAAGAAGCCGAAGTGCGTCGAGGGCTGCCCGGTCAACATCCGCATCCCCGAATTCATCGCGAAGGTCGCCGAGGGCGATTTTGCCGCGGCCTATGAGATCATCACCTCCACGAACGCGCTGCCGGCGCTTTCCGGCCGTGTGTGTCCGCAGGAGACGCAGTGCGAGTCGAAGTGCGTGCGCGGTGCAAAGGGCGAACCTGTCGCCATCGGAAGACTCGAGCGCTTCGTCGCCGACTGGTACCGCGAGAACGTCAACGCCATGCCGGAAAAGGCGCCCTCCAACGGCATCAAGGTCGCAGTCGTCGGCTCCGGCCCGTCGGGTCTGACCTGCGCGTCCGAGCTTGCCAAGAAGGGCTACGAGGTCTCGATCTTTGAGGCGCTGCACACCGCGGGCGGCGTTCTGGTCTACGGTATCCCCGAGTTCCGTCTTCCCAAGGCGATCGTCGCAAACGAGGTAGAAAAGCTCAAGGCGCAGGGCGTTACGGTCATGACCGATATGGTCATCGGCAAGGTTCTGTCCATCGACGAGCTGTTTGACGAGATGGGCTTCAAGGCCGTCTTCGTCGGCTCCGGCGCGGGTCTTCCGATGTTCATGCACATTCCGGGCGAGGAACTCAAGGGCGTGTGCTCGGCGAACGAATACCTCACGCGCATCAACCTCATGAAGGCCTATAAGGAAGAATATGACACCCCGATCCTGGTCAGCCACGCGGCGGCGATCGTCGGCGGCGGCAACGTTGCGATGGATGCGGCCCGCTGCGCCAAGCGTATGGGCGCGGAGAAGGTCTATATCGTCTATCGCCGCGGCGAGGCCGAAATGCCCGCGAGACTCGAAGAGCAGCACCACGCCAAGGAAGAGGGCATCGAGTTCATGACGCTGACGAACCCGGTCGAGATCCTCGGCGGTGAAGACGGCCGCGTGAATGGCATGAAGTGCATCAAAATGGAGCTCGGCGAGCCCGACGCTTCCGGCCGCCGCCGTCCGATCCCCATCGAAGGAAGCGAGTTTGTGCTCGATGTCGATACCGTCATCATGGCCCTCGGTACGAGCCCGAACCCGCTGATTCGCTCCACGACTCCGGGTCTGGAAACGAACAAGAAGGGCGGCATCATCGTCGACGAGAACGAAATGACCACGCGCGAGAACGTCTTCGCGGGCGGCGACGCTGTCACCGGCGCGGCCACCGTCATCCTCGCCATGGGCGCGGGCAAGAAGGCTGCCGAAGCCATCGACCGCAAGCTCTCTGGCAAATAAGGTTTACATCCCCTGAAAACTGGGTACGATCTTCATAAGCACGAAGCCCCGGCGGCAATTCTGCTGCCGGGGTTTTTCTTATTATATGGAGGTACGTATGAAGGTCAAAGACTGCATGACGAAAAATGTGATCTGCGTGGGAGAATACGAGTCGGCGGACGTGGCGGCGAGGCTCATGGCGCGGTACAATCTCGGAAGCCTTCCGGTGCGCAGGTTAGATGGGAACCTCTGCGGCATGGTGACGGACCGGGACCTGGTCGTCCGGTGTCTGGCCGCGGACAAAAACGCCGGAAGCGTGCGCGTCGGAAGCGTGATGACGAGAAGACTTGTGAGCGTCCCCGAGACGATGGACGTTTCGATGGCTGCGCAGCTCATGGCGCGCGAGCAGGTGCGAAGGCTCCCTGTCACGGGGCAGGGCGGGCTTACCGGCTATCTGACGCTTGCCGATCTTGCGAAAAAGAGTGAGCTTTCGATGGAAGCGGGCGAATGCCTGGGAGAAATTTGCGCGCCGCTCAGAAGACTGGACGGTTAACAGGAGAATGCGCGAAAAACTGCGCAGAAAGCTTTGAAAAACGCAAAAAAGTGTTTGACAAGGGAAGCTTCAAATGTTATAATTTTCAGGCCGCATCGAAGAGGCAGAAGCTGGGGATACCCACGCCTTCAGAGCGAGTCTACAAAAAAGGTAGGTGCAAATGACTATGCAGGCTATTATCGTTACCGGCGGTAAGCAGTACAACGTCAAAGAGGGCGATGTGATCTACATCGAGAAGCTCGCGGCGGAGGCTGACACGACCGTGACGTTCGATCAGGTTCTGGCAGTTGTCGATGGGGAAAACTCCAAGTTCGGTACTCCCGTCGTCGACGGCGCCAAGGTTGAGGCGAAGGTTCTGAAGAACGGCAAGGGCAAGAAGATCCGCGTCTTCAAGTACCGTCCGAAGAAGGACTCCAAGTCCCTCCAGGGCCACAGACAGCCTTATACCAAGGTCCAGATCGAAAAAATCGCTCTGTAAGATGACCAGAGTCGAATTTTTTGATCAGGACGGCCGAATCACCGGATTCAGCTGTTCGGGCCACAGCGGCTATGCGGAAGAGGGCAGCGACATTGTGTGCGCGGCAGTCTCCACAGCCGTAAAGCTCGCAGAGTGCACGATAGGCGATGTGCTTGGCGAGCACGCAAAAACCAGAGTGAAGGAAGACGAGGCACGTATTTCCCTGACTCTGCCCGCAGCGTGCGAAAACGAAGAGGCAGTACAGGCGGTCCTGACCGGCATGATGCTGACGCTTTGCTCCCTGCGGGATGATTACCCTGATTATATCGAAGTTTTGGAGGTGTCAAACGATGCTTAAGATGAGTTTCCAGTTCTTCGCGCACAAGAAAGGCGGCGGCTCGACCAAGAACGGCCGTGATTCCGAATCCAAGAGACTCGGTGCCAAGCGCGCAGACGGTCAGTTCGTTCTGGCTGGCAACATTCTCGTTCGCCAGAGAGGCACGCACATCCATCCGGGCAACAACGTCGGTATCGGCAAGGACGATACCCTGTTCGCTCTGATTGACGGCAAGGTCAAGTTCGAGCGCCTGGGCAAGGATCGCAAGATGTGCTCTGTGTACGCAGAACAGTAATTTGCAGCGAAACCCCCGAACGCCTCTCGCGTTCGGGGGACTTTTTTCAAGAAGGCGCGGAGCACCTCCTTGAAAAAGGATTGCACCGTGACTGCGCGCAAGCTATTTGCGCTTTGCGCGAAAAGCTCACACTTGCACGGTGAGAGGTATTGTTCCGGTCGGCGGAGCCGCCGGATACAATGGATTTCCATTTTATTTCGCGTCTGCGGACGCGAAACTCTGCGAGGCTGGACTCCCTGGAATAAGGAGGATTCTTAATGTTTATTGATAAAACAAAAATTTATGTGAAGGCGGGCGCGGGCGGCAATGGCGCGATCGCTTTTCACCGCGAAAAATATGTGGCGGCAGGCGGCCCGGACGGCGGCGACGGCGGAAACGGCGGGTCGATCGTGCTGCGCGTGGACGATAATCTGTCGACGCTGATGGATTTTCGCTACAAACGCAAATATGTTGCGCCCAACGGGATGGACGGTCAGGGCGGCCGGTGCAAGGGAAAGCGCGGCGAAGACCTGATCATTAAAGTCCCGCGCGGAACGGTCGTGCGCGACAGTGAGACGAACGAGGTCATCAAGGATATGTCCGATTCGGAGGACTATGTGCTCTGCAAGGGCGGCCGCGGCGGCTGGGGCAACCAGCATTTTGCGACCCCGACGCGTCAGGTGCCGCGCTTTGCCAAAGCCGGTCTTCCCGGCGAGGAGCACGAGGTCATTTTAGAGCTCAAGCTGCTCGCGGACGTGGGTCTGGTGGGATTTCCGAACGTCGGCAAATCGACGCTTCTGTCCGTCACGTCCAACGCGCATCCGAAGATCGCGAACTATCACTTTACGACGCTCTACCCGAACCTCGGCGTCATTTACGTTGCCGACGGCGTCTCATTCGTCATGGCCGATATCCCCGGCATCATCGAGGGCGCGGCAGACGGCGTGGGTCTGGGGCACGATTTTCTGCGGCACATTGACAGATGCCGGCTGCTCATCCACATCGTGGACGTGTCCGGCAGCGAAGGCAGAGACCCGGTCGATGATTTTGAAAAGATCAACGAAGAGCTGCGGCAGTACTCTCCCGACCTTGCCGCCCGGCCCATGATCGTCGCGGCCAATAAAGCCGACCTTCTTCCGCCGGACAGCGACAATTTAGAGCGTTTGAAGGCCCATGTCGAGGCGCAGGGGTATGAATTTTACGTCATCTCCGCGGCCACGACAAAGGGCACGAAGGAGCTCATGCGCACCGTGGCCGGAAAGCTCGCGAATCTGCCGCCCGTGACGGTCTACGAGCCGGAATATGTCAAGCCTCTGGCCGAGGCAGGCGACGCGAAGGAGCTGAGTATCCAGCAGTACGACGACGTGTGGGTCGTCTCCGGGCCGTGGATCATGAAGCTGATGAACGACATCAACTTCGACGACTACGAGTCGCGGATGTACTTTGACCGGCAGCTGCGAAAATCCGGCCTTTTTGAACGCCTCGAGGAGATGGGCATTCAGGACGGCGACACGGTCAGCATTTTCGATTTCGAATTCGAATACACGAAATAAGCCACAAAGCCCCGCAGCAGAACGCTGCGGGGCTTCGCGGTTTGAAAAAGAAAAAGAGAAAAGAAAGAGGAAAACTGGATTTCCTGAAATTAAGATACGCCCCATTCATGTCGGAACTGTGAACGAGAATCAAAAGAATTGTGAACGATCGTCAAAGAAACTGTGAACAGCTGCGCCGAATATGGGAAAAGGCCCGACATTTTGTCGGGCCTTTTGGCTTTTTCGGAAATTCCGGAGAAGCCTTACTTCATGGAGCGCTCGTAGGCTTCGATCATTTTCTTGACCATCTGGCCGCCGACGGAGCCGGCTTCGCGGGAGGTGAGGTCGCCGTTGTAGCCGTTCTTCAGGTTGACGCCAACCTCAGAGGCTGCTTCCATCTTGAACTTGTCCATGGCCTCACGGGCCTCGGGGATGTTGATGTTGTTGCTGTTGCTGTTGCGGTTCGTCATAATCGTGTGTCTCCTTCTTTCAAATGTGGAAAATCGTTTTGATTTCCTCAGTCGTAGTTTGACCGGAAGAAGAAAGCTTATGTCTGCCAAAGTAAGCCTCCGTTGGAAAGCAAAACGCTGCAAAAATTTGTCTGAAAAAACGATGCCATGCACAAAAACGCCGGTCGAGACGGGCTGCCACTAGGTATGTAAGCTTAGAATGTAATGACTTTGTATTGACAATTATGCATAAAAGGATATACTAAAGAAAAAGGGGGTACGATTATGAATCAGGCATACAATGTTTCTTCCGCGCCGAAAACAACGACGTTTCAAATGCGCATGAATCCGGAGATCAAGCAGCGTGCCGAGCAGCTTTACGCCAGCTACGGTCTGAATTTAACAGACGCCATCAATATCTTCATCCAGCAGTCGCTCAATATGGAGGGCCTGCCGTTTCTGCTCTCGCCGGAAAACGAGGAATATATGCAGGCCAAGGCGCTCAAGCGTCTGATGGCAGAGCTGGACGCAGGCTGGAAAAGCGCAGAACAGGACGGCTGGGTCAGCGAGATTGATGCCATGCGCCGGTTGGAGACAGACGCATGAAGCTGAGATATACGCCGCGTGCCGTGAACGATTTGACGGCGATCCGCCGCTTCATTCGGGAGGAATACGGAAATCCAAAAGCGGCCAAACGCATCACGGACAGCATCTTTGCTCAGTGCGCAAGTCTCAAACAGTTTCCGAAGTCCGGCACGGCGCTCAGCGCCCGCTTTGGCATCGACACGGATGTGCGCTATCTCGTCTGCGAGGGATACATGATCTTCTATCGCATCGAGGGTGAATTTGTGTCCATCGGCGCTGTGATCCATGGGAAAACAGACTATCTGGATGTCCTTTTTGGCCGAAAAAACAGATCGGAACGATGATATGTTTGCAAGCCGGATTTATGCTTCTTCATAGGAAAAACCGAACCGCTCGAGGACTTTCCCCGGGCGGTTCGTTTCTTCAATTGCCGCTTTGCAGCGCGGTCAGAGGGTCGACGGCCTCGCCGTCAATATACACGCCGAGGTGCAGGTGCGGCCCTGTGGTCCAGCCGGAAGAGCCTGAAAGGGCGATGATCTGGCCTTGCCGGACGGTCTCGCCGGGGCTCACGAGAAGCTCCTGCAAATGCGCGTAAAACGTCTGTACGCCGTCTTCGTGTTCGAGCTGGACAAAATAGCCGTAGGCCTGATTGTATTCGGCCATCAGGACGGTTCCGTCCGCCGCGGCCAGCACATTGCTTCCGCCACTGGCTTCCAGGTCGACGCCGGAGTGGTAGGCTCTTGTTCCAGTGACCGGATGCTCCCGCCAGCCAAACGTGTCAGTCACAGCTGCGTCTGGGTTTTCCAGCGGGAAAACGTATTTGGGCGCGGGCTCAGGTAAAACCTCTGCCTCAGGTTCCGGTTCGGAAACGACGCGCTGCGCGGTCTCGGCGGATTTTGGGGCGGGGGAGACCGGCGCGGACGATTTTTCCGGTTCAGAAACGGAGACTTCTTCCACACGCACGGCTTCCTGCGTGACGCGTTTGGCGGGGACGGCCTGTGTGGCAAAGACGCACGCCGCCAGCAAAAATGCCGCTGCAGCCAAAATTCCCACGCGGGCCGGAACACGTCGATAGGCCAGAATGGCGCGGATCCTCGTCTCGACGCCGTGCTTTGCAAAGCCCATGCAGAGCGGCATGGGCGCGGGCACGTGCTCGGCCATCGATAAAAGCGTCAGCGCGTAGGCCTTTTTGCAGCCGGGGCCCAGCGCGTGCAAAACCGCCTCGTCGCACGAAAGCTCCAGATCCTCGCCCGCCGCCTTCACCATGCGCCAGACGAGCGGGTTCCACCAGTAAAGGCACAGGCACGCCGCAAAAAGTACCTTTTTCAGGCAGTCCCGCGCCTTCACGTGCGCCAGCTCATGCGCCAGAACAAGGGTGAACGCCTCGCCGCGTAAGTCCTCCGGCAAAAGCACCGTCGGGCGCAGAACGCCGAAGGTCAACGGAGCGCGGCGGCTTTTTGTTGCGCGGATGTTCGGTTCGCGGGAAACATGGAATTTTGCCAGAAGGTCAGGTATTTCGGTTCTCGGGGCAATTTTTGCGGCGCGGAAGCTTCGGGTCATGCAAAAATAGCCGACGAGCAGATACAGGCAAAGAAGCCCTGCGCCGATGAGCCAGACGGCGATGAGCGGAGAAACGGCACTTTTTGCACCGGCTGCTGCGTTCTGCGAAACGCTTGCTGCCAACGCGGGGAAAGGGTGCAGAGCGTCGGAAATCACGCCGCCGGTCGTGCTTGGCCTTGCCCCTTGCAGCAGATTCCAGAAGCTCAGCCGCGTCGGAAGCTCGACCGGAAGCAAGAGCCGCAGCGCCGCGACGCACCAGAGTGCCGGAAAAAGCCTGCGCGGCAGCCGGTTTGCGAACAGACGCCGCAGCGCGAGGATGAATACGATCAGAACGCTTCCACAGAGCGCCGCTGAAAATACGCCCCTCATCCCTCCTGCGCCTCCACCAGCGCCCGCAGCCGCGCAAGCTCTTCCTTGGAGAGCGACCGGTCAGAGAGGATCGACGCGAACAGCAGCTCTGCCGAGCCGCCGAAGACCTTGTCGACCAGCGCGTCGGCCTCTTCCTTCTGCGCCTGCGCCTTTGTGATGACCGCGTGGCAGACGAAATTGGGCTCTCTGCGCTCGATCGCGCCCTTTTCGATGCATTTTTTGACGACCGTGTAGGTCGTATTTTTGTTCCAGCCGATGGACTTTGCCAGCCGAAGCGAAAGCTCCTTCGCCGTCAGATCGTTCTGCTGCCAGAGGATGTCCATCACGCGCCATTCCGAGTCAAAAAGCTTCATGCGCCGCCTCCTTTTGTTGCTGTGATCAGACTATCACAATCGTCTAAACTTGTCAAGAGGGGTTGACAAACTTGGACTACTGTGATAGTTTGAAAGCAGACTATCGCAATAGTACAAAGAAAGGAGGTCCCGACACAAAGTTACACAAACGACCAAAAGACGCTGTCCGCGGCGGCGTCTTGTCGGCGCTTCGAAAGGAGAATTTTATGCGAAAAATACAGCGCTTTGGCGCGTTATTGTTATTGCTGGCGCTTTTTTGCGGCTGCGCGAAAAAAGAGGTCGCGGCCATTTCGCTTCCCGGCGAAGAGAAGGCTTCTGCGGAAGAACAGGCTGCACCGGCAGCCGCACCAACGGCGGCGCAGGCGGAAACAGGGGAACAAACGCTTCATCTCGAGCTGCAAAGGCGCGTGCCGGAAGGCCTCACCGGCATCACGGCCTTGACGGTTCTGGGCGACACGATCATCGCCGGTGGGCCTTCGGACAGTGGGCCTTCGCTTGTCCGATTCCCGATCGAGGATGGGGAAACGGCAGTTCTGGATGTTCCGGAGGATACGGACTATCTCTACGCGCTGTGCGATGCACCGGACGGCGGGTTCTGGCTTCTGAGCGGTACGCTTCCGGCGGGGTATCTGGACGAGCTCGGAAATTTTGTGTTTTTGACCGGCGAACCGGAGGGCAAGCTGGCGCTTTCGCGGTACGATGAGAATTACAAGTTACAGCAGACGACGCCGCTTTCGACGACTTATAATGAGACCGGTGCGCGGTTTTTCCAGATGGCGAAAACGGAAAGCGGCTTTGCGATCGTCAGCGCGTCGATGCTCGTTCTGCTGAGCGATACCGGCAAGGAGACGGCGCGGCAGACGATCGACACGAACGACGGCTGGGCGTTTGCGGCGATGCAGGAAGAAAAAGGGACGCTTTTCGTTCTCACGCGCGAACTGTTCCAGGGCGAAGCGCCCGAATTACGCGCGTTTGATGAAAAAACGCTGACGCCGCTGGAAAGCCAAACACTTCCGGCGGGCGCGGTCGGGCTCGGTCTGGACGAGGACGGTGCGTTTTTGCTGACGGACAGCGACGCGCTCTCAAGCTATGATGTATCGACCGGAAAGGTGCAGACGATCGCGCTCTGGCGGGAGCTCGGCGCGATGACGAATGCGAGTCAGGTTTTCAGGACGCAGGACGGCTACGTGCTCTTTTCGCCGAACGAGGAGTCGGTCTCGCTCGTTTTATGGAAGGCGGGCGCGGGAAACGAGAAGACGGTCCTGACGCTGGCTGTCGCGGCGGATTGCCCGATGCTTTCGTTTACGCAGATGTTTGAGAATTTCAACCTCAGCCAGGAGGACTATCAGATCGACTACACCGTCTATTCCGACGCACCGTATGCAGACGGAGAACCGATGGACGTTCTGCGCACGAAGATCATGGCAGGGGACTCGCCGGACCTCTTCGCGTTTTACTCCGACGGCAATCAGGCCGCGCCGCTTCTTGCACGTTCTGTCTGCACAGATTTAAGGGAGATTTTGCCGGACGTGACGGAGGATACGCTTCTGCCGGGGCTTTTTGACCTGCTCACGCCCGACGGTGCGCTTTATGAGCTTCCGCTGACGGTGCGGGTCGATACGCTGATCATGCCGTCGAATTTCATCGACCACACTGGTGTGACGCTGGAAGATTTAGAGGCCGCGCGGGAAAACATGCCGTCCGATTGGGTGCCGGTCGACTCGTGGAACACGCCGGGAAATCTTTTTGGGCTGACCGCGCCGTTCTGCATCGGAAGATTTACGGACCGCGAGACCGGCACGTGCAATTTTGAAACGCAGGAATTTCTGGACATTCTCGACTGGTGCAAAAACTGGGGCGGCGACGGCTCCACACCGTCAGCTCCCGAGAAAACGCTCGTCAAGCTCGGCTGGATCTCGAGCCTCAGCTGGCTGGCATCGCGCGAGGAGACCGCAAAGGGGTGGTTTGACGGCGCGGACTACACCTACGCTGGCTATCCGGTGGGAAATAGCGGCAGCGCGTATCTGGTGCTGACGAGCCTCGGCGTGAGCGCATCCTGCTGCGATTTCGGCGGCGCGAAGGCGCTTTTGGAATACTGCGTTTCCAGTCAGCAGGAAACCGGTCTGCCCGCCAATATGCAGGCCCTGCAAAACGAGTTTTTACAGTACGAAGCGGGAAACCGCACCGACTGGTACGGCGAGGTGGAAAAAATCAGCGAGGCCGACAGGGAAAAGTTTCTGGAGTTACTCAGCAGCGTCACCGTTCTCGAAGGCATGGACGCGTCGCTGGAGGACATTTTGTGCGAGGAAGCCAACGCCTATTTTGCCGGCGCTGTGACGGCCGAACAGGCGGCCAAAACCATCCAGTCCAGAGCCAGCGTGTATTTACTGGAGCAGTACGCAAATTGATTTTTTGTGGTAGAATAGAAAAAACCGCCGGGATGTAACATTTCCCGGCGGAAGCGTAGATAGACAGTAAAGGGCCTATACGTCGCTGTTTTTATAATGGGCGCGCAGCTTTTTCTCGGTGAGATCGGCCAGCACCACACTCAGCATGAAAGCGGCGATGGCGCAGGCGATAAAAAGAATGTCCAGAAGAATGGAAATCCGCATTTTGCTGAAGACCAGATTCAAAATGCGCAGAAAAATCAGAAAATACGCGGCGGTTATCACGGCAAAGACCATTGCAGACACTCCTTTCTGCGGGATACAATTGCTTACAAGAAAAGTGTAGCGGAAAAAGAAGAATTTTACAATCGTGGAATTACACAAAAGATTTACCGCGTTTTGCGGCAGAAGAACCAAAGGAGGCAGGAAGATGGACGAAAAATATCTGGAAGAGGCGATGGCGTACCGGAAAACGCGGCGCATACGGCCGGGGATGCTGCTGGCGGCGGTAGTTTTGCTGCTGGCGCTGGGCGGCGCGTGCTTTGCGGGCGTGCAGGTCTTTGGCGTGGGCTCTGCGAAGGGAAAGGACGTGCGCGAGCTCATGAAGCCCCTGCCGACGCAAACCGTTTCAGAACCCCAGACGGAAACAGAGCCGAAGCCGTATGTATCCTGCGGCGTGATTCTGGACGAGGAAGACTTGAGCCTTGCAGGCTCGAGCCTTGTGGAGGCCGAAGACGGCGCGATTCCGGAAACCTTTCTCAGCCCCGGCTATATGGCCGTTTTTGCGCGGACGGAAGAGGACGGCTGGCAGGTGTCGGGCGGCGAAACCGTTTCGGTTTCCTTCACGCTGGCAGAAAACCAGAGCATCGAATTAGAGGCAGGCTTTGTGCTGAACGGAACGTACCACAAGCTTTTCCGCGCCCTCGGCCCCACGCTTTCGACCGAGTTTACGCCGGAGGAAGGCGGGACGCTCTATCTCTGCCTGACGAACCGCTCGAGCCGGACGGCGGTCCTGCAAAGCGGAAGCGTGACGATTTCTGCGAAGTAAGCAGGGAAAGCTCCGGCCGACGCGTTCCGCGCTTTTCGTTCCCACTTCGCGCGCAGGTGCGCTTTGCAGTTTCGCAAATTTTTTTGAAAAACCTGTTGCATATGCCGCGGCCGGTGTGTCTTATAGATCAGAAAGCAAAAACGCTTGGAAGGGGAGCGAAGGGTGATACGAGAGGAAGAGCTGCGCTGCTGCGCGTGGGTGGACGACAAAAAGCGCATCGTTTCGTTTCATAAAATCCCGGGCGCGCGGCTGTTCTGTGAAAACGAAGCGGGATTCTGGGAAAAAGTGGTTGCACTGGTTTTGGACGGCTACCGCGTACAGTAGGCGGAAATACGAAAAAGCGGCTTCTGTAAAGACAGGAGTCGTTTTTTAATGCAATTTTAACTGACAACTCGGCTTGATTTTTAGGTTGTCAGTTGTTATAATAGACACGATATCAAAAGCATGGAGGGATCTCTATGGAAAACGACGCACTTCCGCAATATATGCGCATTGCCCGCTCCATTGCGCAGCGCATCGCGGATGGAGAATTGCAGGAGGGCGAGAAAATTTCGGGCCGGTCCAAATTATCGAGCGAGTATAATGTCTCGCCCGAGACCATCCGAAAGGCCGTACAGGTCTTGCAGGACCGGGCGGTCGTCACCGTGCGCGAGCAGAGCGGCGTTTTTGTCCACTCGGCCGAGCAGGCGCGGCAGTGCCTCGGCACATTCAAAGAAGGCGGCGGCCTGATCGGAAAAAAGCACCGGCTCAAGAGCCTGCTTGAACGCCAGCAGGAGCTCAGCCGCGAATTGCAGGAGCTCTGCGGGAGCATTTTAGACGAGATGATCCTGCCGGCGCAGGCGGCGCAGAGTTTACCCAATTACTGCGTGCGCATTCCGGACGACTGGACCGGGGAAGGGAAAAGCCTGGGCGAACTCAAATTCTGGCGGGCAACGGGCGCGACGGTCGTGGCCATCCGAAGAGCGGGCGCGGAGATCGTCTCTCCGGGGCCGGATACGGCGTTTCTGCGCGGAGACCTCGTCATCTTTGTAGGCGATTTGGCGGCGCAGCAGGCGGTCGCGCACTTTTTTACAACGGAAAAAAATCAGCGTTCCGGCGGCAAACAGCCGGAAAGAAAGGAGATTTTATGATCCATAACGAGCTGCATACCCTCGACATTATCATCATCGCAGCGTATCTCATCACAATGGTCCTCATTGGACTTGTCATGGTCCGGAAGGTCCGGAACATGGACGACTACTACCTCGGCGGGCGTTCCTTCGGGCCGCTGGTGCTGATGGCCACCGTCTGCGCGACCATCATCGGCGGCAGCGGCCTGATGGGACGCGCGGGCGTAGCGTATTCGAGCGGCTTCAAGGCCATCATGACGGCCATCCCATACCTGCTCGGAATGTTCATCTTCTCGGGCTTTGCCGGACGGATTTCCGCCGTTGGCACGCGCTTCAACGTGACCTCCATTCCCGACCTTTTTGAAAAGCGCTTCGGAAAAAGCGCAAAGGTCACGCTGGGTGTGCTCATCGCCTTTACGATGATGGGAACGGTCGCCTCGCAGGTCACCGCGACGGCCACGATCATCAATATGCTCGGCAGCGAGATCGGCATTTCCTATGAAGCGGGCGCGATCATCGCCTGCGTGGTGTTCATCATCTACACCGCGACCTCGGGCCTGTTCGGCGTTATCTATACGGACGTGTTCCAGTTTGTGATGCTGATCCTGTTCGTTTACATCCTCATTCCGGCCACGTCGCTTGCAAAGCTCGGGGGCGTGGGCAATTTCCTCGCGAATCTCGCGCCGGAGCTCTCAAAGCCGTACGTGGACGGCGGCATCGTCGGCGATATCATCACCTATTTCGTCTTCACGCTGGCGGGCGCTGAAATGTGGCAGAGAGCCTTTGCCGCCAAGAGCCAGAAGGCCGCAAAAGAGGGCCTGTTCCTGGGAACGTTCGTCTACGGTCTGACGATCCCGCTGGTCTGGTTCATGGGCGTGGTTGCGCACCAGCTCGTTCCGGCGGAGAAGATCATCGCTTACGGCTCAACAGACGCGGTCGTTCCGGCGCTGGCCATCGAAATTCTGCCGGTTGGTCTGACGGGCCTTGCGCTGGCGGGCATTTTGTCCGTCATCATGTCCACGGCGGACAGCTACCTCATCGTCTCCGTGCAGACGTGCGTGCACGATATCTACAAGACCTTCAAGCCCGGCATCACAGAAAAGAAGGAGCTTTTCCTCACGCGTGTGTTCGCGGTCATTCTGCCGCTGGGCGCGCTCATTATCGCGCTGTATATCAAAAACGCGTACAACATTCTGATGTTTGCCTGGAGCTTCTATGCCGCGGCGGCCGGTCTTCCCGCGTTTGCGGCGCTCTACTGGAAAAAGGCCACAAAGGCCGGCATTCTTTCCGGCATGGCGGCGGGCTTCTCGGTGACGATCTTCTGGAAGCTCATCGGTCTTCCCTTCGGCATCGGCGCGACGGTGCCGGGCGCGATCGCGTGCGCGCTGGCGCTGGTCCTCGTGAGCCTTGCGACGTATAAAAAGGACCCCGCGCCGTTCCTCGATCCTTATCAGAAGGGCGCGGCATAAGCAAATAAAACGGTTCGGGCGGGTTTGTTCACAGACCCGCCTGATATTGTTAAAACAACGTTTTTTGAATCGTCATGATTTGGTCATAATTGCACGGTAGGATAGCATCATACAAAAGAGGAAGCGTTGACGCGGCAGTCAGCGTGAAATAAAGGAGCAGATCAGTATGATGGAACATGAAAACGAACGGATGAATTATTCCTTCGAGCCCATGGACGATTCAAGCGGCTCGGCGGGGAACAGACCCGATCCGTCCTACGATTCCGGTTACAACCAGAATCAAAACCAGAACCAGAAGCACAACAAAAAGAATAACGGCATCGGCGGGCGCATGATCGCGCTGCTTGTTGCCGTGGCGCTGGTCGCCTCCATCGGCGGCTCGGTGCTGACGAATGTCATCAGCAACATTTCGCGCAAGAACGAAGAGACCAACAAGGCATCTGAGACCATGAGCAGCCAGTCCGTCGAGTCCTCACAGGACGCACAGAGCGAAGAGGACGACGGCTACACGCTCGAAAAATCGCAGCTTCCGACGTCTCTTTCCAGCAACGACACCGGCAAGAGCCTGACGCCGAAGGAAGTTTACGCAATGAACGTGAACGCCTGCGTCGGCATTGCAACGCAGATCACCACCAATGTCTGGGGCCAGGTCGCCTCGGCCTCTGCAAGCGGCAGCGGCTTCATCCTCACCTCGGACGGCTATGTGGTAACGAATAACCACGTCGTGGACGGCGCGACGAGCGTGACCGTCAAGCTCTACAACGGCGATGAGTACGACGCGACGATCGTCGGCACCGACGAAATGAACGACGTTGCGCTTCTGAAGATCGACGCGACCGGTCTTCAGGCTGTGACCGTCGGCGACTCTGACCAGATCGAAGTCGGCGAAGAAGTCATCGCCATCGGCAATCCTCTGGGCGAGCTGACGTTTACCATGACAGCCGGCGTTGTCAGCGCCCTCGACCGCGAGATCAATACCGACGGCAAGCCCATCAATATGCTGCAGACGGACGTGGCCATCAACTCCGGCAACTCCGGCGGCCCGCTGTTTGACATGGATGGCAACGTCATCGGCATCACGAGCGCAAAATACTCGGGCGAAACGTCTTCCGGCGCGAGCATTGAAGGCATCAGCTTCGCAATTCCGATCAACGACGCGCTGCGTATCGTCTATGATCTTCAGCAGTACGGCCACGTGACCGGCAGAGCCTACCTCGGCGTGACGGTCCGCGACCTCGACAGCTCCACCGGCGCGACCTACGGCCTTCCCACAGGCCCGATGATCCAGAGCGTGGAGGCCGGCGGCTGCGCGGAAAAGGCGGGCCTCCAGCAGGGCGACATTATCATCGGCTTCAACGATGCGGAAATTTCTTCTTACACCGACCTTGTCGCAGCGCTCAATAAGTGCAAGGCGGGCGATACGGTGACCATCAAGGTCTACCGCGCCGGTGCGGAAATTGACGCGCAGATCACCCTCGACGAGCGTCCCACCGACGAAGAGATCACCGAATGGCAGAACGCCGCGCAGGATCAGCAGCAACAGCAGGACGGCCAGAACGGCCAGCAGGGAAGCACCGACGGCTCGAACGGCTACAGCTACGGCTATGGCTACGGCGGCAGCGGCACAAATCCGTTTGAGTACTTCCAGATCCCCGGCTTCGGTAACTAAAACGCCAAGAACCGCCGGACGGAATTTGTCCGGATGGCGGCTTGCATAGATTGAGATCCCCCGGTCTGAAAAAATCCCAGTGCAGAGAATCTGCACTGGGATTTTTTCGAAGAAAAGAAGACTCTTTTCTTCGAGAAGGCTGCACCTCGACTACGCGCAGAATTTTGTCCCGCAGGGACAAAATTCCACACTTGCGAGGTGAGCGGTATTTTTACCCGCAAGGGGTACGCGACATCCGTAAGCGGTAAAACCGCTAACGGCTGTCCTGTCCGGTCGGCAAAGCCGCCGGATAAAATGGATTTCCATTTTATTTCGCGTCTGCGGACGCGAAACTCTGCGAGGCTGAAAGCGTTATTCGGCGGAAATCAGGTAATAGTAGATCGGCTGGCCGCCGGACAGGACGTTGACCTCGGCGTTGGGCATGGCTTTGGTGAAGAGCGCGGCGGCCTGCTCTGCCTGCTCGGGGTCTGTGTCTGCGCCGTAGAAAATGTTGACAAACTCCTTTCCCTCGGACGCTGCCTTTTCGGCCATCGCGGAAAGAAGGGAGAACAGGTCCGGGCTGTTTCCGAGAAGGGCTCCATTATAGAGCGCTAAGTACTCGCCCTCGTGGATATCGTGGCCGTCGAAGTCGGAATTTCGCGCGGCGTATGTGATCTGCATGGTCGTGACGCTCGCCAGGCTCTCGGTCATGAGCTCGAGATTTTCACTTGCGCCCTGCGTCTCGTCGAAGCTCAGCATCGCCGTGATGCCCTGCGGGACGGTCTTCGTGGGAACGACGACGACCTCGCGCGAAGCCAGCTCCGCCGCGGCCTGTGCGGCCATGATGATATTTTTGTTGTTGGGAAGGACGAACACGACCTCCGCGGGCGTCTGCTCGACGGCCTTGAGGATATCCTCGGTGGAGGGGTTCATGGTCTGTCCGCCCTCGATGATGCCGTCAGCGCCCAGATCGCGGAACACACCGGCAAGGCCCTGCCCTGCGCACACGGCGACGAAGCCGAAGGGCTTTTCCGGGGCAGCCGGAGCGGGCTTTGCAGTCTCGCCGGATTCCAGCTCCTGCTCGATGGCGTCCAGATCGTCGGTCGACCGGGCCTTGCGGCCTTCTGCCAGATCGTCATGCTGCATCCGCATATTTTCGATCTTTGCAAGCTCCAGCGTGCCGTATTTCTGGGACTCGGACAGCGCTTCCCACGGAATGTTCGTGTGCACGTGCACCTTGAACGCCTCGTCGTCCTCGCCGATGACGAGGCTGTCGCCGATGGAATCCAAAAAGACGCGCAGGGGCTCTAAATTCACATTCTCGTCCTTTTTGCGGACGATGTAAACCGTGTCGTAGGCGAAGGTGATATCCTCGGTCGCAAAATCCGTGAAATCGGCCTGCTCCTTTACTTCGCCGGAATCCGACTGCGAGACGATATCCTTTCCCTGAAGGCTCGACAGCATCCCCTCGAGGATGACCACGAAGCCCATGCCGCCTGCGTCCACAACGCCGGCTTTTTTCAGGACCGGGTTCTGGTTGACCGTGTTTTCCAGCGCGGCCTTCGCCGTCTCAATAGAGCCAAGAAGCACGCTCTCGAGGTTCGCGTCTTCCGCGGCCAGCGCTCTTGCGGCGTCTGCGGTCAAGCGCGAAACGGTCAGGATGGTGCCCTCCGCGGGCTTCATGACGGCCTTATACGCCGCCTCCACGCCTGCGGTCAAAGCGTCTGCAAAATCCTTGCCATCGGCTTCCAGCTTGCCCTTGAGGCCCTTGGAAAGCCCGCGGAAGAGAAGCGACAAGATGACGCCCGAGTTTCCGCGCGCGCCGCGCAGAAGCGCCGAGGCCGTTATGTCGGCGGCCTTGGTCAAAGACTCGGGGCTCTTCTTTTTCAGGTCCTGCGCCGCTGCGCCGAGGGTCATGCTCATATTCGTGCCGGTGTCGCCGTCGGGGACGGGGAAGACGTTCAGCTCGTTGATCTTCTGCTTTTTCAGCTCAATTGCGGCGCTGGCGGACAAAATCATCCGGGAAAAGGCCGCGCCGTCCATGGTATGTCTCAAAGTCTATACACCTCCGGTTGCGCAAAAGGGCGCTTAGTCAATGGTAATCGAGTCAACAAAGACGTTGACGGCACGGACCTCCGTGCCGGTGGACTTTGTGACAAAATAGCGGACTTCCTTGATGATGGACGCGGAAATGGCGCGGATATTGACGCCCTTGTCCACCATGATGTGCAGGTCGATGACGATGGAGTTATCGCTCTGGAACGTGACGCGCACGCCCTTGCTCATGGCCTCCCTGCGCAAAAGATGCACAAGACCGTCCGTCATTGAGCGCACGGCCATGCCCTTGACGCCGAAGCAGTTCGTCGCGGCGTAGCCTGCAATATTCGTATAGACCGCATTGTCAACGGCAATGGTGCCGTCTTCCGTTTTCAGCCGGATCATAAGAACCCTCCTAATTCCAAGATAGTCAAAGCTCCAAAATGGAGCGGTCAGTTTTTAGAAGCGATAGTTACAGCTTATTGTAACCGATTTTACAGCAAAGCACAAGGGGAAACCTCAGCGCTTGTAATCGGTGACGTTGTTGGCCCACATCCAGCAGAGCTTGTGGTACATGAGATTGGCGATGGTCTGGTTCTGTTCGCCGGTTTTCTCGGTGAGATAGGCTTGCAGGTTAAAAAGATCGTTGTACGTCAGGCTCGGGTAGTCCGTGCCGTCATACGTGCCGTCGGGCTGGATGCTGTAATAAAGGTCCCAGTTTGGCTTGATCCAGTCAGAGCCGGTGTCTTCGATGGCCAGCAGCAGCTTGTCTGCCGTCTCGCGCAAAGACTCGTCTTCCAACAGGTCTGCCAGACGATAGAGCGCCAGACATTCCGCGGCCAGATGGTTGAGCGACGTGTGCGTCAGATCGTGCAGCTCCGGGTGCCAGTAATCCGCGACCAGCCAGCCGCCGTTTTCCGTTACGGCATGGTTCGCCTCGGCCAGCGCCTGATAGAACGCGGCGTAGCGCTTGACGGTATCCAGATAAAGCCCGCCGCCGAGCGAATTGTTTGCGCGGATGAAAATTTCGATAAGGTCGGTATTGAAGCGCGTGTCGTAAAAGCCGTCTGCAATCTGGAAGTCGCCCGAAAGCCACTCGCTTTCCGGCTGCGTCGGCCAGAAGCCGTAGGCGTTCTGCTCCTGCGCTAAAACATCCAGCATACACACGGTCAAGCTCGGCGCGGCGCTTGAAAGCCCAATTTGCTCTGCCATGAGACGGATGAGATAGGACGCGACGCAGCGGTAATAATAGTTTTCACCCGTGGGGACGTAGTTGGCCGGCGTGAAGCGGTAGTAGCCGTCAAAGCACCATTTGGCGACGCCGTTTGTGGTGTACGCGTCCCAGACCGTGGCGCAGTTCTGATTCTCCGACCAGTCCAGAAGCGGCCACGCCGCGCTCATGACGAAGCCGTCGCAGACCTGCCCAGCCTGCAATTGACAGCTGACGAACTTGAATTGCCAGCCCGCGTCTGTGCGTGTGACGAGCAGGTAGCCGTCAGAATCGGGAAGATGCTCCAGAACGCCGTTTTCCTTCTGGTTATAGGTTTTCGGAAGATAGGCAAAAAGGCTTGCGCCGGAGGAAAATTCGACTGCGACGAGATTGGCCCGGTACGCGCCCGGGGAAAGGGGCTCGGAGATCCAGCTGCGCGCGTCGTTGTCATAGTAGTGCACCGTCCCATCAATGGGCTGGTACTGGAAGGTAAAGAGCACTGCCTGGCGGGTTTGTCCCTCGACGCGGCAGGCCTGAATGCGGCTTTTATCGAAGCTCACATATTCCCGGCGGGAATATGTGAGATTTTCTTCATAGATGGTCGATTCGGTGACGGCGATGTCACCCATCGCGGTCGAAATGGAGCGCTTGCTCTCGACCGGCTCGGGAAGCTGCGGCTGGGTATTTTCTGTCGTTTCTTCTGCGGCGGAAGGCTCTGGCAGCACGTCCGGCTGCGCAGGCTCTTTCGTTACAAGCTTGCGGTTGCAGCTGGCGAGGAAGATCAAAAGCGCAAGGAAAACCGCGCCGGCCGCGCCGAGGGTGATCTTCTGCTTGTTGCTCAAGGCATGGAAAGCCTCCTTCCGGTCAAAAATCACTTCCAGTATAGCAGATTTTATCCAATAATGCAATGAAAACCGCAGAAAAACCGCCGCGAGAACGTTTCTCACGGCGGTTTCACCATATAAACCTCGTAGAGTTTCGCGTCCGCAGTCGGGGCGCATCCTTTTGGGAAAAAGCCCCGCTTTTTCCCAATAATTTAAATCATGCTTTCCTGCCAGCAGGAAGGCGCTTCAAGGCCCATCATTTTGACGATCGTGGGCGCAACGTTCGCAAGGCCGAAGTGGCCGTCCTTAATTTCAAACTTGTTGTCCTTATCGTAGATGATGAAGGGAACGGGGTTGAGAGAATGGGCGGTGCGGATGGAGGTCTTGCCCTTCTTCGTCTCCAACATCTGATCGGCGTTGCCGTGGTCGGCGGTGACGAGCAGCGTGTAGCCGTACTTGTCGGCGGCCTCCATAACTCTGCCAAGCGCTTTATCCACCGCCTCCATGGCCTGGATCACGGCGGAGATGACGCCGGTATGGCCGACCATGTCGCCGTTGGGGTAGTTGCAGCGCAGGAAGCCGAATTTCTTCGAGGCCATCGCCGCGACCAGATGGTCGGTGATCTCCACGGACTTCATCGCAGGCTCCTGTTCAAATGGGACGACGTCGGACGGAATTTCCTCATAGACCTCGAGCTTTTCGTCGACCTTGCCGGAGCGGTTGCCGTTCCAGAAGTAGGTGACGTGGCCGTATTTCTGCGTCTCGGAGACGGCGTACTCATGCACGCCCGCCTTGCACAAAACCTCGGTCAGCGTGTTCTTGATGATGGGCGGCTCGACCAGATAGTGCTCGGGGATCTTGAGATCGCCGTCATACTCCAGCATACCGGCAAAGTCCACGCCGGTGTAGCCCGGACGGTCAAAGTGCGTGAAGTCCTTGCGGTCGAAGGCGAGAGAAATTTCCTGCGCGCGGTCGCCGCGGAAGTTAAAGAGGATGACGCTGTCGCCGTTTGCGATCTTTGCGACGGGCTTGCCGTCATGGGCAACGACGAACGGAAGAAGATCCTGGTCGATCATGCCGGGATTTTCGGCGCGGTAGGTCTCGATGGCCTCGCGGGCGGAGGCAAACTGCCGGCCCTCTGCCAGAACGTGCGTGCGCCAGCCCTTTTCGACCATCGGCCAGTTCGCTTCATACCGGTCCATCGTGATGACCATACGGCCGCCGCCGGACGCGATCTTATACTCGTGCTCCGCGTCGCCGAGTTCGGCCAGAACGCCTTCCAGCTGGTCGACATAGTCAAGAGCCGACGTTGCGGGAACGTCACGGCCGTCGAGCAGGATGTGGCAGTAGACCCGCTTGACATCCTCTTCCCGCGCCTTTTTGAGCATGGCGATGAGGTGGGAAATGTTCGAATGGACGTTGCCGTCGGAAAGAAGGCCGAGGAAGTGCAGCGCCTTGCCGTTTTCCTTGCAGTTGTCGATCAGCCACTTCCACGTCTTCGAGTCATACAGCGCGCCCGATTCAATGGACTCGCCGACGAGCTTTGCGCCCTGCGAGTAGATTTGGCCGCAGCCGAGCGCGTTGTGGCCGACTTCACTGTTTCCCATGTCCTCGTCCGAGGGAAGACCGACGGCCGTGCCGTGCGCCTTGAGCCACGTCATCGGGCACGTGGCCATGAGATGATCGAGATTCGGGGTGTTTGCCTGCTTGACGGCATCACCGGGGCCGCCGTCTCCGCGGCCGACACCGTCCATAATGACCAATACGATGGGTTTCTTCATTTGTATAGCCTCCATGTTTGGGTTTTCGTTTATTCGTGCCTATTTTACATCATTTCGTTCCGGTTTACAACGTCAAATTTCCGTTTGCAGGCGTAAAATATGCTCCTTCGCCAGCGTGTAAACACCGTCAAAATCCACATGGGGATTGTAAACGGCCTCTATTTCGTCGTGCAGCCGCTTTGCCTCGTGCAGCGCCTCGTAGGCTCCGGCATAGCACGCGCGGCATTTTTCCGTGAGCCCGGCAAGAAGCTCGCGCTTGGGCTTCAAGGCCTTCACATCGTAAAACGCGCCCAGATCGAGATACGCGCCCGCGGCCGCCGGAAGCGAAACGTCCATCCCATGCGGGCTCGTGCCGTCGACATAGCCGGTGTGCCAAGCGGGAACCAAGACGCCGTCCAGAGACTCGGGGTCTGCCGAGCACAGCACGTACTCCACGTCCAGCCCCGCGTCCTCCGCGGCCTTCCCGATCCTTTTCATGAAGCTCGACTTGCCGCAGCCGGGCCCGCCTTTGATGACGTATAAAAAATTGCCGCTTTCCGGCGTGCAGAAATCCTTGTAGAGAGACACGAACCCCTCCGATGTGTTCGCGCCGAGAAAATACCGCCGTACCGCCATAGAAAAATCCTCGCTTTCCAAAATTCTACCGATAGGATATGCAAAAGCGCCGCAGAGCGTGCATGGACGATCTGCGGCGCCAGTGTTTTTTCAGTTGAGCGTAAGGCTGCTCTGCGCGAAGAGCGCTTCGACGCGTTTGCGAAGGGGGGCGTACTCGGGCCGGTCCAGGACCTCGGGGCCGGTGATCGCTTCACCGGCGGCCTGCTGGGCCTCTAAAAGCGTCTGCACATCCATCTGAAGATCGGCGACCTTGAATAGAGGAAGTCCGTGCTGCCGCTGGCCGAGAAAATCGCCGGGACCGCGCAGGGCAAGGTCTTCTTCTGCGATCTTGAAGCCGTCGGTCGTGGCGCACAGGGCCTTGAGGCGCTTTCTGGTCTGTTCGTTCCGATTTCCGGAGACGAGCACGCAGTAAGACTGCGCAGAGCCTCGCCCGACGCGGCCGCGCAGCTGGTGCAGCTGCGAAAGACCGAACCGGTCGGCGTTTTCGATCACCATGAGCGTCGCGTTCGGTACGTCGACGCCCACCTCCACGACCGTTGTGGCGACCAGAATATCCGTTTCGCCTTTTGCAAACGCGCCGAGCGCCGCGTCCTTTTCTGCCTGCTTCATTTTTCCGTGCAGAAGCCCCACGCGCCGGTGCGGGAAGACGACCTGCTGTAAGGCCAGCGCCCAGCTTTCGGCGGATTTGAGGCTTTCCAGCTCGGGATCTTCGACGGCGGGGCAGACGATATAGACCTGATGCCCGGCTGCGCACTGCTTTTCGATAAAGCCGTTGAGGCGGGAGCGCTTGTCTTCACCAATTAAAAACGTTTCGACCGGGAGACGGCCCGGCGGGAGCTCGGAAATGACGGAAACGTCCAAATCTCCGTAGGCGATCAGACTGAGCGTCCGCGGAATGGGCGTTGCGGACATGACGAGCAGGTGCGGGCTTTGCCCCTTTTGTGACAGCGCGGCTCTTTGCGCCACGCCGAAGCGGTGCTGCTCATCGCAGACGACAAGAGACAGATCGGAAAACGAAACGTCCTGCGAAAAAAGCGCGTGCGTGCCGATGATGATCTGCGCTTTGCCGTCCGAAATTTCCTGCTTGCGCGTGCGTTTTTGCGCGGCGGTCAAAGAGCCGGTCAGGAGCGTAATTTCCAAACCGAGCGGGGAAAAAAGTTTGGAGAGCGACTGCGCGTGCTGCTCGGCCAGAATTTCCGTCGGGGCCATGAGCGCGGCCTGATGGCCATTTTGCACCGCGCAGAAAAGCGCCGCCGCCGCGACCATCGTCTTGCCGCTGCCAACGTCTCCCTGCACAAGGCGGTTCATGGGGTGCTGTTTTTGCAGATCGCGCAGGATATCGTCGATGGCCGCGTGCTGCGAACCCGTCAGCCGGAAGGGAAGAAGCCGGTAAAAGCCTTCCATGCACCGCGTGTCCATGGGGGAAACGTGATACTGCTCGCGCCGCGTGCGGATGCAGGAGAGCCCTGCGGCAAAGACGAAAAATTCTTCAAACACGAGCCGCCTGCGCGCCTGTTCCAGATCGGCAAACGACGCAGGCGCGTGCACCGTCTCATAGGCGAAGCGGGCCGTGCACAAGCAGAAGCGCTCCTGCACCGGCTGCGGCAGAATGTCCGGAAGAGAATCGATGCAGGCCTCCAGCGCCTGCCGGACGCACGCGCCCAGAAGCTTATTCGAAACACCGGCCGTTAAGGGATAGACCGGCACGATGCGGCCGGTAACGACGCCGGCCTTGTCCAGCGGCTCAAAGGCGGGGTTCTGCATCTGATAGCCGTAACCGTCTTTTACTTCACCGTAAAAGCGGTACGTTTCGCCGTACTGGAGCTGGTCTTTGACATACGGCTGGTTAAAAAAGACGAGGTCGACGCGGCCTGTTTCGTCCGCGACGCGCAGCTTTACAAGCTCCATGCCGCGTCGCACACGCGAAAGCTGCGGCCTGGAGATGACCATCGCTTCAAAACAGGCGGGCTTGCCGGGCTCGAGCTCCGCGACGCTTAAAAGCTTCGTCCGGTCTTCATAGGCGCGGGGAAAAAAGGCGATGAGATCGTAAAGCGTTTCAATGTGCAGTTTAGACAGCTGCTTCTGCCGCGCCGCACCGACGCCCCGCAGCTCCGTCACCGGAGAAAAAAGATCCATCTGTCCACCTCCCATCCTACTTTTTTACTATAGTATAGCGTGCACTGTACGATTCATCAACCCGGCCTCGCAGAGTTTCGCGTCCGCAGACGCGAAATAAAATGGAAATTCATTTTATCCGGCGGCTCTGCCGACCGGAAAAATACTGCTCGTCTCGCAAGTGTGAGCTTTTTGCGCGAAGTGCAAAAAGCTTGCGCGCAGTCGAGACGCAGCCTTTTCAGGGAAAAACCTGTTTTTCCCTGATCAACGAAAAAACCCTCCGAAGCAAGCTTCAGAGGGTTTCTATTCGGCAAAAATCAGGCGCGCTCGTTCATCTTCAGGGTAATGCTGCTCTTCTTGCGGGCAGCGGTATTCTTATGAAGAATACCCTTGTTGACAGCCTGATCGATGGACTTCACGGCAGCTTTGTAAGCGCTATCGGCCTGCTCACGGTTGCCTTCGGCAACAGCGGCGTCGAACTTCTTCAGCGTGGTCTTGAGCGCGGACTTTTCCATCTTGTTGCGTTCGTTGTTGACTTTGGACACCAGAACTCTCTTCTTGGCAGACTTAATGTTGGGCATGACTACACCTCCTCCAATAGCGTTAATACCGAAACAAATAATCCGTTTCATGCAGAAATACATTATAGCGGCGAAGCGCCAAGAAATCAATAGCTAATTTTTCTTTTTTTTCAAAAAAATTCGCATACGCGCCGGCGGCCGCGGAAAAAATAGGCGCGAGGTGGTGCTATGAACGCAAGAACAGACCTTGCGATGGAAAGCTACGCCCTATGGAGGCGCGACGCTGGTGAGACCACGGAGCTTCCGGGCGTGATCGCAGGCGAGGAAGACCGGGGCGGGGTGCATATCACGCGCGTGGAAATTTTAGATGCGCGGGGAGAGGCGGCGCTCGGAAAGCCGAAGGGGCGGTACGTGACGCTCGAGCTGCGGGCATTTGCAAGAAGGGAGCCCGGAAGCTTTGAGGAGGCGGCCGAGGCGGTCGCAAAGGAGGCGCGGGCGCTTTTGGGAAGGATATCGAGCGCACTTTGCGCGGGGCTGGGAAATGACGCATTGTCGGCCGACGCGTTCGGGCCGCGGGTTTTGGAGAATTTGCTTGTGACGCGGCATTTGAAACGCTTTGACCCGGCGGCCTTTTCCGGCTTTTGCAGCGTCTGTGCGCTGAAGCCCGGCGTTCTGGGCACGAGCGGGATGGAGGCTCTGGAGCAGGTGCGGGCCGTGGCGCGGGAGGTAAAGCCGGAGGCGGTGATCGCCTTCGACGCGCTGGCCGCGATGGAGCCGGAGAGACTTTGTAGGACTATCCAATTGACAGACGCCGGCATCGCGCCCGGCTCGGGCCTCGGGAACCGCCGCGCGGCATTTACGAAAGCGTCCTTAAAAACGCCCGTTCTCGCCGTCGGAGCGCCCACGCTCATGGACGCTGAAGCGCTTGCGGGGCGGGAGCTTTCGGGCCTTTCGGGGCTCATCGTGACGCCGCGGGACGTTGACGAGCGGGTGCGGGGGCTTTCCCGCGTCGCAGGCTTCGGGGTGAGCATGGCGCTGCACGGCGGGCTGTCGGCGAAGGATATGGCCGGTTTTCTGGCATAATGTTCGGCACTGTTATGTAAACAAAATTATGCCCATTCAGCGGAAATTCGCGCAAAAAGTTCCTGTGGACAAAAATGTGGACAATGTGAAAAACTTTGCCGCGCAAGGAGAAATCCACATTTCCACATTGTTTTGCACAGGCACAATGCACAGCCATTTGCTCCGAAAAAGTTACAAAGCGGTAACGGAAGTCAAAATTACGTCGACGGCGCAACCGCGTTATTGTCAACTTATTTGGCTAAAAAAATGTTAGAAAGTTAAATTTTCAGCACAATTCCGAATCTCCGGCAAGGCGCAGCGCGGAAATTGTCGGAACAAAGACCGTATCAAACGCTTTCCCCGGGAAATACTCCCTTTTACATAGACCCCCGCCGGGTTTTACACAGAATTTACGGAGGAAACATGGGTATGCAGGGAAAAGTGGAGATCAGCGGCGTCAACACGGCCAGACTCACGACGCTTTCAAACGACGAGATGATGCGTCTGATCGAGCGGTCACAGGCCGGAGACCTGGAAGCGCGGCAGAAGCTTGTCGAAGGCAATCTCAAGCTGGTGCTTTCCGTCATCCAGCGCTTTCTGGGGCGCGGGGAAAATCCGGACGATCTGTTTCAGGTCGGGTGCATCGGGCTATTAAAGGCCATCGCAAATTTCGACACGTCGAAGCAGGTGCGCTTTTCGACCTACGGCGTTCCGATGATCGCGGGCGAGCTTCGCCGGTACCTGCGCGACTACAGCCCCATCCGCGTCAGCCGTTCCGTGCGCGACACCGCCTACCGGGTCTTGCAGTGCAAGCAGGCGCTGCTCGAGAAAAACGGAAAAGAGCCGACGATGGAGGAAATTGCGAAGGCGATGGACGCGCCGCTGGAAGAGGTCGTGGGCGCGATGGACGCGATCGCGTCTCCGGTTTCTCTCTACGAGCCGGTCTATTCCGACGGCGGAGATCCCCTGACCGTCATGGATCAGGTGCGCGACACGAAGAATACGGACGAAAGGTGGCTCGATTCCATTGCGCTGCGGCAGGCGATGGGCAAGCTCTCTGACCGGGAAAGAAGGATCCTGGCGCTGCGGTTTTATGACGGCCGGACGCAGATGGAGGTCGCCTCGAGCATCGGCATTTCGCAGGCGCAGGTATCAAGACTCGAGAAAAATGCGCTGAGCACCATCAGGCGGGCCATCAGCGTGTCATAACCGGATCGCCTTGCGCATAGGGTAGAAGACCGAAATCTGCGGGAGGGATGCGCATGGTCAGCCGGTTTTCAGAATTGCGGAACAAGGAGATCATCCACGTCTGCGAGGGCACGCGGCTTGGGTATCTGAACGATCTGTGCCTCGACACCGACACCGGCAGAGTCACGGCTGTTTTGGTCCCGGGGCCCTGCCGGTTCCTGGGGCTTTTTGGGCGCAACTGCGACTATATCATTCCGTGGCCCTGCATCCGAAGGATCGGGGACGATCTGATCTTAGTCGACGGGCCGATCTCGAGCTGGCGCGTGCCCAGACGGAAAAAGAAGCTGTTCTGCAAGAACTGAGATGTGAGATGGGAGAAAGCCGCAAAAAAGCAGAAAAAATTTGAAAAAAGCTCTTGCAATCGGAAGGCCTTTTTTGTATAATTATCAGGCTGCGGAAAACCGCGGCAAAAATCAAACCACACATCCGGCCGTGCGGTTCTCTCGTGCCCCTCGGGGTGGGGACTGTGAAACCGGGTGGAGGTCAAAAACAAAAGGAGAACAAAAACATGGCAGTCGTATCTATGAAGCAGCTGCTCGAAGCTGGCGTCCATTTCGGCCACCAGACCCGCCGCTGGAACCCCAAAATGGCCCCGTACATCTACACGGAGCGCAACGGTATCTACATCATTGACCTGCAGAAGACGGTCAAGAAGCTCGAAGAAGCTTACTCCTTCGTGCGTGAGCTGGCGGCCAACGGCCAGTCCATCCTCTTCGTCGGCACCAAGAAGCAGGCCCAGGAAGCCATCAAGGAAGAAGCCGAGCGCGTCGGCCAGTACTATGTCAACGCCCGCTGGCT
>DJQK01000133.1:1925-5572 GCA_002437575.1 Clostridiales bacterium UBA6388 | reverse complement strand
TCTTCCTGGCCGAGGGCGCCTTCTCCGATACCGACCGGCTGCAGGCGCAGCCGCAGGCCATCACCCCCACCGCCTTCGGTGAGATCTCCGCCAGCGTTCCGGAGGCCATCCGGAAGTATTTCCAGAACATCTCGGACGGCCACGCGCCCGCGGCGCATGTGGCAAAGTCCGTCATCGAGCAGTGGCAGCTGCGGCTGCCGGAGGATGGGGCCGACACGCACACCATCCGCTTCCGCGTCCCCGACGGGCAGAAGGGCACGCCGGATATCTACCTCATGAACGCCAACGGCGTCTGGCAGAGGGCAAAAACGACTAAGATCGGCAGCTATCTGAGCTTCGAGGCCTCCGGCCAGACCGTGCAGATGGCGGCGCTTTCCACCTTCCCCGTCTGGTGGGTGTGGATCGTGCTGGCCGGGTTCGCGGCGCTGCTGGTGCTGCTCATCATCCACCTGATCCATAAGCTCGGCAAGGCCCGCCGCCGCCAGATGCAGGCTCTGCGCAAGGCCATGCAGGACGAGCAGAACGCGAATGACGCCGCCATCGGCGTACCCGAAGCCGACGCGCAGCCCGCGCCGCCCGCGCCGCCCGCGCCGCTCACGCCCGAACAGGCGAAAAAGCGGAAGAACAGGCACCGCGTCTGGCTGATCGTGCTGCTGGTGCTCGCCGCCGCGCTGACGGCCGGCGTGCTGATCTACCGGGCAAACCTCAAAAGCAGCATCGATGCCCTGCTGCTGCTCAAAAATCTCTCGGCCCGCAAGGAGCTGGACATGGACGCCTCCGTGCAGATGGGCCTCGGCGACGAGACGCTGCAGACCGACGCGCACCTGTTCCGCACCCAGGCGGACGGCAAGACGATCCTCTGCATCGAGGAAAACGGCGTGCAGCTGTATTATTACGACGGCTCGATCTATCTGGAAAACGGCAGTGCCTACCGCACGAGCGGCCTGTTCCCGGATTATTCCACGCTCGGCGAGCATCTGCTCGAACTCTATAACGCCACGGACGTGACCTACGCCCGCGAAAGCGGCGAGGAGGTCTATTCCGTGACCGCCTACGGCCAGGACGCCGAGCAGGCGCTCTCTCTGCTGACGCCGACGATCGCGGACTCCCTTTCCGCCGTTGACAGCATCGACCTCTGCATGCACGTGCAGGACGGCGAGATCTGCTCGATCGAAGCCTCCGGCAGCTGCGAGGCGCAGGACGCGGGCGGCGTGACCCAGCCGATGAACGTCTGGGCGGAGCTCACGATCCAGCCCGACGTCCGGACCCCGCACAGCGTCCCCAAAGCCGTCACAGACGCCATGGCGGGCGGCGGCTATCAGGGCAAGCTCGAGCTGACCGAGGATCTGCTGCGCGTGATCTCCGCCGTGTCGGAGCTCGGCAAGCGCGACCCGCTGGCCGCCCGCGTCGGCCTCACCGCCAACTGCGGCCCGGTGATCTTCAATACCTCGCTCGACTATTTCCGTACCACCGAGAATGGCCGCAGCGTCAGCGGCATCCGCGCAGGCAGCGTGGAGCTCTGGTTCGCAGGGGAGAAGGTCCTGACGAAGGATGGCAAGACGGCCTCGGCCAGCGAACAGGCGCTCACCAAGTGCGCCGATCTGCTCGACATCGCCTACCGCGCCTGCCTCGAGGGCGGCGTGACGAGCACGCAGACGGAAAACGGCTATACCTACACGCTCACCCTCAGCGCCGACCGGACGCGCCAGGCCGCCTGCGCCATCGCGCCGGACGCGGAGAAGCTGAATGTGGAGTATCAGCCCGGCACGATCAGCCTCGACGTGCAGGACGGCAAGATCACGGCCCTGCGCGTGGAGCTTGGCGGCAGCGTGCAGGTCGCAGCCGTGGATACCCAGGCCTCCCTCGCGGCCCAGTTCACCTTCCGCAGCGATCTGACCGCGGACGACGTCCGCATCCCCGCCGCAGCGCTGGAAAAGCTGTAAAAAACGCGCAAAACGCCCGGTATGAGACCATAGTTCGCCTGGAATTTTCAAATTGCGTGTAGGGGGCGATGCCCACATCGCCCCGGCAGAGCAAATTGCTTTTCATGAAAATTTGCGGCGAATTCGCAGCTGCTTCACGGGCCGATGCGGGCATCGGTCCCTGCGGCGGTCATATGTACCATCTGTTTCCAGAAAAACGGACTTTTTACGCAGAAAACGCCCGGTATGCAAAGCATACCGGGCGTTTTGCGATCATTTTTCCCAGCGGTCGATGAGTGCCTGGATCTGTGCGGTGAAGCGGGTAAGATCCCGGTTCGGCCGCTCCCTGCATCCCTGCGCGACGAGCAGCAGCTGCTGTGCCGCGGCGATGAGCGCGTCGAAGACGCTCTTCTTGCGCGCCGCGCCCTTTTTCGCGATGGGCCGGCCGGCAGGGAAGGCGGTGAGCTTCCCGGCCGCCAGATCGAACTGCGCGCCCGAGAACGGCGCGATGGCGACATAGCCCTTCTGCTGCAGCAGCGCCTGGAAGGCCTCGCAGGCCTCGGTGTCGCCGTGGTTGATGAAGACGACCTCCGGCTTCCGCTCGAACGCCTCGATCCAGTTGAGCAGCCCCTTCTGGTCGGCGTGGCCGCTCGTGCCGTGCAGCACGGCGATCTCGGCGTTCACGGCGATATCCTCGCCGAACAGCCGGACCTCCTTCACCCCGTCGAGCAGCGCCCGGCCGAGCGTCCCCTTCGACTGGTAGCCTGCGATGAGGATGATGTTCTCCGCCATCCACAGATTGTGCTTCAGATGGTGCCGGATGCGGCCCGCGTCGCACATGCCGCTGGCGGACAGGATGACCTTGGGCCGGGGATCGCTGTTGATGGCCTTGGAATCCTCCGCCGTGAGCGCAAGCTGCAGCCCCGGGCACCAGATGGGGTTCTGCCCGCTTTTCAGGACTTCCTGCGTCTCCGGGTCAAAGCAGTCGGCATCGCACTGCAGAAAGACGCTCGTGGCCTCCTCAGCCAGCGGGCTGTCGAGGTAGACGGGGAAGCCGTCGTGGCCGTGCACGAGTTTCTTCTGCTTGATCTCGCGCAGTAGGTACAGCAGCTCCTGCGTCCGGCCGACGGCGAAGGCCGGGATGATGACGCTGCCGCCGCGGTCAAAGGCCCGCTGCAGCACGTCGGTCAGCTCGGCGCGCACGTCCTTGGGCTTGTCGTGCAGGCGGTTGCCGTAGGTGGATTCCACCACGAGATAGTCCGTCTCCGCGACCGGCTGCGGGTCGTTCAGGATCGGCTGGTCGATGTTGCCCACGTCGCCGGAGAAGACGATCTTCTTTTCTATGCCATCCTCACGCAGCCAGAACTCGATGCAGGCCGAGCCCAGCAGATGCCCGATGTCGGAAAACCGGACGCGCATCCCCTCCGCGATCGGCACGATCTGGCCGTACCGGCAGGGGCGGAAGAGCGAGGCCGCGCCCTTCGCGTCGTCCACCGTGTACAGCGGCGCGACCGGCGGCTCGCCCGCGCGCTCGGCTTTGCGCGTTTTCCAGGCGGCTTCAGATTCCTGGATGTTGGCCGAGTCGCGCAGCATGACGTCCGCCAGCGCGCAGGTCGCGGGCGTGGCGTAGATCCTGCCCCGGAAGCCATCCTTGTACAGCTGCGGCAGCAGCCCCGCGTGGTCGATGTGCGCGTGCGTCAGAAAGACGGCGGCGACGTCCTTCGC
>DJQK01000133.1:0-1846 GCA_002437575.1 Clostridiales bacterium UBA6388 | reverse complement strand
TCCAGCAGCGTGCAGCTGCCGGTGACCTCGTGCGCCGCGCCGACAAATGTGATCTTCATAGCGGATCCCTCCTTTTTTATCAGTATAGCACAAACTGCCGGAAGTGCAAACAGGCGTCTGCGGGCCGCTGCAAAAAATCCTGCGCAAAAATGAAAAAAGTCCTTGACTTTTTGACACACTTCGGCTATAATCAGTCTTGCTGTTTGAGTTGCTGGTATAGCTCAGCCGGTAGAGCAGCTGATTTGTAATCAGCAGGTCGGGGGTTCGAATCCGTCTACCAGCTCCACCGTCGAAAGACGCTTGCTCCATTCCGCTTTCCGCAGATGCGAAAAGCTCCATATCCGCAATCGCCTTTCTCCTCTTCATTTTGAAACCGCTTCGCTGGGTTTCAAAATGAGTACAGCAAAGTAAATATGGGGGAATTCCCGAGTGGCCAAAGGGGACAGACTGTAAATCTGCTGTCAATGACTTCGGTGGTTCGAATCCACCTTCCCCCACCAAAACACCTGATATTCTTTGAATATCAGGCGTTTTTGCAACTATTTTCAGATTTCTGTGTTTTCAGATAATTTGTGCTTTCTGGTTTTAATACGGCAGATTTTTCCCTAAAAATGTATATATCATTTTGAGGACAGCGCTTCGTGAAAACCCACGAAATCCGGCTTGACCCACACCGTGACCCNNAAAGAGCGGCGGAGAGGATATGCGTGGTATCCTCTCCGCTGCTCTTTTTGTTTTCACATAACCTGTTCCATGAAATTGCCCATCTTTTCGGCGGCACTCTCCTGCATCTGCCGTGTGACGTGGGTGTAGGTTCTCAGCGTGAAGCCCGCGTCGAAGTGTCCGAGCATACTGGATACCGTTTTCACGTCTACGCCGTTCTGCAGCGCCAAGGTCGCGAATGTGTGTCGTAAATCGTGAAATCTCAGGTGTTCCAGTCCTGCGTCCTTCAGGATTTTCTTGTGGATGTTCACTACTGAGTCTGGGTAATACATTTCTCCGGTTTTCGGGGATGGAAACATCCATGGGCTGCAGGGGTGCTTTTTGTGTTCTGCGACCAGCAGATCGACGGCATCCTGTGGTATTGAGATTTTTCGGATAGAGTTTTCCGTTTTGGGGCGCGTAATATCCGGTTCTCCTGCGTTGTTGCGTCCTGCCTGCTTGCTGACGAAAATGGTCTTATTCTCGATATCCAAGTCCGACCATTGTAGCGCCACCAATTCACCTTTGCGCAATCCACTGATGAGCTCCAGATAGAACATCGGCAGAACGCCGCGTTGATCTGCTGCAGTCAGATAGGACTTGATCTGCTCCGGCGGCAGGATCTTCATTTCGTGCTTCGGGATTTTTGGCGGGACGCAGTCGTCCGCCGGGTTTCGGATAATCAGCCGTTCTTTAACCGCCCTGTCGAGCGCGTTGTGCAGCATTGTATGAATTCCGCGGATCGTCGAATCACTCAGTCCGGGCTGTTTTCCCTTCTGCGCTTCGCGGAGCCGTCCGTGCTCCTGTAACTCCTTGTAGAGCCATTGTAGGTCGCGGCCAGTCAGCTTTTTCAGTGGAATGTCTCCGATTCGTGGCGTAATGTGCAGTTCAATTCCTCGCCGGTAATATTCTGCAGTTGAAAACCGCAGATGTGGTTTTGCGTATAGCTCGTACCACGTTTGCAGCCATGTGCCGAGCGTATATTCGTCCGCCCTTCTCACATCGACGGCTTCTGCTTCTGCGACTGCCTTTGCAAGTTTTTCTTTTACCTCTGCCTGTGTTTTGCCGAGGACGTTCTTAATCAGCCGCTTGCCAGTCTTTTCGTCATATCCGGCTGTGTACCGCCCTTCCCAGCGTCCGTCTT
>DJQK01000026.1 GCA_002437575.1 Clostridiales bacterium UBA6388 | reverse complement strand
CCGGCACCACGCCGCCGTAGAGCTTGTGAAGCTCGACCTGGGACGCGATGCAGTCGGTCAGGATCTCGCGGCCGTCGCGGACGATGGCGACCGCCGTTTCGTCGCACGAGGACTCTACCGATAAAATGTTCATGAAAGGCCGTCCTTTCTGAGGATGCGCGCATCCTCCTTCGGGTGAAAATAGTAGTTGGGCCGCTTGCCGGCCTGCGTAAAGCCGAGCGCTTCGTAAAGCCTTATGGCAGGCTCGTTGGAGTCGCGCACCTCGAGCGTGAGCGACTGCACGCCTTTTTCGGAAAGCCGCTTGCAAAGCGTCTGCACGAGCGATCTCGCGATCCCCTGCCGTCTGGCGTCTTCCCGCACGGCAAGGTTCATCATGTCCGCTTCATCGAGAACGCTCTGGCTTCCGACATAGGCGACTACTTCGCCGCCCTGTTTTGCAACAAGCCAGAGGCTCAGTTCGTTTTCCAGCTCTTTTTCCAGCACGCTTTGCGGCCACGGGTCAGAAAAGCACGCTTGTTCCAGCGCCGCGACCTGCGCGATATCGTCTGCCGTCATGGGTAAAATCTCAAACGCCATCACTTCGCCTCATACCAGCTTGCGCCGCTCTTCGCTTCGGCCACAAGCGGAACAGAAAGCTTCGTCACGTGCTCCATCTGCTCGGTCAGAAGCTTTGTGACCCGTTCGCGCTCGGATAGCGGGCACTCGACGATCAGCTCGTCGTGCACCTGCAAAACAAGTCTTGCCTGCAAGCTTTCTTCGCGCAGGGCCTTATCCACGTGGATCATCGCCAGCTTGATGATATCCGCCGCCGTGCCCTGAATGGGCGTGTTCAGAGCGACGCGCTCTCCGAACGAGCGGATGTTAAAATTGCTGCTCTTGAGCTCGGGAAGGTTCCTGCGTCTGCCGAACATGGTCGTCACGTAACCGTCTTTTTTCGCCTGTTCGACGATGTTTTTCATGTAATCGCGCACGCCCGCGTAATTTTCAAGATAGCTTTCGATGTAGGCCTTCGCTTCTTTTCGCGTCACACCGATGTCCTCTGCCAGAGAAAACTCCGAAATGCCGTAGACGATGCCGAAGTTGACGGCCTTCGCGTGGCGGCGCATAAGGGGCGTGACCTGTTCCGGGGCTACGTGGAAGACCTGCGCGGCTGTCGCGGTGTGGATATCCATGCCGGAGGTGAAAGCCTCGCGCATATGCGTATCGTTTGCGATGTGCGCCAGCACGCGAAGCTCGATCTGGCTGTAGTCGGCGTCTACGAACACGCAGCCGTCTCTGGGCACGAACATTTTGCGAATTTCGCTTCCAAGCTCTGTGCGCACCGGGATATTCTGAAGGTTCGGCTCGGTGGAAGAGAGCCTTCCTGTGGCCGTGACCATGTTCTGGAACGTCGTGTGGATGCGGCCGTCGTCCGCAATTTCCTTGACGAGGCCGTCTGCGTACGTCGATTTTAATTTTGTGAGCGTGCGGTAGTCCAAAATCGCCTCGATGATCGGGTGGCGGCTTTTGAGCTTTTCCAGAACCTCGGCGTTCGTCGAGTAGCCGCTCTTCGTCTTTTTGACTGGCGGCAGCTCGAGCTTTTCAAAGAGAATTTCGCCCAGCTGCCTGGGCGAGTTGATGTTGAATTCCTGCCCGGCATAGCGGTAAATTTCCGCCTGATCGCTCGCGATGCCGCTCTCCAGCATATTGCCGAAGGCCACAAGCGCCATCTGGTCGACAAGCACGCCCTGCGTTTCCATCCGCGCCAAAACCATGCACAGCGGCAGCTCGATCTCATAATAGAGCTTCTCCATCCCGGCTTCCTCGAGCTTTCCAGGCAAGACCTCGTAAAGCGCCGCCACCGCCGCAGCCTTTGCCTGCAAGGCCGCTTCCTTCGCCGGGCCTTCGCCGACGGTCTTTGCATCGGCGTAACCGATCTGTGCGCCGCAGTACTGCTCGAACACACCGTCTAAATTATATTCGCCGCGCGTCGCGTCCAGATCGTAAGCGGCCAGCGCCGTGTCAAAGATAAAGCCCTCGGCAGGCAGCCCACGCTCGAAAAGCGCGCGCATGAGGCTCTTGCAGTCGTGCGTGACCTTCTTGACGGACACGCCGAAAAGCGTTGACATAAAATCGTTGTTTGCGACCGCCTCGCCGGAAAAGAGATAGCCCGTATCGTCTGTCTGGACAGCAATTTTGGACAAATCTTCTTCGGCGATCAGGTTCACATAATGCTCGTTTGCGAGTCTCCCCGCAATTTCCCGCGCCTGCGCAGGATCGTTTACCGTTTCGCACGTTAGAACAGCTTCGACGGTTTCCAGCTGCTTCGGTCTTTCCTGCGGCGCGTGGAGGTCGTATCGGGTTATCAGGCGCGTGAACTCGAGCTTTCGGAACAGGTCATACAGCGCGTCGTTGTCGACCGGACGGATCTTGTTTTGCTTGGGCACGAAGTCGATGGGCGCATTTTTTCGGATCGTCGCCAGATCGTAGGAAAGATACGCCTGCTCGCGGTCCTTTTCGAGCTTCCTGCGCACGGATTCCTTGATCTCCGGCAGATGCGCATAAATGCCGTCGAGCGTTCCGTATTGCAGCAATAACCCGGTTGCGGTCTTGGGTCCCACGCCGGCTACGCCCGGGATGTTATCGGAGCTGTCTCCCATGAGGCTCTTGAGGTCGACGAGATGCGCAGGTGCAAAGCCGTACTCAGCCTCAAACACGGCGGGCGTATAGTTGGTCGTGATGGTCTGCCCGCCCTTCGTGGTCACGAGCTTGACCGTCACGTGATCGCTGACCAATTGCAGCGAGTCGCGGTCTCCCGTGACGATGACGGCGTCGACGCCTTCGCGCGCGCAAATTTCTCCGACCGTGCCGAGAATATCGTCTGCTTCCCAGCCCTCACATTCATAGATCGGAATGTTCATCGCCCGCAGAACGTCCTTCAAAATGGGCATCTGCATCGCAAGCTCGTCCGGCATGGCGTGGCGCGTGGCCTTATAGCCGTCAAAGGCCAGATGGCGGAACGTCGGCGCCTTGAGGTCGAACGCGACGCAAAGCGCATCGGGCCGCTCGTCGTTTCTCAGGCGCTCTAAAATATTCAAAAACCCATAGATCGCGTTCGTGTACACGCCGTCCTTCGTGCTGAGAAGACGCACGCCGTAGAACGCGCGGTTGATGATGCTGTTGCCGTCTAAAATCATCAGCTTCATAGGAAAACTCCTTCTTGCTCATTTGGTATAGACCAATACGAGTTTATCATACCACAAAACTGCGCCGCTTGCAACGAAGGAAAAGAGCAGACCAATTGGCCTGCCCTTTCATTCCTTTTCAATTACGCTCTCGTCCACTTTGCCCCGCCGGGGATATCGGTGAGTTCCACGCCGGCCGCTTTGAGCTCGTCGCGGATACGGTCTGCCTCGGCGAAATTCTTGGCCTTCTTGGCCTCATACCGGGCGCGGATCTTCGCTTCCACGTCGGCGTCCTGCTCGCCGGACTCGGAGATGATGTTGTAGTCTCCGCCGCTTTGCTTTGCGCTGGCCGCCTTCTTTCGCGCTTCTTCGGCCTTTTTGAGAAGATCCAGGCTCAGCACCTTGTCGAAATCATCCAGCAGGAAGAGCTTCGTCGCGTCGTTCGTCGGATACTTCAGAACGTCATACAGCGCCGTAATGCCGAGCGAGGTGTTAAGATCGTTTCCAAGCGCCTTGTTGAACTTCTCGCGCAGCGCCGTAACGGCCGCTTCGTCAATGGGCTCGTCAGAGGGCTTGAGCGCTGCGATCTTCGCGATCAGCTTCTGGTACGTGCCCATGGCGTTATCCAGGTTTTCCCACGAGAAGACGAGGTTCTTGCGGTAGTGGCTTTGCAGGCAGAACAGCCGGTAGGCCAGCGGGTCATAGCCTTTCTGCTCCAATAGTGAAACCGTCAAAAATTCACCCTTCGATTTGGACATTTTGCCGGACGAGGTGTTCAGGTGCATCACGTGCATCCAGTAGTTGCACCAGTGGTGGCCGATGTAGCTCTCGGACTGTGCGATCTCGTTGGTGTGGTGCGGGAAGGCGTTGTCGATGCCGCCGCAGTGGATATCCAGATACTCGCCGAGGTATTTAAGCGAAATACCGGAGCACTCGATGTGCCAGCCGGGATAGCCGACGCCCCAGGGAGAGTCCCATTTCAGAGCCTGATCTTCAAACTTCGATTTCGTGAACCAGAGAACGAAGTCATTTTTGTTGCGCTTGTTCGTGTCCTCTTCGACGCCCTCGCGCACGCCGACGGCCAGATCTTCCTCGTTGTGCTCGTTGAAAATATAGTACCTTTTGAGCTTCGACGTGTCAAAGTACACGTTGCCGCCCGCCTGATACGCATAGCCGGTGTCGAGTAACTTCGTGATGATCTTGATATATTCGTCGATGCAGCCGGTCGCGGGCTGGACGACGTCGGGCCGCTTGATGTTGAGCTTTTTGCAGTCGTCAAAAAACGCGTCGGTGTAGAACTTTGCGATCTCCATGACGGACTTGTGCTCGCGGCGGGCCCCCTTGAGCATCTTGTCTTCGCCCTCGTCCGCGTCCGAGGTCAGATGGCCGACGTCGGTGATGTTCATGACGCGCTTGACCGGGTAGCCGATATAGCGCAGGTATTTTTCCAGCACGTCCTCCATGATGTAGCTGCGGAGGTTGCCGATGTGGGCAAAATGGTAGACCGTCGGTCCGCAGGTATACATTTTGACGAGCTTGGGATCGTTGGGGATAAATTCTTCCTTTTTGTGCGTGGCAGAGTTATAAAGATACATTTCGTTTCCTCCCTGTATTATGCTTGTGTTTGCTGTTCGAGCGCGTCCAGGCGCTTTTTGATGGCCTCAAGCTCGATCATCATGGGGTCTGGCGTATGGATATGATCGAGCTTTTCGCCGCAGATCCGCGCAATTCGTCCAGGCACACCGACGACCGTCGCATTGTCCGGTACCTCGCGCAGAACCACGGAATTTGCTGCGATGCGTGCGTTGTTTCCGACCTTGAACGGCCCCAGAACCTTTGCGCCGGCGCCCACCATGACGTTGTTGCCGAGCGTCGGGTGGCGCTTTCCAACGTCCTTGCCCGTGCCGCCGAGGGTCACGCCCTGATATAAAAGGCAGTCGTCTCCAATTTCGGCGGTCTCGCCGATGACGATGCCTGTGCCGTGGTCGATGACGAGGCGGCGGCCGATTTTTGCGCCGGGGTGAATTTCAATTCCCGTCCACATTTTCGACCACTGCGAAATGCTTCTTGCCAGAAATTTCAGCCCCCGCACGTGCAGCCAGTGGGCGATGCGGTAGTCGATCGTTGCGTGCAGGCCGTTGTAGAGCAGCAGAATTTCCGCCACGCTCCGCGCCGCCGGGTCGTTTTTCTTGTATGCCTGAATGTCTTCGATGATATGCAAATGCAATGCCTCCCGGGAACTAGGGTGTAGTCTTCCAACTGACGATGTGACCGGCAGCGAGGATTTTTCGTGCTGGGCAAGACATTTTTCCGCAGGAATACTTTGTGTATTTCAAGGGAAAATGACGCAGCGCAGCACGAAAAGGCCCGCTGTCCGGGTGCATTGGCAGTTGGAAGAATGCACCCCAAATAAAATGGAAAAACCCGCCTCTTTTGCTCAAGAGGCGGGCATAACACTCGCGGTTCCACTCTGATTT
>DJQK01000061.1 GCA_002437575.1 Clostridiales bacterium UBA6388 | reverse complement strand
TGATCTGGATCTGGGCGATGGGACAGGCGTTCTTCTCGCTGTCCGTCACGGGAAGCGGCATGGTCGTCTACGGCGCGTATCTGTCCAAGGACGAGGACGTCGTGGCCATGGGCCAGAACACCGCCATTTTTGACACGATCGCTGCCGTCGTCGCCGCGCTCGTCATCATTCCGGCGTGCTTCTCGTATGGTCTGGACGTCGGCTCGGGCCCGAGCCTGCTGTTCGTCACGCTGCCGACCATTTTGCAGGATATCCCGCTGGGACGGCTGTTTGCCATCATTTTGTACGTCGCGATGATCTTCGCCGGCATCAGCTCGCTTCAGAATATGTTTGAGGCCGTGGCCGAATCGCTCCTGCACAAGTTCCCGAAGCTCAACCGCACCGCCGTTCTCGCGATCATCTGCGCGATCTGCCTCGGCTGCGGCCTTTTCATGGAGCCGATCAGCAAATGGGGCCCCTGGATGGATCTGGTGTCCATTTACATCATCCCCATCGGCGCGACGCTGGGCGCGATCTCGTGGTTCTACGTGATGAAGAAGGAAGACCTGCTGCACGCCGTCAATACAGGCGCAAAAAAGCCGCACGGCTCGCTGTGGTATAACTGCGGCAGATTTATCTACGTGCCCTTCGCCGTCATCCTTTGCTGCGTGGCACTGTTCATGAATATCGCGTTCTGATTATTGCTGTACCCTGCCGGGCCGATGTGGGCATCGGCCCCTACGCAAATCTTTACATTCCCCGAAAACCGGAAGGTGTCATTTCTCACAGAAATGACGCCTTTTTTCTGTTTATTTCCGACAAATCGTCCATTGACTTTAGCAGCAAAAAGTGCTAAAGTACAAGAAAATCAAATTTCTATTGAAGAAGGTATGCACGATGCAGGAAATGAGCAGAAAAAACCAGCATTTTACCGACTCCGTCATCCGCCGCATGACGCGCGTGAGTCTGGACTGCGGGGCCATTAACCTCGCGCAGGGCTTCCCGGACTTTGATCCCCCGAAGGCGCTGACCGACCGGCTGGAGGAAGTGAGCAAAATCGGCCCGCACCAGTACCCCATCACGATGGGCGCGCCCAATTTCCGCCGCGCCGCCTGCCGCAAATGCGGAAGGTTCATGGGGCTGGAGCTTGACCCGGACGAGAATATCGTCGTCACGATCGGCTCGACCGAGGCGATGGTCGACACCATTTTTGCCCTGACGAATCCCGGCGACAAGATCGTCATGTTCTCGCCGTATTTTGAAAACTACCGCGCCCAGGCCATTATGGCAGACTGCGAGCCTGTTTTCGTGCCCCTGATCCCGCCGTCGTTCCATTTTGACCCCGAAGTGCTCGAAGACGCGTTCCGCCAGCACCCGAAGGCCATCCTCATCTGCAACCCCTCGAACCCGAGCGGCAAGGTCTTCACACGCGAAGAGCTGAAGCTGATTGCCGGGCTCTGCATCAAATATGATGTCTACGCGATCATGGACGAGGTGTATGAGCACATCGTCTACGACGGCCGCGAGATGGTCTACATGGCCTCCCTTCCCGGTATGTGGGAGCGCACCGTCAGCTGCTCTAGCCTGTCCAAAACCTATTCCATCACCGGCTGGCGGCTCGGGTACGCGATCGCGCCGAAGCCCATCATGGACCGCATCAAGCAGTATCACGATTTCAACACCGTCGGTGCGCCGTCGCCTCTGATGGAGGCCGCGGTCGTGGGACTTGAGATGCCGGACAGCTATTACCGCGAGTTCGGCGACCACTACGCGCACATGAAGGCCATCTTCACCGGCGGCCTGAAGCAGCTCGGCATTCCCTTTACAGACCCCGAGGGCACGTATTTCGTCCTGGCCGATATCGCGCCGTACATGAAAAAGGGCCAGTCGGACGTCGCGTTCTGCATGGAAATGGCGCAGAAGGTCGGCGTGGCGTGCGTGCCGGGCAGCTCGTTCTTCGACGAGGACGTCAACCACATTGTAAGGCTGCATTTTGCCAAAAAGGACGAGACGCTCTATGCCGCGCTTGAGCGTTTGAGCCGGCTGAAGGAGATCATGTGCGAATAATGCCATTTTTGGAGAACGCACCATAAATTTCCGCGAAAAATCGTAAGAATAATTTCGAAATAAGCTTCGTATGGTGATCCGTACGAAGCTTTTTTCGTGATACAGGCGCTTTTTGTATATCCATTTTGATATGGGTCAGCCGTTATTGCACAAAATTGCTTGGGATATCCTGTCTAAAAGGCACATTGAATTTTGGGCACTTTTCATATATTATAAACAATATAAAGTACCAGTTCTTAGGTAAAAGAACTCTAACCTGCAATCGCATACTACTTCCGCCCTCCGCGCTGCTCCCATACCGCGGCGGGCCAAACCCGCACCGAAGCCCTGCTCTGCCATTGTCACCGGGAAATGCTGCTTGTCATATCTCCGGCTTCGGTGCGGGTTCTATTCTATCATCGATATCGCCCCTTCCGGCAACGCGGTCCGGTCCGGGCGACGAAATAAGAAAGCTAAGGGGGAAGAACCGCAATGAATGAAGCGCAATGCGCAAGAACCATGCAGATCATCGACACGCATGGGCGGGATCCCGCTGCCCTGATCGCAATTTTGCAGGATGTGCAGGCGGAAAACAGCTACCTCAGCCAGGAAAACCTCGAGCTGATCGCCAAGGAACTGAACGTGGCGATCTCCAAGGTCTACGGCGTTGCCACCTTCTTCGAGAATTTCTCGCTGGAAGCAAAGGGCAAGCATCTGGTCAAGGTCTGCAACGGCACGGCGTGTCATGTCCGTAAATCCCAGCCGATTTACGACGCAGTCCACGCATACCTCGGCCTTACCGGCAAGCGGAAGACGTCCGACGACGGCATCTTCACGCTCGAGACGGTCGCGTGTCTCGGCGCGTGCGGCCTGGCGCCCGTCATGACCATTGACGGCGAGGTCCACGCGAAAATGGATCCCGACCGGGCAGTCGCGCTGCTCGAAGAAATCCGGGCAAAGGAGGGCTCTGCGCAATGAGAATCGGAACGAGAGAAGAACTGAAAGCCCGCCGTGAGCAGGCGAAGGCCTGGCTCGCCGCCGAAGAGCGCGTCATTCTCGTCTGTGCCGGTACCGGCTGTATCGCCGGCGGTGCGATGAAGGTCTATGACAAATTACAGGAGCTCTGTCAGGAAAGAAAGCTCAAAACGCGCGTTTCCCTGCGCGAAGAGGGCGGTCATGACGTGCTGCACTTCAAGCGCAGCGGATGTCAGGGCTTCTGTGAAATGGGCCCGCTGATCGAGATCCAGCCCGAGGGCATTTTCTACACGCACGTCCATCCGGAAGACTGCGAAGAGATCCTGGAGAAGACCATCCTCCGCGGCGAGGTCATCGATCGTCTTCTGTATAAGCTCAACGACACCACCTACGTCAAGCACGACGATATCCCCTTTTATAAAAAGCAGAAGCGCGTCGTTCTCGAGACCAGCGGCAACACCGACGCCGAGGATCTGGACGAGTATCTGGCCCACGGCGGCTATGAAGCGCTTGAGAAGGCCCTGTTCGATATGACGCCCGCCGATATCTGCGCGGAAGTCGTCAACTCCGGTCTGCGCGGCAGAGGCGGCGCGGGCTTCCCCACCGGCAAGAAGTGGGAGAGCGTGCGCAGAATGCCCGAGGGCAAGAAGTACGTCGTGTGTAACGGCGACGAAGGCGACCCCGGCGCGTTCATGGACCAGTCCATCATGGAAGGCAACCCCCACGCGATCTTAGAGGGCATGATGATCGCAGGGCGCGCCGCGGGAAGCGACGAAGGCTACATCTACGTCCGCGCCGAGTACCCGCTGGCGGTCAAGCGTCTTCGCACGGCGATCGCGAAGGCAGAGCAGGCCGGTCTTCTGGGCGACGACATCCTCGGCTCCGGCTTCTGCTTCCATATCCACATCAACCGCGGCGCAGGCGCGTTCGTCTGCGGCGAAGGCAGCGCCCTGACGGCCGCCATCGAAGGCCGCCGCGGTATGCCTCGTGTCAAGCCGCCGCGCACGGTCGAGCAGGGTCTGTGGGCCAAGCCGACCATCCTCAATAACGTCGAGACCTTTGCGTGCGTTCCCGTCGTCGTCCGCCGCGGCAGCGAATGGTTCCGCACCATCGGCACCGAAAAGAGCCCCGGCACGAAGGCCTTCGCGCTGACCGGCTGCGTGGTCAACACCGGCCTCATTGAGGTCCCGATGGGAACGACCCTGCGCGAGATCATTTTCGACATCGGCGGCGGCATCA
>DJQK01000154.1:3300-4099 GCA_002437575.1 Clostridiales bacterium UBA6388 | reverse complement strand
GGAGTCTGAGGGGCCGCGGCCCTTCAGTTTGGGAAAGAGTCCAGAGAAAACCCTTCCGAAGGGTTTTCTTTGGCGTCTTCTTTCTTTTGCAAAGCGTTTTCTTTCTTGGACGCCCAAGAAAGAAAATGCGTTTGGACCAGCTGGCAGGCTTCTGCCAGAAAAACTCTGGCCCTCTGGGCCACGGCCAGGCAGTATTAACCCCTCCGCCCCTTCGGGGCACCTCCCCTTTCAGTGGAGGCAAGGGCCGCGGCCAGGAAGTCGCCCAAACCCTACTTCGCCTGCGAAGCTTCCCCTCTGAGGCGGATGATCTCGTCTCGGAGCACCGCGGCGTACTCGTATTCCATCATCCTTGCAGCCTCGCGCATATTCTTTTCGAGCTTGTCGATCTGGCGCTGGAGCTCCAGCTTTGTCATCTTCACGCCGCTTTTGCCGGTGCGTTCTGGCGTGGGCGTGGCGGAAATTTCGATGAGGTCGCGGATGGATTTGACGATCGTTTTCGGCACGATGCCGTGCTGTTTGTTGTAATCGTCCTGGATCTGGCGGCGGCGGGCCGTTTCGTCCATCGCCGCGCGCATGGCGGGGGTGATCTTGTCGGCGTAGAGAAGCACGCGTCCTTCGGCGTTTCGTGCGGCTCTTCCGATGGTCTGAATGAGACTCGTCTCCGAGCGCAGGAAGCCTTCCTTGTCCGCGTCCAAAATCGCGATCAGCGACACCTCGGGAAGGTCCAGGCCTTCGCGCAGCAGGTTGATGCCGATGAGCACGTCGAATTTTGCCATGCGCAGGTCGCGGATGATCTCCA
>DJQK01000154.1:0-3263 GCA_002437575.1 Clostridiales bacterium UBA6388 | reverse complement strand
GCACGCGGATGCCGTTTTCGGTGAGGTATTTCGTTAAGTCTTCGGCCATTTTCTTGGTCAGCGTCGTGACAAGCGTCCGCTCGCCCTTCGCCGTTGTGGCGTTAATTTCGCCGATCAGATCGTCGATCTGGCCTTCGATGGGCCGGACGAAGACCTCGGGATCGAGAAGTCCTGTGGGCCGGATGAGCTGCTCGGCGATATTGGCGGCGTGCTCGCGCTCATAGTCGCCGGGTGTTGCAGAGACGAAGATGGCCTGATGGATCTTCTTCTCAAACTCGTCGAATTTCAAGGGCCGGTTGTCATACGCAGACGGCAGGCGGAAGCCGTAGTCGACCAGCGACTGCTTGCGCGAATGATCGCCGTTGTACATGGCCCGGACCTGCGGCAGCGTGACGTGGCTCTCGTCGACGAAGAGAAGAAAATCGTCCGGGAAGTAGTCAATGAGCGTCGTCGGCGGGGTGCCGGGAGCACGGCCTGCAATGACGCGGGAGTAATTTTCGATCCCTGTGCAGAAGCCGATCTCCGACAGCATCTCGAGGTCATACTGCGTCCGCTGCCGGATGCGCTGCGCCTCGAGAAGCTTGTTGTGGTCTTCAAAGAACTTGACCTGCTGCCACATCTCTTCTTCAATGTCGTGCATCGCGCGCGCCATTTTTTCCTTGGACGCGACATAGTGCGAGGCCGGATAGATGGCCACGTGCTGCACCACGCGCTCCGGTACGCCCGTGACGGCGTTGATCTCGGAGATACGGTCAATTTCGTCGCCGAAAAATTCCACGCGGATGGCTCTGCCTGCCCAGTAGGCGGGGTAAATCTCTAAAGTATCGCCCCGGACGCGGAAGGTGTTTCGCGTGAAGTTCATGTCGTTTCGCTCGTAGCGGATATCCGTTAAGCGGCGCATGAGCTCTGCCATTTCGCGCGTCTGGCCGGTGCGCAGGCTGATGACCATGTTCTTATAGTCGATGGGGTCGCCCAGGCCGTAGATGCACGAGACGGAAGAAACGACGATCACGTCCCGCCGTTCTGCCAGAGAAGACGTTGCCGAATGGCGCAGGCGCTCAATTTCGTCGTTGATGGCCGAGTCCTTTTCAATGTACGTGTCCGTGTGCGCGATATACGCCTCGGGCTGGTAATAGTCGTAGTAGGAGATGAAATACTCGACGGCGTTTTCCGGAAAAAACTCGCGGAACTCCGAGCAAAGCTGCGCGGCCAGCGTCTTGTTGTGCGCCAGCACCAGCGTGGGGCGGTTGAGCTTCGCGATGACGTTTGCCATCGTGAACGTTTTGCCCGAGCCCGTGACGCCGAGCAGGACCTGATCGTCCAGCCCCATCTGTACGCCCTTGACGAGCGAGTCGATCGCACGCGGCTGATCGCCCATCGGTTGATAGTCGGAAACAAGCTTAAAGTCCATAGGGGCCTCCCAGATAGCCGTCGTCCGCCAGCGAAACAAAATCGTCGTCGGCGACAATGATATGATCTGCCAGCACGATGCCCACGCCGTGCAGCGCCGCTTGCAATGCGCGGGTGGTGTCGATGTCCTCCTGACTGGGAAGGGCGTAGCCGCTCGGGTGGTTGTGCGCGATGACGACGCTGGCTGCGTTCTGGTTGAGCGCGGTCTGAACGATCTTGCGCACGCTGATGGAGGCGGCGGTGATGCTCCCGCGGTGCACCGGCACGCAGCAAAGCGCCTTGCACTTCGCGTCCAAACACAGAAGATACACGACCTCGTTCTGTTCGCCGTGGAAATACGGCACGAGATACTGCCCGCAGCGCGTCGTGGTGTCGAGCACGTTTGCCGGGCCGCTTCTGTCAATGAAGTGCCGCCGCTCAAGCTGCGGAACGAGGGAAATAAGCTGCGCGGCGGCCTGTCCCATGCCCTCGACCTGCACAAGCTCGTCTGCCGGGGCCTCTAGAACGCCGGAAAGAGAGCCGAAGCGCTCCAAAAGCCGGTGAGCCAGCGGGTTCGTGTCCGCGCGGGGAATGGCGTAGTAGAGCAAAACCTCCAGCACCTGCACGTCGGACAGCGAGTCCATGCCGCTGGTCTGAAGCTGGCGGCGCATCCGCTGGCGGTGGCCTTCGTGAACGGACATGGCGCGTTCCTCCTTTTACTTCAAGAGCTTTTTGAGATACTGGCCGGTGTAGCTTTCCTTGCAGGCGGCGACGTCTTCCGGCGTACCCTGACACACGATCGTGCCGCCGCCCGAGCCGCCCTCGGGGCCGAGGTCTAAAATATAGTCGGCGGTCTTGATGACGTCCAGGTTATGCTCGATGACGAGGACCGTGTTTCCGGCATCGACCAGACGCTGCAAAACGTCGATGAGCCGGTGCACGTCCGCCATATGAAGCCCCGTCGTGGGCTCGTCGAGAATATAGATCGTCCTGCCGGTCGCGCGGCGGGAGAGCTCGGTTGCAAGCTTCACGCGCTGCGCCTCGCCGCCGGAGAGCGTGGTGGAGCTCTGGCCGAGCTTCACATAGCCGAGGCCGACGTCGACGAGCGTCTGCACCTTCTGGCGGATCTTCGGCAGATTTTCAAAGAACGAGAGCGCTTCCTCGGCGGTCATGTCAAGGACTTCTGAAATGTTTTTGCCCTTGTAGCGCACCTCGAGCGTTTCGCGGTTGTAGCGGCTTCCGTGGCAGACCTCGCAGGGAACGTAGACATCTGCCAAAAAGTGCATTTCGATCTTGACCAGACCGTCGCCGCAGCACGCCTCGCACCGGCCGCCCTTGGTGTTGAAGGAAAACCTGCCCGGGCCGTAGCCGCGCGTTCTCGCGTCCTGCGTGGAGGCGAAAAGATCGCGGATATCGCCGAAGAGGCCCGTATACGTCGCGGGGTTCGAGCGGGGGCTTCTGCCGATGGGGCTCTGGTCGATGCCGACGACCTTGTCGAGGTGCTCGAGCCCTTCGATGCGGTCAAATTTTCCCGGCCTTGTGCGGGCGCGGTTCAGGCTCGCGGCGAGCTTTTTGTAGAGAATTTCGTTAATTAAGCTCGATTTTCCGGAACCGGAGACGCCGGTCACGCAGATGAACGTGCCGAGCGGGAAGGAAACGTCGAGGTTTTGCAGATTGTTTTCCGCCGCGCCGAAAATTTTGAGTTCCTTTCCGTTTCCCTTGCGTCTTTGCGTGGGGATGGGAATTTTTTTCGCGCCCGAGAGATACTGGCCCGTGATGGATCTCGGCTCTGCGATGATATCGGAGACCGAGCCTGCCGCGACAATTTCGCCGCCGTGGATGCCCGCGCCGGGGCCGACGTCGACGATGAAGTC
>DJQK01000104.1 GCA_002437575.1 Clostridiales bacterium UBA6388 | reverse complement strand
TTCCAAACGTTCATCTGCACCGCGATCTCGCGCCCACAGACCAATAGGCCCGACGCTTTCGTCGTCTCCTTCCCGGCGAATCGACAGATTCGACGGGAAAAAGGAAGAAGGAATCCGGCAGGATAAGCAGCCTTGCTCTGCAAGGATGCGTTCCGAGAGGATTTCTTCTGACGCGGTCACTCACGCGACCAATCAAAAACTTCGTGGGGATGCCGGTTTCCGGTGTCCCCACACGTTTGTCTTGAAAGAATACACCCTCGGAGGTTCTTATGAAACTGACAGATTTCCTGGGCGACAAGCCCTTCTGGAAGGTGACGGTGCGGCTGGCGGTGCCGGTCGCGCTGCAAAACGTATTGACCAGCTCGTTCCAGCTCGTTGACACGCTCATGGTCTCGCAGCTCGGAGACGTGACGCTCTCGGCCGTCGGCATGGCGGCGCAGTGGGGCTGGCTGGCGGGCTTACTCAGCTTCGGCCTGTGCTCGGGCATGAGCGTTTTCATCTCGCAGTACTGGGGCGTCAGGAATCTCAAGGGCATCCGCCGCGTGATGGGGCTGGGGTTGCTTACCGCGCTTTTCGTCTCGCTGGCGTTCTTTGCCGTGGCGTTTTTTGCGCCAGGCTGGGTGCTGGCGCTTTTCAACAGCGACCCGAATGTCGTGGATACAGGCTGCCGGTATCTTCGGATCGTGTGCTTCTCGTATCCGGCGGTGGCGCTCACCTATCTGCTTTCGAACGTCCTGCGCGGCACGGAGCGCGTGAAGCTCCCCTTGTACGTCTCCATCGTCACGACGATCGCAAACGCGTTTGCAGACTACGGCCTGATCTTCGGCGCGTTTGGGCTTCCCGCGCTCGGCGTGGAGGGCGCGGCGCTGGCGACGTGCTTTTCCTCGTGGCTGGGGCCGGTGCTCATTCTCATTTTCTCGGCGCTGGAAAAGAACCTTCTGATGGGGCCTGTCAAAGAACTGGTCGCGTTTTCGCTTCGGGACGTGGGAGAGTTTTTCACGCGGTCTCTTCCGGTCATGCTCAACGAAGGGCTCTGGGCGCTCGGTATGCTGACGCTCAACCGCATTTACGCGAACATCGGCTACGAATATTACGCGGGCATGACGATCTTCAAGACGTTTTCCGAGCTTGCCTTCGCGTTCTACGTGGGCCTCGGCAACGCGTGCGTGATCATGGTCGGAAAATCCGTCGGCAAGGGAAAGATCCGGCGCGGGGTAGAAGACGCGAGGCGCTTTGCCGTGCTCGTCCCGATCATGGGCCTTGTGGTCGGCGGGGCGATGATCGCCGCGCGGCAGCCGCTCGTGGCGCTTTTTGCCGCGGGGGATAATCTGTCGGCGACGACGATTTCAACGGCCTATGCTGTGACGATCTTCTGCTCGGCAGAGTACTTTTTCCGCAACATTTCCTACATTCAGGTCGTGGGCATTTTCCGCTCCGGCGGCGACACGCTCACGGGAATGTTCTATGACCTCGGGAGCATCTGGCTCGTGTCCATTCCGATGGCGCTGCTGGCCGCACGCGTGCTGCACCTGCCGTTTCTGGGCGTGGTGATGGCGGCGTATCTGGGAGAGGATCTTCCGAAGTGCGCGCTGTGCCTGCGCTACTTTGCCTCCATGCGCTGGCTCAAGCCGGTCACCGAAGAGGGACGAGCTGGCTTGGCGCTTTTCCACAGCGAAGACTGAGCTTGCAATCGGGAACTTTTTCTGGTATGCTTCGTCTATAGAATAGAAAGAAAAACCGGGAAAAGAGAAAGGACGGTACACGATGGGATTTGACGTTGGGTTTCAGCTGATGAGCACGGTGTTTCCGCTGCTGTTTCTGATCGTCTTCATTTTTATCATCAGTACGATCATCGGCTCGTTTGTTTCCAGAGCAAAGCGCGAACGCAAAAATGACGCCTCGCCGCGCGTGACAGCAGGTGCAAAGGTCGTTTCCAAACGGATGCAGGTCGGCCAGAACCGGCACCGGAATATGAACGACGATATGATGCACAGCTACACCTACAGCAAGTACTTTGTGACGTTTGAATTTGACAGCGGCGACCGGCTGGAGCTGCCGGTGGACGGCTCGGACTACGGCCTGCTCGTCGAGGGCGACCGCGGCCAGCTCACCTTCCAGGGAACCAGATATCTTGGCTTCCAGAGAGGCTCGGGCGAAGAATAAAATATGTGGAAAGGGGCAGGGAGACCTGCCTCTTTAGACTGTCAAAAAAGCTGACGCTTTCTTGACAGAAGGGGTTGCGCCTCGACTTCGCGCATAATTTTTGCCCCATTGGGGCAAAAATTCCACACTCGCGAGGCGAGAAGTATTTTTCCGGTCGGCAAAGCCGCCGGATAAAATGGATTTTCACTCTATTTCGCCCTGCGGGGCGAAACTCTGCGAGGCATTTTGACACGCGGAAGAGGCAGGGAAACCTGCCCCTTCTTTTTTTGTAAAACGAAAATAATTTATCGAAAAACGATAAAAATAGATTGACAATCGATGTGCGCTGTGGTATTCTGATGGAAACGGAAGGAGCGTGGCTTCGATGAACTGGAACGAAAATAAGAGCGTGCGGCTGTCGCAGGTGTGCGTCATCATTTTTGCGGCGCTGTTATTGCTGTTGGACGTGTTCTGCTATGCGGCGGTGCGGTGGTTCACAGGGATGCGCGGGATGCAGTGGCAGACCGGCGTTTTGATGATGATCACGATCTATCTTTGCAGCGTCGTCGGCTGGGTGCTTCTGTGGAAGCTCTGGCGGCTGCTTCGCAATATCCGCGCGCAGGTGGTGTTCGACGCGAAAAATGTCGCGCTTTTGCGTGCGGTGAGCTGGTGCTGCGTGGGCGCGGGGATCATCTGCCTCGTGAGCAGCTGTTACTATCTGCCGTTCAGCGCCGTCGCGATCGCCGCAGGGTTTATGGCGCTCATCGTCCGGATCGTCAAAAACGTCTTTGAGCAGGCGATCTTGATGAAGGACGATCTGGACCTGACCATCTAGGAGGCGCGGCATGGAAATACTTGTGAATCTGGACGTGATGATGGCCAGGCGGAAAATTTCTGCCGGAGAGCTTGCTGAGCGCGTCGGCATCACGCCCGCGAACCTCTCGATCCTCAAAAACAACAAGGCCAAGGCCATCCGGTTTTCAACGCTGATGGCGTTGTGCCATGAGCTGTCATGCCAGCCCGGAGACCTGCTCGAATTCGTGGACGACGAGAAGACGGAATAAGTAAGGAGAATTTTATATGGAGAAAAAGAATTTGGATGTCCAATCGGGCACCCAGGGAGCTTGCGCGCCCATTTTGCCGGAAAAAACGTGCTGGAGTGATGAATATCTTGCGAAACCGGCGCCGTTTTCGGCCTCGAAGCGAGAGCTTTTGCTGGCGGTCTTCCTGTATGTGCCGGCCTATCTATACCTGTGCGGCGCACGATATGCGTTCCCGGTTTTCTGTGCGCTTTTTGTTTTGGCAGTTGAGTGGTTTTACCGCGATGCGCCGCGAACGTGGGAGAGCTGGTTCTGGCTTTCCTGCGTGGCGGTCACGGCGTATGCTGTTTCGTTCGGGAAAAACCGCGTCTGGGGCGATCTGACGGTGCTATTCACGCACGCGTTTGCGGTCTACTATGTGCTGTGCCGCGCGAATCGGCTGCTGGAAGGGGAAACCTCCCATCTTCTGCCGCTCGACGCACTGTTTGGCCTCATCGTATTTCCGTTCAGGCACTTTTTCCTGCGCATCCGGACCGTTGGCTACGGCGTGTCCCACGTCAGAAGCGGGAAGAAAGCGAAGCCTGCGGTGCTGATGTTTGCCGCGCTCGGCTTCACTCTGGCGGTTGGACTTTTGATCCTTGCGGTGCAGGATCTTTCGCGTGCGGACGCGGCCTTTTCCGATGCCGCGGCGCAAATTTTCTCGGCGCTTCGGTTCAAGGTGAACGGTGCGGTCCTCTGGAACGCTGTGCTGAGTCTGCCGGTCGGCGCGTACCTGTTTGGGCTGATCGCGGGGACAGGGCGCGAAAGTTTAGAGGGCGTCCGCGCAAGAGGGCAGAAGGTGAACGCGGCGATCTCCGCTCTTCACAAAATTCCGATGGCGCTCTGGACGGCGGTGCTGGGCGTGTTCGCACTGGTGTACGCGGCGTTTTTCGTCTTGCAGGCGGGGTATCTGTTCGGCGCGTTCACGAAAGCCGTGCCGGAGGGGTACACGGTGGCCGAGTATGCGCGGCAGGGCTTTTTTTCGCTGTGCCGGGTGATGGCGGTGAATTTTGCCCTCTTGTGGCTCGTCACGCGCTGGGGCGCAAAGCCGGTGCGGGAGAATAAGGGAACGCTTGCACTGAGCGTTCTGCTGCTGACGCAGAGTCTTGCGTTCGCGGCCGTCGCGGCGTCGAAGCTGCATCTGTATATTGACATCTACGGCTTCACGCCGCTGCGGTTTCAGTCCGCGTGGCTCATCGGCGTGTTGTCCTGCGGCGCTGTGTGCGCGGCCATCTCGCTTCTGACCGGGAAGAAGACGTTTCGCATCTGGACGATGCTTTCTGCCGCGGCGCTGACGCTCCTGAGCCTGTATTGAGAAATATTTTGGGAAAGCCCTTGACACGGCGACCGGACTGTGCTATTATAATTAAGCTCCATTGAGAGCTTCGATCGCGGGATAGAGCAGTTCGG
>DJQK01000039.1 GCA_002437575.1 Clostridiales bacterium UBA6388 | reverse complement strand
GAAATACGCGGGAAAGGAAGGAAGCTATGTTTGCACCGGGAGATTATGTGATGTACAGTGTGGAAGGCGTGTGCCGCGTAGAAGAGGCAGGGAAGCTGAACGTGCCGGGGCTCGATCGCACGCGTGAGTATTACAGGCTCACGCCCTATTACCGCGGCGGCGTCATCTACACGCCGGTAGAAGGAAAGGCCGTCATCCGGAAGGTGCTGTCCAAGCCCGATCTGCAGGCGCTTTTGCCGAAGCTTCCGGAGCTTCCGGAGCTCTCCGGCGTCCCCGCGGATGTCAAGCAGCAAGCCGGGTTCTACCGGGAAATTCTCGCCGGACACGACTGTCTGCGCCTTTTGCAGCTGTGCAAGACGATCTGCAACAAGCAAAAGCAGCTCGCCGCCAGGCGCCGGACCGTCAGCTCCACCGAGCTTCGCAGCTGGAAGGCCGCGGAGGAAATGCTCCATCAGGAGTTTGCCTTCGTGCTCGGCATCGAGCCTGCGGAAGCAAAGCGCTATCTGGAGACGGCGTTTGCCTCCTGATTCAGAAATTGTAAAAAAACGCGCCGCGTACAGGTTTTCTGTACGCGGCGATTTTTGTACTTATTTCTGATTGCGGAGCTTTTCGAGAAGACCGCGCTTTTTGAGGGACGGTGCGATCGCGGCGTAGAGGATCGGCGCTGCGATCATCGCGAAAACGGCGTTAATCAAAGACGCGGGAAGCCTGCTGCCCATCGTGACGACGACGGCGTCCAGCGGATAACCGGAAACAAAGCGCTGGAAAACGTAGGTCCTGAGCATATAAAGTGCGACGTAGCTGAGTGCGCCGATGATGCTGCCGGCAACAAGCTTGGCGTGCTTTACTTCGCCCTCTGCCTTGCCGCCGAAGCAGATCCACGCGCAGATCGCGGCCATCAAAAACTTCGAGACGAACGTGACCAGGCAGTTCATGAGATCATAGCCTCCAAACAGCGCGTCATAGAGCATCGAACCGAAGCCCGCGGCGAGCCCGCCCAGCATCGGCCCGAAGAGCATACCCGAAAGCAGGCACATGGCGTTTGCAAAGTGGATCTGCGAGCCCAGAAACGGGAAGCGGAAGAACGTGACGACGCAGACGATCGCCGTCATCACCGCGACAAAGACGATCTGATAGGTGGTGAACTTTTTCTCTTTCATAACCAAGGATCCTCCGGTTGACATTTTCCTGTCGGATGGCTATGATTATAGCACACTCTGGCATTTTAGAAATTGCCAAAACGATTCTATATTTCAGGGCCAGATGAAAGGAGCGCCGCCATGATCCGCACCTACGAGCTTTCCCACAAGAGCAAAACGCCGCTTTACGCGCAGCTTTACGAGGCCATCCGCGCCGATATTTTATCCGGAAGCCTTCCCGGCGGGGAAAAGCTGCCGTCGAAGCGGGCGCTGGCCGAGCATCTGAGTCTGAGCAAAATTACCGTAGAGACGGCCTACGCGCAGCTGCTGGACGAAGGATATCTGACGTCTCGCGAGCGTTCGGGCTATTATGTCGCGCATATGCCGCTGCTGGCGAAAATGCAGCCGCCCGGCACGAACGCACCGCTTCCGGAGCAAACGCCGCAGACAAAGGAGAGCGCCGCGGCGGAGCTGTTTCCGTTTTCCGTCTGGGCCAGGCTCATGCGCGGCGTGATCCTGGACAAGGGACAGTATTTATTACAGCCCGTGCCGAGCGCGGGGCTTTACGCGCTTCGCCGGGCGATCGCAGAAGAGCTGGCGCGGCAGAGGGGGCTTCGGGTCCTGCCGGAGCAGATCGTTGTCGGCGCGGGCACGGAGTACTTTTACACGCTTCTGGTGCAGTTTTTTGGCCGTGGGCGGCGCTTTGCGATCGAAGATCCGTGCCACCGGACGCTGGCGCAGGTGTACGAGCGAAGCGGCGCGGAGGTCTGCCCGGTGCCGATGGACGAAAACGGCATCCTCGTGGAGCAGCTTGAGGAAAGCGGGGCGCAGATCGTCCATCTGTCCCCATCTCACCACTACCCGACCGGCACCGTTATGCCTATCACGCGGCGGCAGGAGGTGCTGGCATGGATGGAGCGCGACGACGCGCGGTTTTTGATCGAAGACGACTATGATTCCGAGTTCCGCTTCTCCGGCCGTCCGATCCCGACCATCCAGAGCCTCGACACCAAAGGGCGCGTCATTTATCTCAACACGTTCTCCAAGACCATCGCGCCCGCACTTCGTATCAGCTACATGATCCTGCCGCAGGCGCTGCTGGCGCAGTGGAAGCAGACGATGGGCTTTTACAGCTGCGCCGTTCCGTCTTTTGAGCAGCTGACGCTGACGCGGTTTTTGGACGGCGGCTATTTTGAGCGGCACGTCTCGCGGATGAAAAAGCACTATAAAACGCAGCTTCAGGCGCTTCTGGCCATCCTCGCGCAGCCGGATATCGCAAGGCTCTGCAGCGCGCGGCAGGCGGTGGCGGGGCTGCACTTTCTGCTGGAATTTCACACAAAAGAGCGCGGCGAGGAGCTGGAACAGGCGCTCGAAAAGGCCGGCCTTTCCGCGCCTTTATTGTCGCGGTTCTATCTGCACGACGCGCCTGAGAATGCGTCCTGCTGCGCCGTGGTGCAGTATTCAGGTCTGCGCACGGCTGATTTTGAAAAAAGCTTGCAGACGATTGCAAAGCGCTTGAGTCCGGAAGAATGAAAATCCGGCGCAAAGAAAAGCCCTCGCAGAACCAATGGCTCTGCGAGGGCGGCTTTTTTCGCGATCAAAGGGAAATTCTCGTGCCGGTTTTGCCGGCGATGCCGTCCTTGGCTTTTTCCAGAAGCGTGATGAGCGCGGTCCGGCCGGGCTTGGACTCGGCGAACTTCACGGCCGCTTCGACCTTCGGAAGCATCGAGCCGGGCGCAAACTGCTTTTCGGCGATGTACTTGCGTGCCTCGTCCGGGGTCAGCGAGTCCAGACCCTTCTGGTCGGGCTTGCCGAAGTTGATGGCGACTTTTTCAACAGCCGTCAGGATGATCAGCATATCGGCGTCGAGCTGCTCTGCCATGCACTCGGAAGCGAAGTCCTTGTCGATGACGGCCGGCACGCCCTTGAGATGGTACTTGTTTTCCCAGACAACGGGAATACCGCCGCCGCCGGCAGCGATGACCGCGTGCTTATTTTCCATAAGCGCCCTGACCGTCGCGATCTCGATGATCTCCACGGGCTTCGGGCTTGCAACGACCTGACGCCAGCCGCGGCCTGCGTCCTCGGCGACGTCGATGCCCTTTTCGGCGGCGAGCTTTTTGGCCTCCTGCTCGGTCATGAACGCGCCGATGGGCTTCGTCGGGTGCTCGAAGGCGGGGTCCTTGGGGTCGACGGCGACCTGCGTGAGGACTGTCGCGCAGTGAATGCCGAGGCCTCTGCGGTCGAGCTCTTCACCGATGAGGTTCTGCAGATCGTAGCCGATGTAGCCCTGGCTCATCGCCACGCACACGGAAAGCGGCATAATGTCGCTCTTGGCCTCCTGCTTGTGATACGCCGCGAAGGCGTTCTGGATCATGCCGACCTGCGGGCCGTTGCCGTGGGCGATGACGACCTCATGGCCGTCCTCGATCAGGTCTGCGATGGCGCTGGCCGTCGTCTTGACGGCGTGCATCTGCTCTTCGAGATTCTTGCCCAGCGCGTTGCCGCCCAGGGCGATGACGATTCTCTTGCTCATGTTACTGATCTCTCCTTGATTTTTGAAAAACTCTCTTCTCTCAAAAGCGGGAAAACCGCTTTTTTACAAAATGGGATGCGACTTAGAACATCTTGCGCTCTTCGCCGGACTTGTCCATCTCCATCAGCGCGCGGACGGGGTCCTTGACCTGCGCGAGGAACATCATCGCGGCGATGATATACGGCTTGTAGGACGCCTGCTTGTACAGGGGCACGATGTAGCGGTCGAACACGCTGTTGTCGACCTCGCCCTCGGGG
>DJQK01000015.1:3147-7024 GCA_002437575.1 Clostridiales bacterium UBA6388 | reverse complement strand
CGATCGTCTTTTCCGGCTCGCTCACGGCCATCCAAAACGCGAAGGACGCGGGCTTTCGCACCGTGGCCGTCTCCGGCAGCGCGGGGGAGGACGAGTGGTCCGCGATGCGGGAGACCGCGTCGCAGAGTCTCCTGAGTTACAATGAACTGCTGGCTGAAAATGGGTAAATTTCGGAAAAAACGGTTTTAACGGTTGTTTTTCCCGCCAAATATGATAAAGTGTAAAGACACCTGTCGGCGGTACGGCCAAATCATCCAAGGTGAGGGAGGTGCGCGCCATGTCAGATTTTTATTCTGCCGTGATCTTCCTTTCGGTCTTCATCATGGTCATCATGGACATGCTCGTGAGCACCAATGATTTGATGGAGCATGACAAAAAGCAGACGGCCTATATGATTTCCGCACTGACGATCGCATGCATGATATCGGAATGGCTCGGCGTATGGATGGACGGGGCGGATGCCTCGCTCCGAACGCTGCACATCCTCGTCAAGACCATAGAGTTTTCCACAGCGCCTGTTATCACTGTGCTCTGCAGCGACCTGATGACGCCGCTCAAGCACAAAAAGGCTATCTACACGCTCATCTGCGTCCATGCGGGACTCGAGGTGCTCTCGGCCTTCTTCGGCTTCATCTTCTCGGTCGACGCGCAGAACGTCTATCATCATGAGGCGTTCTACTGGGTCTACGTGCTTGCCTACTCCAGCGGCGTTCTGCTGTTCATCGGTCAGCTGATGAGCGAGAGCTCTCATCATTACGGCCTGTACCGGGTACTTATTATCATCCTGCCGGTTTTCTTTCTCTGCGGGCAGCTCCTTCAATACGTTGCCGGGGTGCGCATCTTGTGGGCTTGCTCGGCGGTCGATATTCTGATGGTCTACATTCTGTATTCCGAACTCACACAGAAAATCGATCCACTGACTCATCTTCTGAATCGCCACAGCTACGAAAACCGCCTTTCCTCGCTGCGCGAGCACGCGGTCATCTACTATTTCGACGTGGACGAGTTCAAGTCCATCAACGACACCTACGGCCACGTCGCGGGCGATAGCGTGCTCACCGAGGTCGGCGACACGATCTACACGGTGTTCTCGAAGGCCGGCTACTGCTACCGCATCGGCGGAGACGAATTCTGCGTCATCGCGCAGATCTCCGACATGGCGGCGGAGAAGTACCTCTCAAACTTCCTGCGCGAGCTGACCGTGCGGCGGGCGAAAAACGGGCATCTGCCGCATGTGTCGGTCGGCTATGCGTGCTTCGATCCTGTGCGCGACAGCGTGGAGGACGTGATCGAGCGCGCCGACCAGATGATGTACTACTACAAGCGCAAGCTCAAAAAGGCGGAAGCCGTCAAATGAAAAAACAAGCGGCACAGGCCAATGGCCTGTGCCGCTTGTTCATTTCTGTATCGTTTCCGCTTCCTCCTGCGGCCGGATCTTGCTGCCAAAATACGCGAGCACTGCGCCGAGGATGGCGCAGACGACGCCCCAGACCGCTTCTGCCGTCGAGGCAAAACCCGTCGGAATGATGATGATCGTCGAGGCGAGCACGATGCCGATGACGGCGTGATAGGCGATGGAGTAGTGCGTGTCGAAAAGCCTGCTCACGATGCGCGCGAACAGCGCCATTACACCGGCCATGCCGAGCGCCCACGGGGCAAGCACCGTAAAATCGAGCTGCGCGATGCCATCGATCAGCGGCGTGAGAAGGCCCACCGCCATCAGGATGGACGACGACGTCATCCCCGGGATGATGAAACTGAAGCCCCACAGCACGCCGCAGAAGAGAAAGCCCCAGAAGTTTGCGGGCATCTCGGCAAACGAGCTGAACTTGACGGCCATCAGCGCGCCGAACAGGGCGAGGAAGCTGACGATCAGCGAGATGTACGAGCCGTTGCCGCGCCCCTGCGTGCCCGCCTCATGCCAGAGCTCAGGGAGCGTGCCGAGGATGAGACCGATGAAGAGACACGTTGCGACGGTTTCCGACTGGTGGAACAGCGCGAGGATCGCGCTGCCGCCGCCCAAAAAGCCGATCGCCCAGCCGATGCCGACGGCGAGCAGCATCCGCCAGTAGCGCGCGAGCGCGCGCCCGGGATGCGTCAGAATCTCCATCGCCGGACGGTAAATGCCGAAGATGACGGCGAGCACACCGCCGGAGATGCCCGGCAGGATCGCGCCCGCGCCGATGATGATACCCTGCACGATGCGCAGGATACCGTTTTTGATGCGGGAATTTTTCATATTGCTGCCTTTTTCATGCCTTGCGCCCGCCGAAAAGCGGCGGGGTGCAGAGCGGTTCAATAGCCCTTTCTGCGGTCGACGAGGTGGTGCATCGGGCGGCCCGCGGCGTAGTTCTCAAGGTTTTCGCAGAAAAGCGCGATGTTGCGCTCGCAGGTGTAGCCGAGCGTCATGTTGCCCGCGACGTGCGGCGTGAGCAGGAGGTTTTTGGCCTTTCTGAGCGGATGATCCGCGGGCAGCGGCTCGGGCACGACGACGTCGAGCGCCGCACCGGCGAGATGCTCGGAATCCAGCGCTTTGATGAGCGCATCCTGATCAATGGCCGTGCCGCGGCCGACGTTGACGACATAAGCGCCCTTCGGGAGCAGCGCCATACGCTCTGCGTTCAGAATGTTCACCGTGTCGCTCACGGAGGGGAGCGACATAAAGAGAAGATCGGTCTCCGGCAGGACCGCGTCGAGCTCGGCGACGGTGCAGACCTCGTCAAAGTCCGGATTCTCCCGACCGCTGCGGTTGAGCCCTAAGAGCTTTGCGGGATGGAACGCGCGCACGCGGCGGGCAAATTCCGTGCCGATGTCGCCCGTGCCGAGGCACGTGACGCGCGCGCCGTGGAGCGAGCGGATGCCGCCGGAAAGCACGCTCCAGCCGCCCTCGCGGATGATCTCGGTGTACTCCATCTGGCGGCGCAGCAGCATCAGCGAGACCATGACGGAGTGCTCGGCGATCGTCGTGCCGTAAGCACCCGAGGCGTTCGTGAGCAGGCAGTCGGGATTCTGATACAGGTCATCGCGGCAGAAGCGGTCGACGCCCGCCCAGCAGCAGGCGTACCACTTGAGATTTCTTGCGCCCGCGATGACGCGCTGGGACGGATGGCCGTAGATGATCGTGCAGTCGTCCACGTTGCCCTCCGCCGCCTTGGACGAGGGGAAGAAGACGATGTCATAGCCGCAGCGCGCGGCGGTGTCGCGCAGGGTCTTTTCGTACTCTGGGGTCAGAAAGTCGATGATGACGCCGATTTTTTCATTCATGGTTCAATTCCTCCAAAATCATTTCTGCGACGCGCAGGCCGTCGGCCGCGGCACTCATGATGCCGCCGGCATAGCCCGCGCCTTCGCCGCAGGGATATAGACCGCGCAGGGCGGATTGAAAACTCAAGTTGTCGCGCACGATGCGCACTGGGGACGAAGAGCGCGTCTCCACCGCCGTCAAAACGGCGTCGGGCGCGTCGAAGCCCTTCAATTTCCGTCCGAGCGCCGGCAGGCCCTCTTCCAGCGCCTCGCACACAAAGGGCGGGAGACAGTCGTGCAGGTCGCACCAGCGAACATTGGGAAGATAGGTAGGCGCGACCTTTCCCGCGCCGTTTGATCGGCGATGGGCGAGGAAATCTTCGACCCGCTGGGCGGGGGCGGCGTAGCTTCCGCCGCCGAGGCGGTAGGCCGCGTCCTCTAATTCCCGCTGGAACGCGACGCCCGCAAGGGTATCGCCGGACGGGAAGTCCTCCGGCGTGACGGAGACCAAAAGCCCGCCGTTGATGTTCTCGCCGTCGCGCGCGAATTCGCTCATGCCGTTCGTCACGACGCGCTTTTCCTCCGACGCGGCGGCGACGACCTCGCCGCCGGGGCAGACGCAGAACGAGAACAC
>DJQK01000015.1:2840-3103 GCA_002437575.1 Clostridiales bacterium UBA6388 | reverse complement strand
GTGTGGCACGAGAGCTTGTACGACGTGGGCGGGAGGCCGGGACGTCCCGCCGCCTCCTTATATTGGGCTAAATCCATGTCGCGCTGGCGGTGCTCGATGCGCACGCCGACGGCGAAGGGCTTGGGCTCCATCGGCACGCCGCGCTTTTGCAGCATTTCAAACGTGTCGCGCGCGCTGTGGCCGGGCGCAAGGACGACATGCTGGGCGGGCAGCGTGTATTCCCCTTCGGGAGACGCGATCCGCAGCGCCGTGACGCTGCCGCC
>DJQK01000015.1:0-2767 GCA_002437575.1 Clostridiales bacterium UBA6388 | reverse complement strand
AAAACCTCATCTCGCCGCCGCGGTCGATGATCTCGCAGCGGAGGTTTTGCAGCACCACATATAATTTGTCGGTGCCGACATGGGGCTTGGCGTCGACCAGAATATCCTCGCTCGCGCCGAAGCGCACGAATTCTTCTAAAATATAGCCGTGGCGCAGGTCCTTCGTGCCGGTGTTGAGCTTACCGTCGGAAAACGCGCCCGCGCCGCCTTCGCCAAATTGCACGTTTGAGGAAAGGTCCAACTCGCCCGTGCGCCAGAAGTGCTCGACGTCGCGCTTTCGCTGCTCGACCGCGCGTCCGCGCTCCAATAAAATCGGTTTTGCGCCGCAGCGGGCCAGCAGCAGTGCGCAGAAAAGGCCCGCGGGACCCGCGCCGATGACGACGGGGGAAAGCTCCGGCGCCGAAATGGGCGCGGGCGGCGTGTACGTTTTGGGCGCATAGGGCTGCACATTCTTATTTTTGCAGCGCTTTAGAACGCTCGATTCGTTTTTGACCTCGACCGCGGCAGAGCAGACGAGCTTCACGCCCTCGCGCGCGTCGATGGAGCGGCGCAGGAGATGGATGGAGATGAGCGCCTCCTCGCTCACGCGCAGTGCGTGCGCGCAGGCCGCGCGCAGCTTGTCTTTCTTTGCCCCCACGGGGAGCTTCAAATCGTCGATGCGAAGCATGTGCGCCGCCTCCTTTTTCTTCAGTCGCGTTTCATTTTAGTATGACGGGAAATAAATCGCAAGGGGAATCGCGCGATTATCACAGAAACTTAAAAAAGTCATCGGGAATTTAAGAAATCGTCAAATAGCGTTCAAGAAATATACATAAATATGCCCTATGATAACACCATCGAAAGCAAAGAGGCCGCAAGAAAGGGTCTCGTTCCATAGGAGGTCAACATCATGTACGAAGACGAAAACAACCTGTATCACTACAGCTATCGCAAGGGCGACGAGCAGAACCCCAACGCCCCGATCGACACGAAGAACTACGCCGAGGACCCGTGGGATAAGTCCCCGAACGGCGGCAGCCCGAAGAAAAAGGGCGGCAGCGGTCTTTCCGGCAAGATCGTGGCGCTGGCGCTGGTGTGCGCGCTCGTCGGCGGCTTCATCGGCGCGGGCGTTAGCAGCGCGGCGACCAAGGTGAACAAGACGAGCGTTCAGGTCAGCGACCGCGAGGTCGCGCAGGTGCAGACCGTCAAGGTCGACGGCAAGACGCAGATGTCGATGTCGGAGGTCTACGCCTCGAATGTCAACAGCGTCGTTTCGATCAACGTTTCCTCCACCACGAACTACTTCGGCCAGCAGGTCGAGACCGCGGCGAGCGGCACGGGCTTCTTCATCACGCAGGATGGCTACATCCTGACGAACCACCACGTCATCTCCGGCGCGAGCACCGTGAAGGTGACGCTCTACAACGGCGAGACCTATGACGCCAAGGTCATCGGCAGCGACTCCGACTACGATATCGCCGTCATCAAGATCGACGTGACGGGCGCGACGCCCGTGGTGCTGGGCGATTCGAGCAAGGTCGCCATCGGCGAATCCGTCGCCGCTGTCGGCAACCCGCTCGGCGAGCTGACATTCTCGATGACCGAGGGCATCGTGTCCTGCGTGAATCGCGCCATCAATGTCGACGGCACGCCGTTCAACATGATCCAGGTCGACTGCTCCATCAACCCCGGCAACTCCGGCGGCCCGCTGTTCAACAGCTACGGTGAGGTCATCGGCATCGTGTCCGCCAAGTATTCGAGCTATTCCAACACGACCGTTGAGGGCATCGGCTTCGCCATCCCCATCAACGATGTCATTTCCCTCGTCAAGGACATTATGACCAACGGCTACGTGACGAGCAAGGCCTACATGGGCATTGTACCTCAGAATATGACCGCACAGATGGCTCAGATGTACCGCTACAGCGTGAGTGAGGGTGTGTTCATCTGTTCCGTCGAGGATGGCAGCGCAGCTGATAAGGCCGGCCTCCAGATGGGCGACGTCATCACGAAGATCGACGACACCGACATCACGTCCTATGAAGACCTCGTCGCCGCCAAGAAGTCCTACAGCGCGGGCGACACCGTGACGCTGACCGTGTACCGCGGCGGCAAGACGATCGAGCTCCAGCTCACCTTCGACGCCGCGCCCGAGACCACGGAGACCGATAACTCCAGTCAGAGCACGGACAACAGCAATAACGGCAACGGCTATTACAGCGACGGCAGCAATGGGTCTTATTCCGATCCTTGGGATTTCTTCAATAATTTCTTTGGATATAATGGCTGATGCCGTTTGAAAAAGGAGCCTCGAAAGAGGCTCCTTTTTTTCGCGTTTTTTATTGATTCTTCTGTGCCGTTTCGATCATCCTCGCCAGCTCCGTGCCGCTCTCCGGCATTCCTCGCTTCATCCACTCCACGATCCAGCCGTAGATCATATAGGCGATGGAGGATCTGAGGTAGGCCAGCGCATTGGGCAGCTCCGGCGTGATCTCGGAGTGTTCCAGCAGCGTTTGCAGCACCATATCTGCAAGTCCGGCTTGGTACAGCGCCAGATAAAAATTGGAATGCTCCTTGTAGAAATTCAAAAGGCTGACGAAAAACGCATTGGGTTCATTATGGGGTTCGCTCTCGAATGCTTCCTTCCATTGTGCCGTCAGTCTGGCGTTCTCCTGCCGCAGCACATCTTCTTTATCCGTAAAATTGCGGTAGAAGGAGGCTCTTCCCACCTGCGCCGTGCTTACCAAGGCGCTGATAGAAATATCCGCAAAGGGCTGCTCCTGCATCA
>DJQK01000116.1 GCA_002437575.1 Clostridiales bacterium UBA6388 | reverse complement strand
CGGATCACAAGCTCCTCTGACATCAGAATGCACCCTGCACGGCGTACTTATCCAAAATCCCCCGCAGCGCGGACAGGGAACTCGTGTGGCAGCGCTCGATGATGGTGTTCTGCCCCTTCAGCTCGCTGAGCGCCCCCTGCACCATCTTGTGGGACATGGTATTGGTAAAAAAGATCATCAGATCGGGATTCCCCAGTTTGTTCCGAAGTCCGCCGGCGGGCTTCGTGAAGATCTTCGACTGACATTGATAGCTCTTGCAAAGGTCCTTATAGCGGCGTTCCATACATTCGTTGCCGCCCAAAATCACAACACTCATAAGCTCGTCCTTTCGGTTAGAATTTGGTTAGATATATCTAACTAATAGATAGACTTCTCCCCTGCCCTTCCGGTTTTTTGGGCCCCGCACACTTTGATCTGCGGGAGGGTCTTTTTTGTTCTAGTTAGATGTCTTTAACCATCTGCCCGGATTATAGCACACCTTCCGCGCATACGCAAGCAGAAATTTCCCGGGAACGAAGAAAATGCGCCGGGACCAAAGAAGATCCCGGCCCGGGGCAGCGCACTGCCCCGGGCCGGATCGTTTGATATCACTTCAGCAGGTTTTGCGCTGCGCTCAGACCACCTGCCCGTTTTTCAGCTGCAGCTGCAGCTTGTCGGCGATGAGCGCGATGAATTCCGAGTTGGTCGGCTTGCCCTTGGTGTTCGAGACCGTGTAGCCGAAGAAGCGCTGCAGCGTCTCGAGATCGCCGCGGTCCCACGCGACCTCGATGGCGTGGCGGATCGCGCGCTCGACGCGCGAGGGCGTGGTGGCGAAGGTCTTGGCGACCTGCGGATAGAGCACCTTCGTGATGGCGTTGATGACGTCCATATCCTGCACGGCAATCATGATCGCCTCGCGCAGGTACTGATAGCCCTTGATATGCGCGGGCACGCCGATCTCATGGATGATCGAGGTGACCATGGCCTCGATATTGACCTCCTGCCGGCGCTGCGCCGACCGGCGGAGCTGACCGTCGATCGCGGTCATCTCGCGGATGCGCTCGGCTACGGCATCCAGCTCGCACGGCTTCGTCATAAAATACTGCACGCCGAGCGACGCGGCCATCCCGGCCACATACTCCGTCATGAACCCCGTCAGCACCAGCGCTGCCGGCGGCTTATCCATCTCCCGGGCGCGCTTGAGGACCGTGATGCCGTCCAGCTTCGACAACATCAGATCCAGAACCAGCACATCCGGTTTTGCCGCGCGCATCAGCTCGACTGCGCGCTGACCGTCGGCGGCGGTACCGACGATCTCATAGCCGGAGACCTGTTCCAGCCTCCGCTTGACGTGAGCGCAGAATTCCTCGTTCCCGTCTGCGATCAAAATTTTGACACGGTTTTCCATCTTAGACCTCTCCTCGTTATATGGTTTGTGTCAGACACTGACTTTTTTATCGCTGCGACAACAATACTGTAACATATTCTGGAAATATTTTCAATTTATTTATCTCATTTTTATCCAGAATCTTTCGACACTTTTTGAGCCATTCTATTATGTCTGTAAAAAACCCGTTAAAATCTAAAGAAATCAAATGGATTCAACATATTTTTCTATATATAAAATGGATTTTCGCTCCATTTGTAATTATAAGGCTTTGTTTTCCTCCTTGTCAAGCATTTCCCTGTTTTTCTCCATTTTGTATTTTTCTTCCGTGCCTATTTGTACCAAATGCACAAAAAGACAGGGTCTGCAGCGCAGGCAGGCCCTGTCTTTTCGAAAATTTCTGTCTCAGCTGAGATATTCCCGTTCCAGATCCCGCACCATCCGCACATAGCGGGCCTTGCAGCTCTCGTTGCGCCCGGCAAGCAGGTCCTGATAGCAGGGCGCGAGATATTCCGCGCGGATGCGCGCATAGCTCGCGTGGCGGTCCGAGCAGGTGTTGATGCAGGTGACGATGCCGGGGGCGATGTTGTAGTATTCCCGGATCAGCGCCTCGCCGTCGGGCTGGGAGCTCAGATACCCGTCGCGGAAGGCGCGGAAGGCCGTCAGCTCCTCGCAGTCGTCCGGCTTGCCGAGCTCCTGGCAGACGGCCGTCGTGATGAAGCACAGGCCGAGGAACTTCTTGCGGAAGCCGCCGGAGATGGATTCATAGTCGCCCAGATAGAACGGGGACTTCGGATACCGCTCCACCCACTGCTTCTGCAGGATCGTGACGAATTCCTCGCTGATCGGCAGCTGCTGCTTGCGCACCATCGGCACGAAGAAGATCGCGAGGACGATCTTCTCGCCCTCCATGTCGCCCTTCTTCTGCCACCCGGCCTCCAGCTCGTCGAGCATGGCGGCGGCCGCACGCTCGAGCAGCTGCGTCTGCTGCTCCGGAGCCACGCCGCGGGCCAGCTCCTGAATGACCGGCGCACAGCCAGCCTCATAGGTCTCAAAGGCCTCGAAGAAGACGTCGCGCATGATCTTTTTCTGATAGCCGCCAAAGTTTTTGATGCACCAGCCGAGCCGGGAGACCGCGCGGTCATAATACGCCGCCCGGTCCTCATCCACCTCCGGCGCGGCCAGCGGCTCAGCCGCCAGCTGCTTTTTTGTCAGCCGCGCACCGCAGTACATGCAGGAGAAGCTCGCAAGCTCCGCGGGGATATGCAGCGTATGCCCGCACTGCGGACACAGCCCGGTGATCATGTCTTCCATAGAAGCCACCTGCTTTCGTGAAGTTCCTTCTATTTTTTCATACTTTCTCGTTTCTGTCAAGTCCGGAAGCGTCCCAAAGGCATAGACCCAGACAAACGCGTGTCCTACGATGTGGAGCTTCTACGGCAGGGATACACCAAAGACGCATCGTATGCGCCATTGGGTTCGTTCTACAAAAAAACAGATTCTTCGGATTCCGCAAAAGAAACGCCTGCAGCAAAGGGGCGTTCCGGCTTTAAGTTCAGGCTTACTTCAGACGACATTCCCGTGCTGCTTTTTGCCGCAATATTGGCTCTGTTTGCTCTGATTCTTCTGATGAGCACAATGTTCAAATAATCCGTGCTAACATTTAAGAGCGCCACCAGGTCTCCCT
>DJQK01000077.1:877-4347 GCA_002437575.1 Clostridiales bacterium UBA6388 | reverse complement strand
TCGCCCTTGGCGAGCAGGTAGTCGATGGCCTCCTTGGCGGTCTCGGCGGCTGAGCCCATGAGAACGATCACACGCTCGGCGTCAGGTGCGCCGTAGTAATTGAACAGCTTATACTCGCGGCCGGTGAGCTTGCTGATCTCCGCCATGTAGTGCTCGACCGCCTCGGGAATGGCGTCGACCTTCTCGTTGCAGGCCTCGCGGCACTGGAAGAAGATGTCGGGGTTGACAGTCGTACCGCGCGTCGCGGGATGCTCGGGGTTGAGAGAGTGCTTGCGGAACGCCTTGAGCGCGTCCATGTCGATCAGCGGGCGAAGAGACTCATAATCGAGCGCTTCGATCTTCTGGATCTCGTGACTCGTGCGGAAGCCGTCGAAGAAGTGCAGGAAGGGCATGCGGCAGTGGATGGCGGAAAGATGCGCCACCGCGCCGAGATCCATGACCTCCTGCGGGGAAGAGGAAGCGAGCATCGCAAAGCCGGTGCTGCGCACGCCCATCACGTCGCTGTGATCGCCGAAGATGGAAAGCGCGTGTGCGGAAAGCGTGCGCGCGGATACGTGAAAAACGCCCGGCAGCATCTCGCCTGCGATCTTATACATATTGGGGATCATCAGCAGAAGTCCCTGCGAGGCGGTGTAAGTGGTGGTCAGCGCGCCGGACTGCAGCGAGCCGTGCACCGTGCCGGCGGCGCCGCCCTCGGACTGCATCTCGACGACCTGCACCGGTTCGCCGAACAGATTCTTTTTGCCGTTCGCCGCCCAGGCGTCTACGTGCTCCGCCATCGGGGACGACGGAGTGATGGGGAAGATCCCCGCGACCTCAGTGAACGCATACGAGACGTAAGCCGCAGCCTCGTTGCCGTCCATGATTGCTATGTTTTTTGCCATAATCAAGCCCTCCTTGACTTAAATTGTTCCTCTTATGGCCTTTATTGTAGCGAAGCGGAAAAAGAAAAGATTTGCACGATTTCATATTTTTTTTGCCGCTTCTCTTGCGTTGTGACCGGCGGCCACCGATACCGTAGTTGGGGTGAAAATCCCTTATATATTAAGGTGCCGCGGGGGGAGCGGCGTATCGGGGACGGCGGGGTGAAGTATCTGAAAATCGGCAAAGAAAAAGATGGATTCAGCAAAGCGGGGAGATCAAAGCGCTGATACAATGACCTCGATCAGCGGGAGAGAACGCTGAGCACAGAAATTCTGCCGGAAGAAGACCGGCTTATTTTAAGGAGGACATTATTATGGATATGAGTTATCTGAAAGACATGCCCATCGCCGTGCTGGGCGGCGGCGCTGTCGGTAAGACGATGGCAGCGGACTGCGCGATGGCGGGCAAAGAGGTCCGTATCTGGGATCAGCCCCGTTTCGCCAAGACGAACTTCCTGAACATTGAAAAGACCGGCATCACGCTCAGCGGCGCGCAGTTCAGCTTCTTCGGCTTCCAGCGCAAGGGCACCGCCAAGGTCGCTCTGGCCACCGACGATATGGCGAAGGCCGTCAAGGGCGCCGGCATCATCATTGTTGCCGCCGTCGCTGTTGCGCATGAGACGATCTTCCGTGAGCTCATTCCTCTGCTTGAGGATGGCCAGGTCATCCACATCCTGCCCGATAACTGCGGAACCTTCATCTTCCGCAAGCTGATGCGCGAGATGAACTGCACCAAGAAGGTTATCGTCGGCGCGTGGTACACCGCTCCCTACGGCATCCGCGTCGTCCGCCGCGGCGGCGTTGTGACCAATGAATGCAAGGTCGAGGACCGCATCACCACCATCCGCGGCTGCGCTCTGCCCGACACCGATACCGACGACTTCATGGCATCCGCCTGGTACATCCCCGCGTTCGACGCCATCATGGACGCTCACGGCGAGGTCACGATCTCCAAGAAGGGCGAGGAGTTCCATCACGGCTTTGTCCGCGGCAACACCGTGCTCGACATCAACCTTTCCAACGTCAACCCTGTCATCCACGTTCCCGGCGCTGTTCTGGGCGCTGCGGTGATGCAGAACTTTGACACCGTTCTCGGCCAGGAAAAGAAAAACTACTCCCTCTACGGCTTCGCTCTGTGCCCGGCCATCGCCGAGGTCCAGGCCAAGTTCTGGGAGGAAGAGAAGGAACTGGCTGCCAAGATGGAAGTTGGCCTGTGCACCGTCAACTACGAGGACTTTTTCTCCCGTACCACGATGTATGGCAAGGAGTACATGGGTCCTGATTTTGCCGTTCCCTTCACCGAGCGCTATGAGAACTTCTACGGCGACGGCCCGTTCGATCTGGAGAACCGCTATATCACCGAGGACGTTCCTGTCGGCTGCTACCTGATGAGCCAGCTCGGCAAGAAGTATGGCGTCGCCACCCCGATCATCGACTCCATGATCCTACTTGCCAGCACTATGCTCAAGCGCGACCTTGCCGGGGAGAGCAAGTACACGCTCGATTACCTCGGCATCGGCCACATGACCCACGAGCAGCTGCAGGCCTACCTGCGTGAAGGCGTTTATACCGCAAAGTAAGGCTTTTTCTTGCCGCCTGAAACGTGGTTTACGCAGGATAGACGCATCAGCCACGTCTGTCCATGCGGATATCGCATTCCTCTATTAAAAATACAGCAGGCCCGGGAAGTTTTCCCGGCCTGCTGTATTTTTATCTTTGCACCATGCAAAATATTTTGCGGGGTGCAAAGATGCGCAAAATATTTTGCGCGGATTTTTTACTGTTCAAATGGTTAAAGTTATCTAACTAAGGATTGACGTTTTTGTGAGTTTAGACAAAATTCGACCGCGCAGAAGCGGAGATCGCGAGGGAGAGAAGAAAAAAGTAGTACAGCATTGACAAATTTATAAAAAATTTGTAAACGGCGGTCAGCGATTGGCACAATGGTTGCTTTTACCAGAGCAAGAAGTTTAGCCGGCCGCTTTCCGGCGGCTGGCGAGCATAAGGAAGGAGTCTTGATATGGCAAAAGCATACCTTGATAGGATCGAAGCGCTGCGTCAGCAGTATTTGGCGACCCGTGTGGACATGGACGTATATAACGCCAAATACGTCACCGAGGGTTTCAAAGATACAGAGGGCCAGCCGTGGATCATTCAAAAGGCGACGGGCTACAAGTACGAATGTGAACGCAAGCAGATCTACATTCAGGATCACGAGCTGCTGGTAGGCGGCGTCGGCTTCAAGCCCCGCTGCGGTATCCTGAACCCCGACAGCGCTTCCGGCGTCATCGAAAAAGAAGTGGATACCATCAGCACCCGCCCGTTTGACCCGTTCTATCTCAGCGAAGAGGGCAAGAAGGTCTATCTCAAGGACGTGAAGGACTACTGGAAGAACAAGTGCGTGCTTGACCGCTGGAACCTGATGCTGCCCGAGGACGTGAAGAAGCTGCGCGCCAACGGCGCGATCTTTATTGACCGCAAGGCCGTCCGCGGCTATGGCGAGACCACGGTCGACTGGAGACTCCTGCTTGCCAAGGGCATCGGCGG
>DJQK01000077.1:0-784 GCA_002437575.1 Clostridiales bacterium UBA6388 | reverse complement strand
TACAGATCCGAGATCATGGTCGCCGACGCGATCATTCACCTCTCGCACCGCCATGCCGACCTTGCCGAAAAGATGGCCGGCGAATGCAAGGATGAAAAGCGCAGAGCGGAGCTGCTCAAGATCGCAGAGGTCTGCCGCTGGGTGCCGGAGCATCCCGCGCGCAATTTCTATGAGGCGTGCCAGTCCATCCTTTCCTATGAGTATGCCTGCTATATGGAGCAGAACGCTTCGTCCTACAACCTCGGCCGCCTTGACCAGTATCTCTATCCCTTCTACAAAGCGGACAAGGAAGCCGGTATCCTGACCGACGACGATGCGCAGGAGCTGCTCGACTGCCTGTGGATCAAGATCGCGGAGATGTCTCTGTTTCAGGATGAGGTCACCGCGCAGTATGCGGCCGGCTACTGCATCACCGTGCAGACGAGCTGCGGCGGTATCGATCAATACGGCAACGATGCGACGAATGAGCTTTCCTACATGATGATCCAGGCGACGATGGACGTAAAGTTCAAGGAGCCGAATCTCTCTGTTACCTACAGCATTGCCAAGAACCCCGATTCGCTGCTGCACAAGGCGGTCGAGGCGATCGGTATGGGCCTGACCATGCCCGCTATCTACGCCAACGATGTGGGCATCCGCATGATGCTCAACAAGGGCGTGCCGCTGAGCGAGGCGTGGGACTGGAACCCCTGCGGCTGCGTGGAGACCAACCTCTCCGGCCGTCTCAAGGAATACACGGATATCGCGGATATCAACATGGGTGCGATGGTCGAACTGGCGCTCA
>DJQK01000086.1:1163-9232 GCA_002437575.1 Clostridiales bacterium UBA6388 | reverse complement strand
AAGCCGGTCGGCACCATGTCGGAGAGCATGCATGCTTCCGTGATGTCCATCCCCTCCGGCAGATGCGCCAGGTTCCCATCTGCGTCGTTGACGTGGAAAAACTCAGAAAACACACCGTTTTTGATGTTGGAGAATTTCCAGCCCGCCAGCATCCCGCCGGAGTGCATGGCAAACCCGGCCTGCGCCTCCAGCGAGCTCCAGTCCGGCGTGATGGCGGGCACCAGCACCCGGTCGCCGGGCTTAAAATCCCGCACGAGCTCGCCCGCGGAAACGACCTCCGCGCAGCACTCGTGCCCCAGGATCATCTCATGCCGCTCGCCGACGGCGCCCTCCCAGACCGTGTGTACGTCTGAGGTGCAGACCGCTGCAGCCAGCGGCCGGCAGACCGCATCCATCGGCCCACAGACCGGCTTCGACTTCTCCACCCATCCGACCTTCCCGATCTCCAGCATCGCAAAGCCCTTCATTTACAGATCCCTGCCTTCCATTCAAGTCAGGATAGCTTTTACCAAAAACCCGATATTATGTAAAACAGCCGGATCCTGTCCGGCTGTTTTTTCGCAAAAACAACATCGCAGCCCAGCGGAGCGGTTGCGATGTTGAACGAAGAAAGGCCTTTGCTGAGCGCTTATCGTAATTAGAGAAAAACAACAGCGTAACCCAACGAAGTGGTTACGCTGTTGAGAGGAGCTGCGACGGAATGAGTGAGAAGTGACTTTTCATGCGTAGCATAAAAAGTCGCTGCGAACGATATGCAGTCCGCAGCGACGTGGCACCCCAGAGACGATTCGAACGTCCGACCCTTCGCTTAGGAGGCGAATGCTCTATCCCCTGAGCTACTGGGGCGTTTGCTTTCGTATTGTACAATGCTTTTCCCGCCTTGTCAAGCTTGGGCGGCAGTCCATTTTCCGGGCTGCCGCCCATTTTTATCGCCGGACCGGCTTATGGAGCGCAAGGAGCACGGTGCAGAAGAGCTTTTTTGGAAGGCTGCTGTTTGTCAGAAGCGTCTCGAGCTTTTCCTCAGAAAACGTTTGCAGCTTCGCGAGCTCTTCGCCGGAGAGCTTGTGCTGGCTGAACCGGGCCTTGAGGGCGACGGCGTGTAGGTCTTCCGGCGGCTCGGTTTTGTCAAGTTTACATAAAAACTCAATGTGCCGCCAGAGCATGACCGCCCGCTTGTTATTGGAGCCCGTCGAAAACGCTGCGCGGCGAAGGCCCGTCAGCACGACCTGCCAGATGCAAAGCGCCAGTGCCGCAAAAAGAAGTGCCCAGACGATCGTCAAGGCCGTCTTCCCTGCCGGGTTTTGCTCTGCATTTTCGGAGAGCTCAGCCCGATCGGTCGTTTCTTTCGTATCGGGCTCCGGCTGAGACGGCTCGGTGGGCGCGGCGGGCTCGTCCGGCTGGGTCTGTTCAGCCGGGTCAGGCTCTTGTGTGTCAGTTGAAGCGTCCGGCTGGGTTTCTGGTATCTGCGCGGAAAGATCTGCGGGCGTGGGGTCTATCACCTGCCAGCCGTAGCCGTCGAGATAGTATTCGACCCAGGCGTGCGCGTCGTCCTCCGACACGTCCGTCCACTGCCCCGCCTGCGTGGTAAAATAGTACCCCGTCACATACCGGGCCGGAATGTCCGCCGCACGAAGAAGCAGCACCGTCGCCGTTGCAAAATGGACGCAGTAGCCGGTGTCGCTCTCGCGCAAAAACCAGAGGGCAAAATCCTCCCCATCCGGCACGCGCGGGGTATCCAAAGAGTAGCCGGCTGACCCGGAAACGTATTTTTCGATGGCGCGAGCCGTTTTTTGCAGCGACGGCGCTTCCGAAGAATACAGGCTCGATGCATAAACCTGCAGCAAAATCGTCTCGAGTTCCGCGCGGATCTCATCCGGCAGCTGGGTGTAGGTCTCGTGGACGAAGGCTTCGTACTGCGCGTTCCGGTCGGCCGTTTCCTCGACGTAGGCATAGGACACCGTATAGTCCGTCAGCTGGCTCGGATTTTTGATGTACGCGTCGAAGACCGCCTCGCCGCCAGTCGGAAGCTCGAGCGGCCGGTACGGCACGTAGAAGATCGAGGACTTCATGTCCGTGCGGATTTCCAGCTGGTTGGCGCTCGTAAGCCCGAGCGTCTGCTTGCTGGGAGACAGCAGTACGCCGTCGGTCACACCGGAAGCTTCATAATCGCTTTCTTTCAGCGCCCGCCACGTGCTGTCTTCATAGACGGCCATGGAGTCGGCGCGAAGGTGGCAGGCGGCGGAGAAATCGGACTTCACGCGCATGACGCGGCGGCCGGTCTTTCGCTGCGGGCCGACACGCTTTAAGTTCACACTCGTCACGCTCGAGTCCCACGCCCATCTGCCGAGCGTGCTGGGGGTAAAGGGCGAGACGAACTCGACCTGCCCCGTGGCAGCGTTTTCGCGGAAGAGCGTGAGCTTTTCTGCCGCCTGGTTGAGCATGGGCGCAAGATCCTTCGACCACTCGGAGCGTTCATACCCGGCCCGCGGGAACAAGACGGCAAGCAAAACCATCAGCGCCGCAACAGGTACGGCCAATCGAAGCGTCAGCCGGTAGCCCGACTGCGTGGTGTCGAGCCGGAGCTTCTGCGTCAGAACGAGCAGCACCAGCGTTCCGACAAGAAGCAGCATCGGCGCTGTCGCGGGCACGGTCTGCAAAATGACGAGGCAGACGATCAGAAACGGCAGGCTCGTCACGAAAACGCCAAACAGGCTGCACCGCGAAACGACTGTCCAGCTCGTGATGAGCGCCAGCAAAAACGCCAGCACGCAAAAAGCCAGCGTCGCGTCAGCCCCAGAACTCAAGGCTGTCTGCAAAACCGATGGCAGCGAAAAATGAAACGCCTTCACATACTCTTCCAGCGTCGCCGCCGCGAGATACAGAAAGCTCTCCGCCAATACCTGCCGAAAATAAAAGCAGACCGCGCCGAGTAAAATTCCAAGCAGCGCAAACGCCGCCGCGGGCCGAAGAAGGTCGAGTGCCGCCGCGCAGACGATGGACGAAAGAAGGCAGACCAGCGCCAGCGGCAGCCAGCCGGCCGCCGAAATATCAAACGCCGTCAATGGGCAAAGAATAGCGCCCGCCGAAATGCCGAACGAGCAGATGGCCGCGGAAAGCGCCGCGCGGAAGCTTCGTTTCTGCGAGATCATACGCAAACCTCCTGTCCGTCGGGGCGGATGTGATAGCGCCAGTCTGCCGCAGGGAAGCTCTTCTGCGCGATGGACGGCGTATCCACACCCAGTGTCGTGCGAAGGAGCCGGTCAAGGAGCTTCCGGATATCTGCCTCGTGCAGGATCTGCGCCGACTGCGGCGAACAGTCCGACGGCTCCAGCCAGCACACCGTGTGCGTGAGCCCTTCACGGAGCAGCCAGCCGGACATCCCGAGCAGCAGCCCCAGCGTCCGGTCGACCGTCTCGCGCGGACCGGCCAGATCGAAGCTCAAGATCGCCTGCGCCCGCACGGCCTCCAAAGGCTCGCGCACGATCAGGCCGTCTGTTTTCGCCGACAGCTTCCAGTGGATATCGCGCATGGAATCGCCCGGATGGTAATCGCGCAGATCGTGAATTTCCGAAAAGCCGCCCGCGGGCTTTGCCCGGTAAGACCTTGCGTTGAGTTCCGATAAACTCGGCTTTTCCGGCGGCAAAAGCGGCTCGGGCCGCACCAGAAGCTCTCCCAGCGCCGGAAGCTTCAGCGGAAAGCGAAAAAGGCCCAGATAATCGCAGACGCTTCCTTTTTGCAAGCTGCACCGGTACGCGCCCGCGTGCTGCGTCGGAAGCTCGACCTGCGCGGTCCTGGAGCCTGAAAGAAAAATTCGCTGCCGCATGGCGCTTCCGGCCATCTTGTCCTCGGTCAGCACGTCAAACCGGTACGGCGGCGTCAGGCGCTGGGCGTTTTCGCTTCCGATGCGCACGGACGACGGCGTCTTGATGCAGCAGCTTTCCGGAAAATTCGCCGAAAGCCGCAGCCGCAGCATGGATGGCAAACTGCACACCAGCGAAAACCACGGCAGAACCAGCGCCAGCATCAGAAGGTACCACGAAAACCAGCCGGTATAATAGGTGTGGAACACCAGAATGCTCAAGAGCGTGAGCGCATAGATCAGTCTGCTTTTCCACATACTCAGATCCTGGGGGCCGGCGTGGATTTGAGGATCTCGTCGAGGAGCAGCTCCGCCGTCAGCCCCTTCGCGTCGGACTCCGCCGTGAGTAAAAGCCGGTGGGCGCAGGTCGAAGGGAAGACGGCCTGAATGTCCTTCGGCAAAACGTAGTCTCTTCCCTGCACGAAGGCGACCGATTTTGCCATCGCGCTGAGTGACAGCGTCGCTCTCGGGCTTGCGCCGCGGGCAATTCTGGCGTCTGAGCGCGTTTTTCCGACGAGCGATACGATATAATCTGCCAGCTCGGGCTTTAAGTACACCTCGCTCGCCTGCTGCTGCATGGATAAAAGCTCCTCGCGCGTGACGACCTGCTGCACCAAAGCAAGCGGGTTCCCCTTCTGGCGCGAGAGCAGAATGTCGCGCTCATCAGACGGCGCTGGATAGCCGATCGAAAGGCGGACGGTGAACCGGTCCATCTGTGAATCGGGAAGCAGCTGCGTGCCGGAAGCGCCGGTGGGGTTCTGCGTTGCAAAGACGCAGAAGGGCTCGGGAATTTTGTGGCTCACACCGTCGACCGTGACCTGGCCTTCTTCCATCGCCTCCAGAAGCGCAGACTGCGTGCGCGAGGTGGCGCGGTTTAACTCGTCGGCCAGAAAGAGGTTGCACAAGATCGCGCCCGGCTGGTAGCGCATCGCGCCGGTTTCTTTATCCAGCATACTGTAGCCCGTGATATCGCTCGGCAGAACGTCGGGCGTAAACTGCACGCGGCCGTACTCGAGCCCCAACGCCCGCGAAAACGCGAGCGCCATCGTCGTTTTGCCGACGCCGGGAATATCCTCGAGCAGGATGTGTCCCCGCGCCAAAATCACCGTAAGTACCCAGATGAGCACGCGGTCTTTGCCGCGCACCGCTTTTTTGACCTCGGATATGATCTGACTTGCCTGATTCAACGTCCTTCCTCCCCTGTCTTTCGTATCGTAAGCCTGTAACCGTATCGTAAACATTATACCAGAAAATCGGCTCCGTAATTATGAAGATTTTCTAAAGATTTCCGCAAACGCCGCACGTTGGCTTTGTGTGCATTTCTTTCCGGTTTTGACGGAGAATTCATAAAATGGTGTTTACTTTTTTCCGGTCTTGTGATACAGTAAAATCATATCAGTATATAAGGAGACTTTCTTATGACCAATGCAGTCAAACGGATCGGCGTGCTCACCTCCGGCGGCGACGCACCCGGCATGAACGCAGCTATCCGCGCGGTCGTCCGCTCGGCCATCTATCGCGGCATCGACTGCGTCGGCATCCGGCGCGGGTTCAACGGGCTGATCAACGGAGATTTCGTGCGCCTCGATGAAAACAGCGTCAACCATATCATAAACCGCGGCGGCACCATGTTATACACCGCCCGCAGCGAAGAATTCCGCACCCCCGAGGGCCAGCAGAAGGCGGCGGCCACCTGCAAGCTCCTGGGGTTAGACGGCATCGTCGGCATCGGCGGCGACGGCACGTTCCGCGGGCTGAAGGAATTTTCCAAGCAGGACATCAGCGTCGTCGGCGTTCCGGCCACAATTGATAATGACATCGTCTGCACCGACTACACCATCGGCTACGACACCGCGGCCAACACCGCCGTCGAGGCCATCGACCGGCTAAGAGACACCATGCAGTCGCACGAGCGCTGCTCGGTCGTTGAGGTCATGGGCCGGAACGCAGGCCATCTGGCGCTGTATGTCGGTCTGGCGGCAGGCGCAACGAGCGTTCTGGTGCCGGAGAAAAAGCTCAATTTTGAGCACGATGTGATCGACTGCATCAGAGGCGCCCGCTTGAGCGGCAAGACGCACTATATGATCATCGTTGCCGAGGGCGCAGGCAGCGCCATCGAGATCGGCAAGCAGATCCATGAGACCATCGGCCTGGACCCGCGTGTGACCATCCTCGGCCACATCCAGCGCGGCGGCACCCCGACGGCCAGGGACCGCGTCATGGCGACCCGCATGGGCTACCACGCCGTCAAGGTCCTTGCAGAAGGCAAGACGAACCGCCTTATCTGCTCGCAGCAGGGCAGCATGGTCGACATTGACCTTATGGAGGGCCTTTCCATGAAGAAGGGACTCAACGCCCAGCAGTATGAAGTGCTTCAGGCGATGACCGGCCTTGAAATTGAAGGACTTTAACACATCGCACAAATGCGCGAAAAGGCTGACAGATCTCTGTCAGCCTTTTCTTTTACGGAGCAGTAAAACCCGCACTTGCCGCATTGCCTCGGATATGCTATGATTAGGAAAATGAAGAAAAAAGGATGGAAGTCCCATGAAATACGGTTTCATCAAGGCCTGCGCCGTGTCCCCTTCTCTGCGCGTAGCAGACTGCGCGTATAACGCGGAAATGACCATAGAGGCGATGAAAAAGGCCGCGCAGGACGGCTGCCAGCTTGCGGTTTTCCCCGAGCTCGGTGTAACGGGCTACACCTGCGGCGATCTTTTTTTGCAGCAGCCGCTGCTGTGCGCGGCGGAAGCGGCGCTTCAGGAAATTCTGGCGGCCAGCAAAGCGCTGAACCTCGTCGCGCTTGTGGGACTTCCCGTGACCGTTGACGCAAAGCTCTATAACTGCGCGGCGGCTGTCTGCCGGGGAAAATTGCTCGGCCTTGTTCCAAAGTCCCACATCCCGAACTACGGCGAATTCTATGAAAAGCGGCACTACTGCGCCGCGCCCGCGGGTGTGAAGGAACTTTCGTTTGCCGGGCAAGACACGCTTTTCGGCACGAAACTTCTCTTCCGCTGCGACAATATGCCGGAATTTACCCTCGCGGCCGAGGTCTGCGAGGATCTCTGGGCGCCGCTTCCGCCGAGCACCGCGCACGCGCTGGCAGGGGCCACGGTCATCGCCAACCTCTCAGCCAGCGACGAGACCGTCGGAAAAGCGGAATACCGCAGGGCCCTTACTTCCCAGCAGTCTGCAAGGCTTCTTTGCGCGTATTTATATGCCGACGCGGGCCACGGCGAGTCGACGACCGACATGGTCTTCTCGGGGCACAACCTCATCTGTGAAAACGGCGCGCTGCTGGCAGAATCGAAGCCCTTCGCAGATGGCCTTGCCTGCACGGAATTGGACCTCGGACGGCTCGATTCCGAGCGGCGGCGCAACACGAGCTTCGAGCCCGAAACCGGCGGCTACGAGAGCGTTTCGTTTGCGCTCACCCCGGTCGACGTTTCGCTCACGCGCCCCATTTCCCCGACGCCGTTCGTTCCGGCGGACGATGGAGCCAGAGCCGAGCGGTGCGAGCTGATCCTGCAAATGCAGGCGGACGGACTTGCCAAGCGCATTGAGCACGCGCACGCGAAGACTGCGGTCATCGGCATTTCAGGAGGACTGGACAGCTGCCTTGCGCTGCTCGTCTCGGTGCACGCGATGAAAAAGCTGGGCCGTCCGATGGAAGACGTTCTGGCCGTCACCATGCCCTGCTTCGGCACGACGAAGCGCACGCGCTCGAACGCGGAAATTCTCTGCCAGGAGCTCGGCGTTCAGTTCCGGGAAATTTCGATCGCCAGCACCGTCCGCAGCCACTTTGCCGACATCGGCCAGAGCGAAACGAGCTTCGACGTGACCTTTGAAAACGGACAGGCGCGGGTGCGCACATTGGAGCTCATGGACCTTGCCAACCGGACAGGCGGTCTGGTGGTCGGCACAGGAGACCTCAGCGAGCTTGCCCTCGGCTGGGCGACCTATAACGGCGATCATATGAGTATGTACGGCGTGAACGCAGGCATCCCCAAGACGCTCGTGCGGCACATCGTGCGCTATGAGGCAGACAGCGCAAAAAGCCCCGCCCTGCGCGACGTGCTGCTCGACATTCTCGACACGCCCGTCTCTCCGGAGCTGTTACCTGCAAAGGAAAACGGCGAAATTGCCCAGCAGACGGAAAGCCTTGTGGGCCCATATGAGCTGCACGACTTCTATTTATATTATGTGCTGC
>DJQK01000086.1:619-1011 GCA_002437575.1 Clostridiales bacterium UBA6388 | reverse complement strand
AGGTCGGCTCGGTCACGCTCTCTCCCAGAGGCGACTGGAGAATGCCGAGTGATGCCTGCGTCACCGTCTGGCAAAAAGAGCTCGACGCACTTTCCTGAATCAGGCCGCATCGGTGATATCTCCGGTGCGGTTTTTCGCGTTCCAACGCCTTCCCTGAAATAGATTATGTAAACCGTTGGTCCTGTTTCTCTGTTATTTTGCACAAAAACAGCTTCCTCTTGACTTTCGCGCATAAACGTTTTACAATAGAAACGATATAAAGTGCGAAAGTGCGCGAGCCTTCTGCCGCCGCTTTTTGCACGGAGAAAGAGAAAGGAAGACCTGTCATTGCAGGGCGCATCATCATGAAAAAGACCAAACATACCAAGCACTTTGCCAGCCGCTGGGGCTTT
>DJQK01000086.1:134-542 GCA_002437575.1 Clostridiales bacterium UBA6388 | reverse complement strand
ACGGCGGCGGCGCGTTTCTGCTCGTGTATCTGCTGTTCGTCTTCATTTTCAGTCACGTCGCGCTCCCCGCGGAGTTCGCAATGGGCAGACGTGCCGGAACGGGCACGCTCGGTGCGTATGAAAACGCCTGGGCCACGCGCGGAAAAGCAATGGGCAGGGCCGGCGGGCTTCTCGGCTGGCTGCCGCTGGCGGGCTCTCTTTGCATCGCCATCGGCTATGCGGTCATTGTGTCCTATATTCTCAAAGCGCTTGTTGACTCCGTTGTCGGAACGCTCATGACAGCAGACACGGCCGCATGGTTCGGCTCGTTCTCGTCGGGCGATTTCTCGGTCGTTCCGTATCATGTGATCGTCGTGGTCGGAACGCTGCTGACGCTCTATCTCGGGGCGCACAGCATCGAAAAGACCA
>DJQK01000086.1:0-124 GCA_002437575.1 Clostridiales bacterium UBA6388 | reverse complement strand
ACCAACAAGATCATGATGCCCGCGTTCTTCCTCATCTTCCTCGTGCTGGCCATCCGCGTTGCGTTTTTGCCGGGCTCTGCCGAGGGCTACAAATTCATGTTTACCCCGCGCTGGGAGGCGCTCA
>DJQK01000027.1 GCA_002437575.1 Clostridiales bacterium UBA6388 | reverse complement strand
TCTCCTGCTCCTTGATCTCGTCCGTTTCCTTGTTGTGCAGCCGCACGCGCACCTTGATGGGCTTTGCATACGTTGCGTCGCGCTCCTTGCACTCTTCGACCGTGTACTTGGGGGGCTCGTTCATGCTGTAGTCCAGAAAGCTCAGCTCGAGATTTCCGGTGTAGTCGGTGATGGTGTCGACGTCGCGGAAAACCTCACGCAGGCCCTCGTCGAGGAACCAGTTGTACGAGTCCTTCTGGATCTTGAGCATATTGGGGATCGCCAGGACCTTGTCGTGCTTCGCAAAACTCTTTCGCATCGTCTTGCCGAGCATGACGTCTTGAATCTTCGCCATTGTATTACCTCACAGCCTTTCTTTTGGTTCTGTGTTTTTAACGACACACACGGAAGCGTTGTTCATTTCTTCCGCCAACCTGCTTGCGCTCCGTCCTCCCCGGTGCTATAATCGAGACAGATAAGGGTGGAGGTGCGGTTTCGCGCACTCAGGCATTTTGGATTTCCATGATACCACATTTCGTTGATAACGTCAATTCTTTTGCTGCATTTTTGTGCAGCTTTTTTTATTTTCTTCCTTGACAAGGCGCTTTCTTCCATCGCAGAAGAAATCTTCACGAAAAACCGCAGAAAAATGCCCCGGACGCAGAAAGACCTGCATCCGGGGCAAGCTATTATCTCTTTTCAATGCATTTCGCACAGTCCTTGCAGGGGCGGACGCCCTGTCCGCCCGGCAGAAAACCGTTCGAAATGCAAAAACTGCGTCAAATTCGCAGCTTTCATGGGAGGAAACCGTGTCCCTCCCTGTCCTTTTCCTGTATGTCAAAAGGTCAGCCGCATCTGATACCACGTCGCGCCGCCGTGCGTCGAGACTGACACGCCCTCATTGACGAAGCCGAATTTCGCATAATACGCCAGCAGCCGTTCCTTGCAGGTCAGAACGAGCCCGCGTCTACCCTGCTTCTTCGCCGCGTCGATGGCCGTTTGCAGAAGCGCCCCCGCGCAGCCGCGGCCACGAAATTCCGGCACGGTGTCCACGCCGAAGATCATCTGCCACGCGCCCTTTTCATCATGCGCCGCGGCGTTGTCGTATAGATCGTCCGTCAGGTCCTTCTGATCGGTCACCAGGCCGTTGACGAGCGAGACGAGCCGCCCATCCTCGAAGCCCAGCCAGAAGTGGTCCGGATAGTGTTGGAGCCGTGCGGCGATCGATGCTTCCGACGCCGCCTCCACCGCCGGGAAGCATTCTGCCTCCACCGCGGCAATTTCATTTAAGTCGTTGATGTTCGCTGTTCGGATGATCATGGTTTTTACATAAGAAGTGAGAAGTAAGCGTGAAGAAGTAATAGTGAAAAAGTAAAATCGGTGATGCTCAAAGAACACCACCGATTTTGGCAGGGGATGAGGGATTCGAACCCCCGCAAACGGAGTCAGAGTCCGGTGTGCTACCGTTACACAAATCCCCTAAATTGCCACAGCGCCGAAACGCAAGTATTATTATAGCGTCGATCTTCCATTTGTCAAGCGTTATTTTTCAAAATTCGCGATTTTTTCCTGTCCCGGAAAAGCATCCCGCCGCGCACGCCGAAACCACGCGCCGCTTCGCGCATCTGAAAACCGTGCAAGGAAAACCGCCTTGTTTTTGCTAGACGCTTTTGCGCCGAACGCGGCCATATTAACCGTGAAAACACGAAAAGAGGAGCTTGCGGGATGAAACAACATTTACTTGCGCTGCGCCGCGCGGGTGCGGCGTTCTTTTTGACCCTTTCGCTATGTATCTCTGCCTTCGCGGCAGGACCGGACTATCTTGTCCCGGGCGGCGAGACGGCCGGCATCCGCCTTTCGACCGAGGGTCTGCTCGTGACAAGGCTCGACGACGGTTCGCCTGCAAAAAAGGCGGGGCTTCGCGTCTGCGACACCATTTTATCCATCGATGGCCAGCGCGTCTTCACGGCCAAAGACGCCTGCGGCCATTTATCGCCCGGAAAAGGCGTGCGCGTGTGCGTGCGGCGCGGCGAAAAAACGGCGGAATTTTTCATTACGCCCGAAAAAACGTCCACCGGATATCGGCTCGGCGTATCCGTCCGCGACAACATTTCCGGCATCGGCACCATCACCTTTTATGACCCCGAGACCGGCGTGTGCGGTGCGCTGGGCCACGGCGTGGCAGGCCTTACCGGCACGCAGCCGGTCAAGACCACAGGCGGCGTTTTCGTCTCCTCGCGCGTCACGGACGTGCAGAAGGGCGTTCGCGGCACGCCGGGCGAGCTGCACGGAAGCTTTGACGTTACAAACGTTTTAGGCTCGATCCGTCAGAACGAAACGCACGGCATTTTCGGTACGCTCAAGGCCTCGCCCGACCGCGAGGCCGTAAAGGTCGCGGACGCCTCCGACGTGCATACCGGCCCGGCCGTCATTCTGGCAAACGTCGAGGGCACGCAGGTGCAGGAATATTGTGTGCGCATCGATAAAATTTATGAAAATACGGAAACCGGCCGCGATCTGCTCGTCACCGTCACAGACGAGCGCCTGCTTTCCATCACCGGCGGCATCGTGCAGGGAATGTCCGGAAGCCCGATCCTGCAAAACGGCAAGCTCGTCGGCGCACTCACGCACGTCCTTGTCAACCGCCCCGCGCAGGGCTACGGCATTTTCATTTCCAATATGCTCTCGCAGTGTGACACCTACAAATAAAAACGTCCCGGAAGGCCCAAAGCCTCCCGGGATGCTCCTATTTCTTCTCTGCGGCCTTTTCCGCGCGTTCCTTCGCGGCCTTCTCCTTGTTGTGCTTCGCGATCTCCATCATCTGCTCGTACATCTGCTCGCCGACGCATTTTTTCGCGTATTTGCACCACTGCACGCAGCTGAGCATATCGTTGTAGATGACAAAGCCGCACTTGTCGCAGACCACTTCCGTGTCGACCGAGAAGATCTCAACGGGGTTTCCACACTGCGGGCAGATCTTCTCCGCGATGGAAATTTCTTTGGACTTGCTCTGACAGCCGGAATACAGCATTGTCTTCGCCCCCTTTTGTGCTTGTCTTTCTGTGGATAGTATACTATAATGAGGCAAGCCGTTATGTTAGATTTCCAACAAAGAAGGTGACTTTATGCAAAAATATTTGCCGCTGCTGCAAAAATCTCCCCTCTTCTGCGCGATGACGCCCGAACAGATTGACTCGGTCCTGCACTGCGTAGGGGCGTTTGTCCGCGAATTCGGCGCGGGCGAGTATATCCTGCGTGCCGGTAATACAACGCGCGTGATGGGGCTGCTGCTCACAGGCGCGGCCCTTGCCGTGCAGGAGGACGTATGGGGCGAGCGGAACATTATGGGAAAGCTTTCCCCGCCGGACACGTTCGCAGAGCCCTTTGCGGCAACACCCGGCGCGGTCTTAAACGTCAGCATCGTCTCCAATGTGCGCTCGAGCGTCCTGTTTCTGGACATTTCACGGTTACTTACCGTCTGCTCGGAGACCTGCCCGCAGCACGCGCGTCTCATCCGGAACCTTGTCTGCGTTCTCGCACAGAAAAATTTGCAGCTGAACGAAAAGATCACCCATATGAGCAAGCGCCGCACGCGCGAAAAGCTTTTGTCCTACCTCTCGTCCCAGGCGCTTCGCAGCGGCAGCGTCGAGTTTGACATCCCCTTTGACCGCCAGCAGCTGGCAGATTTTCTGTGCATCGAGCGCTCGGCGATGTCGGCAGAGCTTTCAAAGCTCCAGAAAGAAGGACTCTTGGAAACGGACCGCAGCCACTTCCGCCTCATCGCCCCGCCCATACGCGAGTCTTAACGCCGTCTGTCAAAAACCCTGCCGATTTTAACAGCGCTTTAACGCCTCCTTTTGCTATAATGACACCCGAAATCGGCCGCGAGGCTATGGCAGAAGGAGAAAAACTATGTTTCTGATCAACCAGGCAATGGTAGACGTTCCGATCGGAACGGCCGCCCTGATCGTCGTGCTCGGCATGGCCGTCGTCTTTTTTGGCCTCATTCTTTTGATGCTGGTCACCAAAATTTCCGGCAAAGTGATGCAGAGCAAAGAAGCCGCAAAGAAGCCCGCTGCTCCCGCAGCCGCACCTGCCGCCGCCGCTCCGGCCGCTCCCGCCGTCAAGGCCTTTGCGCCGGGTTCTGCGGGCGAGGTGAAGCTCCACGACGTGCCCGACCGCACCGCCGCGATGCTCATGGCCATCGTCGCCGACAAGCTCGGAAAGCCCCTCAACGAACTGCGCTTTATCTCCATCCGCGAGATCAAGGATTGATTGTACATATCTCTTCTCTCCCCAATCCGGGCCGCGCCGAGGCAAACGGTGCGGCCTGTTTTTTCCGCTTTTTTCCGGGCTGCGCGTGTGTTCTGTGCATCTTTCACAGTTTTCTCGTTAAAGTCTCGTTAAGATACAGCACATTGCCTTTACCGGGAATCGTTTCCATGGTACTATATTGTCAGCAAGGGATCGCGTTTCGGCGCAGTTCCGGAAAGAAAAGGAGAGCATTATGAAACAAAAGAAGAAGTTAAGCCTGCCGGCAAAGATCTTTATCGGCATGGCGCTCGGCATCATCGCCGGCCTGATTTTTGCGTTTGCAGATCTCGGCGCATTCACAAAGGAATGGATCAAGCCCATCGGCACGATCTACGTTAACCTGCTGAAGTTCCTGGTCGTTCCTGTCGTTCTGTTCTCGATCGCTGACGGCGTCATCTCCCTCAAGGACCTCAAGCGCGTCGGCTCTGTCGGCCTGAAAACGTTCATCTATTATATGTGCACGACCGCTCTGGCCGTCGTCATCGGCCTGGTCCTGGTCAACATCTTCAAGGGCGCGTTCACGCCTCTGCCCTCTGCGGAGCTGGGCGAGCTTGCATACGAGGCCAAGGAAGCGCCCTCCGTCATGCAGGTCATCGTCAACATCTTCCCTGACAACTTCTTCAAGCCCATGGTCAACACCGACATGCTGCCGGTCATCGTCATCGCCATCTTCCTCGGCGCGGGCGTTCTGGCTGCGGGTGAAAAGGGCGAAAAGATCGGCGAGCTCATCAACTGCTGCGAAGAAGTCATCATGAAGATCATGATGATGATCATCGAGCTCACCCCCTACGGCGTGTTCTGCCTGATGACGAACGTCGTCGCCGAAAACGGCGCGGACATCATCGGTAAGCTGGCGCTCATCATCGGCGTGGCCTACCTCGGCTACATCGTCCATGTCGTCGTGGTCTACGGTCTGTCCGTCAAGTTCCTGGCCCGAATGAGCCCCATCGCCTTCTTCAGGGGTCTTGCCCCGGCGATGATCACGGCCTTCACCACCACCTCCTCCAACGCAACGCTCCCGGTCAACATCGAGTGCTGCAATAAGATGGGCGCGGAGCCCGAGATCAGCTCCTTCGTTCTGCCGCTGGGCGCAACGATCAACATGGACGGCACGGCCATCTATCAGGCGGTCTGCGCGGTCTTCATTGCCTGCTGCTACGGCGTGGACCTCACGCTCGGCGATATGGCCATGATCGTTCTGACCGCAACGCTCGCGTCCGTCGGTACCGCCGGCGTCTCCGGTGCGGGCATGATCATGCTGGCCATGGTTCTGACGCAGGTTGGTCTTCCGGTCGAGGGCATCGCGATCATCGCGGGCGTCGACAAGATCTTCGACATGGGCCGCACGACGCTGAACATTACCGGCGACGCGACCTGCGCAATGTTCATCTCCCGCCTCGAGCGCGAAAAAGCCGCCAAGGCCGCAAAGTAATTCATCCATCCTTTCTCAATACCCCGCAAAAGCGCCCGCAGGCTGAGCCTGCGGGCGCTTGAACGCTTCATAAAACCGGTCCTGCTGAATTCTTGCTCCAGATACGAATTCGCCTAAATGCCCCTAACAACAGGTCGCCCCGCCGGGTCGATGCGGGCATCGACCCCTACGAATATATCGGAAGGCTTCCCATATTCCATAGAGGACAGGCGCTTAGTCTCCCTCGATCATGCGGTACCCGATGCCGACCTCGGTGAAGATGTAGACCGGCTGGGCGGGATTTTTTTCGATCTTGCGGCGGATGTTTGCCATATTGACGCGCAGGATCTGGTTATCGCTTCTGGCGCTCGGGCCCCAGAGCTCTTTGATGAGGTAATCATACGTCAAAACCTTGCCCGCGTGCAGCCCCAGAAGCGCCACGAGCTTATACTCGTTCTGCGTGAGGTTGGCGTCCTGCCCTGCGACAAACACGCGGTGCTTTGCATAGTCGATGGTGAGGTCTCCTGCCTTGAAAAGCCCTGTGTTCGCCACAGCCTCGCTTCCGGCCGGCGTTCTCGTGTGCCGGATGGCCGCGCGGATCCGGGCAAGCAGCTCTCCTGTGCCAAAGGGCTTGGTGAGATAATCGTCCGCTCCGGCGTCCAGCGCCGCGACCTTATCTCGCTCATGCGTCCGCGCCGAAACGACGAGGATCGGCACCTTTGACCAGCTTCTGACCGCGCGCAGGATCTCCATGCCGTCCACGTCCGGAAGACCCAGATCGAGAATGATCACGTCCGGACAGTGCGAGGCGATCATGCTCTGGCCCATCGCGCCGGTCTTTGCCAGCAGCACGTCGTAGTCGTTCGCCGTGAGCACGGCCTGCATGAAGTTGCGGATGGTCTGCTCGTCCTCAATCACCAGAATCTTCTCCCGAATTTTCATTGCTCCGTTCCTCCAATGGCAAAGTAAAGCTGAAAAGCGCCCCGCCGAGCGCGCGGTTTTCCGCCTGCATCGTTCCGCCGTGGGCCTGCACGATGCTCATGCAGACAGAAAGGCCGATACCCATGTTGCGCCGTCCGTCTGCCGTGTGCGCCTCGTCGTGCGGCAGATACCCCTTAAAAAGCTGCGGCAGCGCCTCGCGGGAGATGCCCTGTCCATTGTCGGCCACCTCGAAGCGCGCGGCGTTTCCTTCCTTGCGCAGCTGAAGCTCGACGCGCGTGGTCGTGCCGCCGTGCTGGATGGCGTTTTCCATGAGATTGATGAGCACCTGTTCAATTAAGATCACGTCCATCGGGATCATCAGCAGCTCCTGCGGGGCCCGCACGGAAACGTCGATGTCCGGATAGTGCTTTTTGATCTTCATGGCCGCCGCGCTCATGACCTCTTCTCCGGCTTCCATTTCCTTTTTGAGCTTCGTCTGCTCGCCGGTCATGCGCGTGACGGAAAGAAGGTTCTCCACCACGCTCACGAGCCAGTTCGATTCGTCCCGGATATTTTCCAGAAGCTGCGTGCGCGTCGTCTCGCTCAGCTGCTCGCCGGAGTCCAGCAGTGTACTCACGCCGCCGACGATGGAGGTAAGCGGCGTCCGGATATCGTGGGACACGGCGCGAAGAAGATTGCCGCGCATTTTTTCCTTTTCGGCCTCGGCGCGGAGCTTTTCCTGCTGCTTGATCTGCGTCGTGAGGGTGCTCACCACAATGGACACGATCAGCATCACAAGAAACGTCAGCGGATACCCCGAGATCGTAAAGTTCAGCTGATAATACGGAAACGTAAAAATATAGTTGATGCCGACGACGCCGATGACCGACGCCAGAAGGCCAAACAGATACCCATCGGTAAAGCGCGAGACCAGCACGACCGCCAGCTCAAAGATCAGCGCGACATACACGTCGCTGTCGTCGATGGTCCGTAAAAAATAGCATAAGATCGTCGCGCATGACAGCAGCCCCGCAAAAATGCCGAGATCGTGCCACGGAAAGACAAACCGCACCGGCGGCTTTCCGGTTTGCTTCGGTTCTGTTCGTTGTTTCGTCAAGCTTCTCACCCTTTTCATCATACCATGCAAACGCGCGTTTTCCTCGTTAAGATTCTGTTAAAACCCGCAGGACAGAGAAACGGCCCGCAGACAACGCGCCCATGGGCCTTTCATTTTATGAGAGGTTTTCGCTGCGCATGAACGCATTCATCGCCTGCTCACGATACTGTCTGGTATAAAGCGCGTAGTATGCGCCCTTGTGCGCCATGAGCTCCCTGTGAGAGCCCCGCTCGATGATCCTGCCGTCCTGCACGACTAAGATGACATCGGCTCTTCGGATGGTGGACAGCCGGTGGGCGACAATGAAGGACGTTCTTCCCTGCATGACCGTCTCGATGGCCTGCTGGAGCTTCTGCTCGGTGATGGTGTCGACCGAAGACGTCGCCTCGTCCAGCACGAAAATTCTCGGGTCCGCCAGAAGCGCCCTTGCAAAGGATAACAGCTGCTTCTCGCCTGTAGACAAGCTGCTGCCGCCTTCTCCGACCTGCGTGTCATACCCTTGCGGAAGCCTTGCGATCAGCTCGTCTGCGCACACGGCCCTGACTGCCGCTTCGATTTCTTCCATCGTCGCGTCCTCGCGGCCATAGCGCAGGTTCTCGAGCACCGTCCCGGAAAACAGGTGCGGCGTCTGCAGCACATAGCCGATGTTCGCGTGCAGCCACAGCTGGCTTCTTTCCCGCGCGTCGCGGCCGTCGATGAGGACCTGCCCCTTCGTCGGCTCATAAAACCGGCAGACAAGGTTCACGAGCGTCGATTTGCCCGCGCCGGTCTCGCCGACGATGGCGACTCTTGTTCCGCGCGGCACGTCCAGGTTAAAGTGCTCGAGCACGTCCTCGTCTCCGTCGGGATAGCGGAAGGTCACGTCGCGGAACGTAATATCGCCGTATAAGGGCTCCCAGTTTTCCTTTTTGGGGTTGAACGAATCGCCGTACTTTTCGATCACTTCCGGCGTGTCGCGCACATCAGATTCGGTGCGAAGCAGCGCCGTTACCCGCTCGATATTGACCTGCGTGTTGATGAAGTTCGAGTACACCTGCACCAGCAGCTGGATGGGCTCCATCATGCCCTGCGCGTAGCTGACGAAAACGGACAGCGTGCCGATGCGCATCACGCCTTCGCGCGTGATCAGTCCGCCCTGCCACAAAACGATCGCCAGCGCCGCCGAGGCCGCAAACGCGGTCGTGGCCATAAAAAGGCTCCGGAAGTGCATTTCCCGCACGCTCTCGCGCTTCATCTGCCCTGTGAGCGCGTGAAATTCCGACGCCATCTTGTCTTCAATGACGAGCGTTTTCATCGTCTTTGCGCCCGTGATGCCCTCATTGAAGCCGGAAGTGATCTTCGAGTTCTGTTCGCGCACGCGCCGGTGGCAGAAGACGAGCTTCTTCTGAAAATACGCCCCGGCAAGCGACAGCACCGGAACGATCGCCATCACGCAAAGCGCAAGGCGCCAGTCGAGCACGAACATCATAACGATCGCCAGCACCAGATACGCCGCGTACCACACGAATTCCATCAGGCCCCAGGCAAGCGTCGTCGCGATCTTGTCGGTGTCGGACATGACCCGCGCGTGGATATAGCCGACGCTGTTCCGGTTGAAATACGAAAACGACAGCGTCTGCAAATGGTCAAAGCAGACCCGCTTGAGGTCCCGGCCAATATACATTTCCGCCTTGCACGCAGCAAAGGCCGAGACGCAGTTGGCTGCGGTCTGGACGATCATGACAAGGATATACGCGCCGATGAATGCGCCGAGGCCTTGCAGCGTCTTTTCCGCGATGAAATGGTCGATGGCGTACTGCTGCAAAAGCGGAATGACCGTGTCCATCGCCGTGCCGAGAAGGCCCAGAAGGAACATATCGAAAAGGATGAGCTTTCCATATCCCTTGAGATAGGGAAACAGCTTCGGAATGCCGAACCAGCGGAGCTTTTCCTTGTTCATGCCGGTTCCTCCTCTTCGATGGCCATCTGCATCCGGTAAATGGCGCGGAAGGGGCCGTCCTGCTGCAAAAGCGCCTCCGGTGACCCAAGCTGCCGCACCCGCCCGCGCTCCAGGACCAGCACCGTGTCGCAGTCGAGAAGCGTCAGAATGCGGTGCGAGACCAAAATCTGCGTCACGCCGCGAACCTCCTTTTTGAGCGCCTTTCGGATCTTTTCGTCCGTCTCGGTGTCGACAGCCGACAGTGAATCGTCAAAGACGATAATGGGCGTTTTCTGCGTGAGCGTTCTTGCGATGGCCACGCGCTGCTTCTGCCCGCCCGAAAGCGTCATGCCGCGCTCGCCGACCATCGTCTCATAGCCCTTGGCAAAAGCGCGGATATCGCCGTCGACACAGGCCGTAACGGCGGCTTTGTGAATGTCCTCGATGCTTGCACCCATGATGCCGATGTTCTCTTCGATCGTCCGCGAAAATAAAAACGGCTCCTGCAAAACAGCGCCGACATTTTCGCGCACATATTTTGCCGGCATCGACGAAAGATCGACCCCGCCGACCGTAATTTTCCCCTTCGTGGGCGCGTAAAGCCTGCTCAAAAGCAAAAGAAGCGTGCTCTTGCCAGAGCCCGTCGCGCCCAGAATGCCGAAGCTTTTTCCCGCCGGAATGGTAAAGCGCACGTTGCGCAGTACCTCGGGCCCCGTCTCATAGGAAAACGACACGTGATCGAACACGATGTCCTTGTCCATGGGCGCAATCTTCGCGTCCGGAACGTCCTGCTCCACCGGCGCGCTTAAAACGTCCGAAATGCGGTCGACCGATACGCCGGCCTTGCTCATTTCCGAGATCATGCGCCCAAGCCGCCGCACGGGCGTAATGAGCATCGCATTGTAAAACGCGAAGGAAAGAAACTCCCCTTCCGTCATCTGCCCGCGCACGCACAGAACGCTTCCGAAAATGACGACGAGCATCACCTGCAAGCAGCTCGTCACATCGCCGACGGCCCAGAAGCCCGACATCGTGTAGCAGAGCTTCACCCAGAGGTTCGTGTAGATCTGGTTCTGCCGCTCAAAGCGTTCGCGCTCAAATTCCTCGCGGCCAAACGCCCGCACGACGCGCACGCCCGTCAGATTTTCCTGCGCAATGGTCGAAAGCACGCCTTCTGCCTCGTCGCAGGCGGTAAAGCGCTCGCGAATTTTGTTGTGGAACAGCAGAGAGTACAAAATGATGATCGGGAACATCACGAGCGCGATCAGAGACAGCCGCCAGTTCATCGCGACCATGCAGCAAAGAGAAAGCACGATCAGCAC
>DJQK01000003.1 GCA_002437575.1 Clostridiales bacterium UBA6388 | reverse complement strand
ATGATCGTTGGAAGAAAATAATACGGCTATCATAAAAATTCACAGCCCGTACCGATTACTTAGTCGGTACGGGCTGTTTAGCATTCCAAAAGGATTTCAAGGCAACGGTCAAACCTTCCAGCCGGCGGCCTGCTGGCGCTCCACCACGAAGCGGCGGTAAAGGCCGTCCACGGCGACCAATTCATCATGCGTACCCTGCTGGACGATCTGACCGTGATCGACCACAAAAATTTGGTCGGCGTTGCGCACGGTCTTGAGCCGGTGGGCGATCATGACGACCGTCTTGTCGTGGGTCAGCTCGCTAACTGCCTCCATCATCTCCTTTTCATTTTCAGGGTCAACATTGGCGGTCGCTTCGTCCAGAATGATGACAGGCGCATCCTTCATCATGGCTCGGGCAATGGAAATGTGTTGGCGCTCGCCGCCGGAGAGCGTCGCGCCGCCCTCGCCGATGACGGTGTCGAAGCCGTCCGGCAGCGCCATAATAAAGTCATAGCAGCGCGCCTTTTTCGCCGCGGCCTTTAGTCTTGCGGCTGCCAGAAGGGCCGACGATGGCAACAGTCGTTTTCTCCGGGAGGGTCAGCGACACATCGTGCAGGATGGGCTTGCTGTTATAGGAAAAATCCACATGGGACAGAGCAATGTCCTCCCGCTCGGGCGTCAGGTCTTCACCGTCAATGTCCATGGCCGTATTGCAGCTCGTGCAGAACGGAGTTGGTGAAGAACTGGAACTCCGCCTCCTGTAGGAGGAACAGCACCCGCTTTTGCAGCTGCTTTGGATTTTGCGGCTTTCCAAAAAGCGTTATTCTGCCGCCGGATGGGCGGTAAAGTCCCGAAATCAGCTTGCCGAGGGTGGTCTTGCCGCATCCGTTGGCCCCCACAAGACCGACGATCTCATGCTCCCGGACGGAAAAACTGACACCGGAGAGGGTATCTCCAGCCTTCCTGCCGTATGTATAGCGGACATCTGAGACGGCAAGCGCCGTCGGCGCGGTTTTCGGCGGCGGCTCTTTCTCCGGCACTGTGATCTCCGCAAGGTCGAGCGTGCGCAGAGAAAGTGTTTGTCTCTGCTCCGTCGAGAGCGCCTTTGCCTCTGCGGCAGTGTATTTTCCTTTGATCTCGCCGTCTGCCATGACCCAATATTCATCGGCAATATCTGTAAGATAATAGAGCCGGTGCTCACTGAGCAGCAGCGTCTTTCCCTGCTGCTTGCGCGCCAGCAGGATCTCTCTCAACTGCTGGGTGGCTGCATAGTCGAGGTTGGCCGTCGGCTCGTCAAGGAGAAAAATATAGCTTCATCGGTGTATTTGACTTCACATGGGCAATCGAAAATGCCCGCAGCACAAGAAAAAAAGAACAAAGAACGGCATAGCCGTAAAGCTACACCATTCCCTGCTTCAATGTTTTCCCAGGGCGTATTTTTCCAATTCCCGACGCACCCGGACAGCGGGCCTTTTCACGCTGCGCCGCGCCATTTTTCCTTGAAATCCGTCAGTATTTCTGCAAAAAAACGTCCTGCTCAGCGCAAAAATTCCTCGCCGTCGGTCACATTTTCAGTTTTCAGATACACCCGAAATCACCGCCCCATTCTGAGCGCCGGTTTTGGCTTTTCGCTCATTCGCCGGGGTGGCTCGAGACGACCTTGCCGATGTTCCAGATCCGCGCGGCGCGTTTTGCCGCGTCGAGCCGCTCTTCGGGCGTGTTATAGTCGACCTGCGCGGTGTGTGCGCCGCAGTCCATGCACGTGACGTAGCAGCACCAACCGTTTTCGTCTTCGAGAAGACCGTCGCCGCCGCAGTGCGGACAGGCCTGCAATTCAATATCCTTTAATTCCATAATAGCTCTCCTAACTCATGCGCTGTGCGCAGTATTGATCTGTGTTTTGCTGCGATCCGAAAAGAATGAGTGAAAAATAACGGATCCTGCCGTCGTTTTCCCAGCACTTCATGCCGACGTGGTCGGCCATCTTCTGGGCGTTGACGCAGTAAGCGGACATACACGAGGCCGTTTTCCACGGGCCCGCGCCCATCATCAGAAGATCCTGCTGCCCATCCTGCCGCATGATTTCCATGAGCTGTTCGGTCAGCTCGTTCTGATGGCGCTTGGCGGCCTTCTGCTCCTGCTTGTCGTTAAAATTCTTCGGCGTGTGCTCGATCATGAGAACGAGCGCCGTTTCATACTGCCGGACACGCGCCGTCATTTCCTCCACCGTGCCGCTCATGGGCGGACACGCGGGCAGCACATTATAATTGCCGCACAGGTTTTCCTCGCAGAACACGCGGTATTCCGGCACGATGACAAGATCCTTCACGTCCATCGTTGCCGCCGTAAAGCCGAGCGCCTTCGCTTTTTTGACGTAATCCATAAAAACGCCTCCCGACGTCATTTGAAGATCCTGCGGCTATTTTAGACCAAAAAGCGCAAAATATCAAGAGGGCAGTATCCACCAGGGACGATATGGACATCGTCCCCTGCGAACGATTGGAAATCAGAAGTTCTGACGAAAAAAGCGGCTCCGAACCGTAGTCCGGAGTCGCTTATGGGGGTTCCTGAAATCAGGCTTTGCCGGCGCAACCGAGCACGTCGCGCAGCTTGTGGCGGACGAGCTCTTTGATGTTGGCGCGGGCGGGCTTGAGATACTCGCGCGGGTCAAACTTGTCCGGATGCTCGTTAAAGAACTTGCGGATGGTGCCGGTCATGGCCAGACGCAGGTCGGAGTCGATGTTGATCTTGCAGACAGACAGCTTGGCCGCCTGACGGAGCTGATCCTCGGGAACGCCGACAGCGTCAGGCATCTTGCCGCCGTTGTCGTTGATCATCTTGACATATTCCTGCGGGACGGAGGAGGAGCCGTGCAGAACGATCGGGAAGCCGGGCAGACGCCGGGAGACCTCTTCGAGGACGTCGAAGCGCAGGGGGGGCGGGACCAGAATGCCCTGCTCGTTGCGGGTGCACTGCTCGGGCTTGAATTTGTATGCGCCGTGGCTGGTGCCGATGGCGATGGCCAGAGAATCGCAGCCGGTCTTGGTGACAAACTCCTCGACCTCTTCGGGGCGGGTGTAGGAAGCCTCGTGTGCGGCGACCTTCACCTCGTCTTCGATGCCGGCGAGCGTGCCGAGCTCCGCTTCGACGACGACACCGTGGTCATGCGCGTACTCGACGACCTTGCGGGTGATCTCGATGTTCTCAGCGAAGGGCTTGGAGGATGCGTCGATCATGACAGAGGTGAAGCCGCCGTCAATGCACGCCTTGCAGGTCTCAAAATCGGGGCCGTGGTCCAGATGCAGAACAATAGGAATGTCGGGGCACTCGATGACAGCCGCCTCGACCAGCTTCACGAGATAGGTGTGGTTCGCGTAAGCGCGCGCGCCCTTGGAGACCTGAAGAATGACCGGAGCCTTTTCTTCCTTGCAGGCCTCGGTGATACCCTGAACGATCTCCATGTTGTTGACGTTGAAAGCGCCGATGGCGTAGCCGCCGTCGTATGCCTTCTTGAACATTTCGGTAGAAGTTACCAGTGGCATATGGGACATCTCCTTTTTTGTTTAGTCAGCACCGCGCAATTGGGCTGCGCGTTTCGCCGGATCTTTTCCGCCAGAGCTGCGATTTGAAAACTTGAAAGGCGAAAAGCCTTCCTGCGTTTTCAAAGCTTGCCCTGACGAAAAATCTCTCGCCGAAGCCGCTTGCAAATTGTGCGCTGCTGCCTTCAATCAATTTCTACAAAAGATTTTAACATTCTTCCATTATTTTTGCAATAGAGTGAATTTACAATTTCTTTGTTTTGTGTTATATTTTCTTTGTTCAGTATTTATGTTTCGCAAAAATTTTCGCCAGGAGGTTTGTTTTATGTCTACTGCATTAAAAGGTTCTCTGATCATCGGTCAGTCCGGCGGCCCTTCGTCGGTCATCAATTCGTCCGCCTACGGCGTCATCCGCACCGCGCTTGACGCCGACTGCATCACCAGGGTCTACGGCGCCTACCACGGCATCAAGGGCGTTCTGGACGACCAGCTTCTTTGCATGGAAGCGGAAGACCGCGCAGAGCTCGACCGCCTGCCTTATACGCCGTCCTCCGCGCTCGGCTCGTGCCGGTACAAGATCGCCGACCCCGACGTCGACGACACCGACTACAAGCGCATTCTCGAGATCTTCAAGAAGTATGACGTGCGCTATTTCTGCTACAACGGCGGCAACGACTCCATGGACACCTGCAACAAGATCTCCAAGTATATGAAGAAGGTCGGCTACGACTGCCGCGTCATGGGCGTTCCGAAGACCATCGACAACGACCTCTTCGGCACCGACCACTGCCCGGGCTTCGCGTCTGCCGCCAAGTATATTGCGACCTCCGTCATGGAAGTGGCGCGTGACTCGCGCGTCTACAACATCGGCCAGGTCACCATCATCGAGTGCATGGGCCGTCACGCGGGCTGGCTGACGGCGGCGGCTTCTCTTCCCAACACGAAAGAGCCCTGCTGTGACTTCATTTACCTGCCCGAGGTCGACTTCGACATGGACAAGTTCCTTGCTGACGTCTCCGAATGCTACAAGAAAAACGGCAACTGCGTCGTCGCTGTCTCCGAGGGCATCCACTACGCCGACGGCAGCTTCGTCTCCGAGGCCAAGACCGCTGCGACCGACGGCTTCGGCCATGCACAGCTGGGCGGCCTGGCCGCGCACCTGGCAAGCGTCGTGAAGGAAAAGACCGGCGCGAAGGTCCGCGGCATCGAGCTGTCGCTGCTTCAGCGCTGCGCCGCACACTGCGCGTCCCAGACCGATATCGACGAGGCCTTCCTGTCCGGCAAGACGGCCGTTGAAGAAATGCTCCAGGGCACGACCGACAAGATGGTCGGCTTTGACTGCACGCGCGACGGCGGCTACAAGTGCCAGACCAAGCTCTTTGACCTGGCTGACGTTGCAAACTTCGAAAAGAAGTTCCCGCGCGAGTGGATCAATGCAGAAGGCAACAACGTTACTGCTGACTTTGCAAATTACTGCCTGCCGCTCATCCAGGGCGAGACGAAGCTCGAAAAGGAAGACGGCCTGCCCCGCTTCGCAAGACTCAAGAAGGTCTTTGCCAAGTAAGCTTTCCCCAAAATACGCAAAAAAATGCCCGACACTTCGTTTTGAACTGTCGGGCATTTATTGTTTGCGGAAATCGTTGGGCCGGTGCGATGGTTCTCGCGCTTTGTCCACGCCGCATCGCGCATTGTAGGGGCGGACGACCCTGTCCGCCCTTGGGAAGTTGCGAATTCGCCGCAATCTTTCGCGTTTTGAACATTTTCCTGCCGGGCGGACAGAGGCGTCCGCCCCTACGAGATGGTTGTATCCAGTGTAATGCTCAGGAGAGGAAGCGGCGCTCGAGCGTGCGGACCATGTCGGTGTAGCGGGCCTTGCAGGCGGCGAGGCGGCCGGCTTGCAGGTCTTCATAGCACGGCGCGAGATAATTTTCGCGGATGGCGCGGTAGGTCTCCTTCCGGTCGGAAGCGAGGTTGATGCAGGCGACGATGCCGGGGGCAATGTCGTAATATTCCTCGATCAGCGCCGGGCCGTCCGGACAGCTTTTGAGATACCCGTCGCGGAAGGCGCGGAAGGCGGTGAGCTCGGCGCAGTCGTCGGGCTTGCCCGCTTCTTCGCAGACGGCGGTCGTGATGAAGCACAGGCCGAGGAACTTTTTGCGGAAGCCGCCGGAAATAGAGTCGTAGTCGCCCAGATAGAACGGGGATTTCGGATACCGCTCGACCCACTTTTTCTGCAGCAGCGCCACAAATTCCTCGCTGACCGGCAGCTGAAGCTTGCGCACCATCGGCACGAAGAAGATTGCCAGAATGATCTTTTCATCATCCATGTCGGTTTTCTTCTCCCAGCCTGCGGAAAGTTCATCCAGCATCGCCTCGGCCGCCCGGTCCAACAGTTCTGTCTGCCGCTCGGGGGTTATGCCGCTGTTCAGTTCCTGCATGACCGGCGCGCAGCCGGCCTCATAGGTCTCAAAAGCCTCGAAGAAGACGTCGCGCANNAAAAATGCGTCGCGCAGGATCTTCTTCTGATAGCCGCGGAAGTTCTTCACGCACCAGCCCAGCCGCGCCACGGCGCGGTCATAGCTTGCAGCACAGTCTTCATCCGAACGCTGCGCCGCAGCTGCCTGCGTAAGAAGCTGCCGCTTCGTCAGACGCTCACCGCAGTACATACAC
>DJQK01000052.1 GCA_002437575.1 Clostridiales bacterium UBA6388 | reverse complement strand
AACCGTGCGGAAGTCGCTGCTGAAAATCCCGACACCTATGTCTATATCCGTCCCGGCGGACAGACGACGCTCCGGCTGGTCTATACCGCCGTGAACGATTCCTTCACTTCGTCCGCAGCGTTCTATGATTATGATATCACGAACGGCGAAAAGGACGGCAACTACTGGCTCACTGGTACCAGAGGCATCAACAGTGAATCGAACTATCCCACAAACAACGCAAAAACAAAATGGACAGACTACCGGGATACTCTGGCCTTCGGCAACGCCAACTGCGGCACCGGTATGGCAAATTACCAATTTGCCGGGCGCTATCTGAACAAATCCAGCGGCGTTACAGATGACTTTGGATGTACGTTTAAACTTGCAAACAGTCTGGACGAAAACGGCCATATCGTATATGACGAATGGCTGATCGCGCCAAAGCTCTTCAATGATGGCAACGCGAACGGAAAGAAGACCTATTCCGGCAGCAGCCTGACGTTCAACCGGGTCGGCGATACATACACGCTTACTTCCGCCACCGCCGCAGGAGTCGGGTCCATCGGAACGCTGGAAAAGTTCTTCAATCCGTCGCCAAAATCTGGAACGATCTACGACGAAAATTACAAGGATAAGTACGGCAATCCAAACATCATCTTCACCAACAATTTCTGGCCGCTGGATTGTGCGCAGGACAAAAAAGACCCGATTTTCGGTAAAACCGGCGAAACGGTTCCTTATCGCGGCTATGTCAGCGGCGGTAACGGAAACTGGGCGGATACATACAGCTATTTCCCCGGCAGCGATGACGGCCGGGCGCACAATTCCTTCTTCGGGATGCAGTACGCCGTTGAATTCACGCTGACGCCGGACTATGTGGGGCCGCTGGAATACACATTCTTCGGTGACGACGACATGTGGGTCTTCCTCGATCAGCAGCTCGTCTGTGATATCGGCGGTGTCCATTCCTCGGTCGGCGAGTACGTCAATCTGTGGGATTATATCAACAAAATCGATGGGGAAGAACGCACAGAGACCGAAACGCATACGCTGACGATCTTCTACACGGAACGCGGTGCATCCGGTTCCACATGCTACATGAACTTCACGCTGCCGTCTGTCTCGGGCGTCATGCTCAAGCAGACGACGGGAAATCTGTCGGTCGGCAAGGAAGTGGTCGGCGAAAGCGACCCGACCAAGGACTTTACGTTCCGGGCGACCTTCGGCTCGAGCAGTGCCTTCGCCTACTACCGCTTTGACGCGAACGGCATCCGGGTGGGCCAAGAACAGCTGCTCGCCAGCGGTCAGACCTTTACGCTCAGGGCGGGCGAGCACATTGAGTTCCAGAACCTCCCCATCGGTATGCAGTACAGCTTCGAAGAAACTGACTCCAGCGGCTACAGCGTGACAAACACGGTCAACGGCGTGGTCAGCACGGGGGCGAACGCCACGGGCGTGCTGATCAAGGACATGCTCAATGAGGTCATATTCACCAACACGCGCGGAACTGTCCCCCTGACGATGCAGAAGCTCGATCAGGACGGCGCAAATGCGCTTGCGGGTGCTGTCTTCGAGCTGAAAAACGCCGCCGGTGACCCGGTCTACGCCATGAAGGACACGGACAGCAGCGGCACTATTTACACCGTCCCGTCGAGCGGGGCGAATCAGATCGTGTCCGGGGCGGCGTATTACATCGTCCTGAAAGCGGATGAAACTTATGCCATTGAGCAGGACACATCGGTTGCAGGCTTCGACGCGAAGCTGCAGAAAAAATCCGACAGCGCCATGCAGCAATTCATCGTTACCCGGCAGTCGAACGGCTCCTACAGCTTCTACTGCGCAGCAAACGGCCGCTGGCTCGATCTGGACAGCGCCGGTTTGGAGGACGGAACACTGGTCCACTTCTGGACCGGTACCGGCGAGGGAAACCGGTACGCGCATGACAATCAAAAGTGGTTCCTGATCGCCAATGGCGACGGCTCGTTTAAGATCAAGCCTCTCGTCGCGGTCCTGAACCAGAGTACCGCCGTTCTGGACCTGAACACCGGTATTGCTTCTGTCGGGCAGAAAATTCAGGCTTGGACGGACAACGGTTCTGCGGCGCAGAAGTGGCTGCTGGTGCCAGTGGAGGCGGAAGCGGTGCCGGAGACGAAGGCGCCGGGCGGCTATGCGCAGCTGACGCAGCCCATCTCCTTCCGCGTCGGCGCGGACGGGAGCATCACGCTGGCGGACGGCACGATCACCGACGCCATCGTGGCAAACGACGGCATCCTGCAGGTCCGGAACCGGCATAAGGATCTGACGCTGACGCTCAAAAAAGAGCTCGTCAACAGCCAGAGCATGCAGACGTTCCCCTTCACCGTCTCGTATGAAATAGGCGGCCAGACGGTCACCGAGACGCTCGGGCTTGCGGGCGGCGCGTCCGGTACGCTGAATATCCCCTACGGCGCGGCGGTCACGATCGCCGAGACGGAGCATGACGGCTTCGCCGTGACGTTCAAGAACTCAGAGACCGTGCTGTCGCAAGGCGATACCTGCACCATCGAACGCATGACGGCCAACGCCGCGATCACGGCGGTCAACGCCGCCGGATACGCGCTGCCGGGCACAGGCGGCGGCGTACTATGGCTTCAGCTCGCGGGAGCAGCGCTGGTGCTGCTGACGCTCCCCGCTTATAACTGGATAAAAGAAAAAAAGCAAAAAGCGAAAGCCTGCAAATAAAAAGTC
>DJQK01000115.1:3748-4311 GCA_002437575.1 Clostridiales bacterium UBA6388 | reverse complement strand
CGTGGCTGGGGTTGAAAGCAGTAGAGACCCCTTCCACGAGCTGTGAGAGCTGCCAAACTCTGTCAGCGCTGTTCCCCATCGCCGGGGTGCGAGCTGCAAATAAGGCGTAAGAGAAAAGCATAGCGACTATACTAGCGACTACAAAAGTCAAAAAACCGAATTTCAAATTTTCATAGCGACTAATGTAGCGACTACAGAATCCACGGTTCGGAGATTTTGAAATTTATGGCTTGTACAAAATGAAAATCAAAAAACTCTTCTAAACGGAATGCGGACCGGACTACGCTTTTGGCTTTTCTTGCCTTGCAAGAAAAGCGCAAGCATAGCATTTTGGTACCAAAATGCGGCTTGCAGGGAGAACCCTGACCCCAATGCCGCCTGCGGGCGGAAGATCAACGGCTGGACTACGGCACAAGTCAGAAAACACATATCGGTGCAGCCATTTGCTCCGCGGCGTGGGGCGCGTCGTGCCGATGTGTGCGGTTTTGCAGGCTGACCGCGCATCCGTGCAGGTCTGCGCCACACAAACGCCGCCTCCGCCCACCGTGGCGGCGTGAAGAAAA
>DJQK01000115.1:1954-3649 GCA_002437575.1 Clostridiales bacterium UBA6388 | reverse complement strand
TATCACTCGCTGGAAGAATTGCCCTTGATGATGAACATGACGGACGTTGCCGCCGTCCTCGGCATTTCCAGAGCCGGAGCTTACAAGCTCGCGCACAGCACAGATTTCCCGGCGTTTCAGATCGGCAGACGTATCGTTGTCTCGCGGGAGAAATTCCTCGACTGGTTGGATCGGCAGTGTGAGGAGCAAAAATGCGCGTGACGGAGAATTGTACTTGCTATTTGGCTGTGCTTGTGGTAATCGTGTGTGCTAACAAAAATCGAAGGAGGTAGACGCGATGCCGAAACGACGAGCCAACGGCGAAGGGAATATCCGCAAACGTAAAGATGGTCGGTGGGAAGGTAGGTATACGGCAGGTTATGACGCGAGTGGCAAGGCCATCACGAAAAATGTGCTTGGCAAAACACAGGCAGAGGTCAAAGATAAACTGCGAACTGCCATTGAAGACAGCAAGAAGCTGGATCCGGTGAAGGCTGGCAGCTATACACTCGAACAGTGGCTGAAGCTGTGGTACTCCGTTTATGTTGAGCCGCAGGTGCGATACTCGACCAAGGAATTTTATCACAACGCGATTGATCACCACATCATTCCGAAACTTGGAAGCGTCAAGCTGGAAAAGCTGACGATGCTGCAGATCCAACAGTTTTACAACGAGCTGCTCAAGAGCGGTCGCGTGCAGAAGAAAAACCAGCCGGAGCTGAAAGAACATGGACTCAGCCCTCGCATGGTGCAGTGTGTCCATGTGGTGCTGAACAAGGCGTTGGAGTATGCAGTGGAAGAAAAGCTGATTTTAGCAAATCCTGCGAAGAATGCGAAGAATTGCAAAATTCCAAAGAACGCGCGCAAAGAGATGAAAATTTTGCCTGAAGCATTGATCGGCCCATATTTGAATGCAGCGAAGGAGCATGGGATTCTCGCACCGATGTATCTGGAGCTGACAACGGGCCTGCGCCGGGGAGAACTGTTAGCCTTACGGTGGGAGGACTTGGATGTGCAGAATCGTACACTCTCGATCAACAAAAGCGTAGCGCGGCAGAATGGAAAGCTGGTCATCAGCACACCGAAAACACCGAATTCCATCCGAACAGTTTTACTCCCGGAGGACACGGTAGAACTTCTTGTTGAGGAACATGAAAGACATCCGGCAAATCCATATTTGTTTCCATCTCCGCGCACGGGAGAGACGTGGGACCCGGACGGCTTCCGCAGGCTGCACGACAGAATCATCAAAGAAATCGGCGCGGAACATGTGCGTTTTCATGACATGCGACACACATTTGCAACCTTATCGCTGAAAAGCGGCGTGGATGTGCGGACACTATCTGAAACGCTGGGACATTTCAGCGCAGGATTCACGCTCAGCACTTACGTTCACTCGACACCCGGTATGAAACAGAGCGCGGCGGACGCGATTGGAAACACCATCCGCAACGCGATCTGAATCCGGAAATCAAAGCGGCGGCTGCAAGTTGCAGCCGCCGTTCAAACGTTCAAAATATTCTTGAAAATAAAGGAACTCGTGCTGTTTTGTCAAATAAATCTCAAAAAATCCACCGCGTTTACAAGCCCGTTTGGGTCAAATCTGGGTCAGGTCGCATGACTGCAAAAATGCGGTCGATTATTTGCAGAAGAAAGTAAAGAAAAAGTCCTGAAATCGTGAGATTTCAGGACTTTTCTGGTGGAGATAAGCGGGAT
>DJQK01000115.1:0-1835 GCA_002437575.1 Clostridiales bacterium UBA6388 | reverse complement strand
CCCAGCTGAGCTATACCCCCATCGGCGAAGTTATTTTATCAGATCTTGCGCAAAAATGCAAGTGTTTTCTTGAAAAAAATTTCTTTGCGGCATTACGGAACAAAAGCGCGTGCGGGTCGGCATTTTGATCGAAAAACGAAGCGCGATTTTGTGAAAACAGGGTCTGCCAAATGGGGCCGGTTTGTGATAAAATAATCAAAACGGCCATAGGCTGTGACGGAAAAACGGTCCGGTGCACGCACCGGCGAAGCATAGAAAGCGAAAGGATGACTTGCAATGAAAACGTTACTCAAGGGCGGCACGGTGGTGTCCGCGGGCGGCTCGGCGAAGCGCGATGTGCTGCTTGACGGCGAGAAGATCGAACAGGTGGCGGAAACTGTCGCCTGCGCGGACGCAGACATCGTCGACGTCACGGGAAAGCTTCTGTTCCCGGGCTTTATCGACGCGCACACACATTTTGACCTCGACGTCTGCAACACGACGACGGCCGATAACTTTGACACCGGTACGAAAAGCGCCATCCGCGGCGGCACGACGATGGTCATCGACTTCGCCTGCCCGAATAAGGGCGAGAGCCTGCAATACGGCCTTGATCTGTGGCACAAAAAGGCCGACGGCCGGTCGAGCTGCGACTACAGCTTCCATATGACCATCGACGATTGGAACGAGTCCATTAAGGCAGAAGTGCCCAAAATGTTCGAGCAGGGCATAACGTCCTTCAAAATGTATATGACGTATCCGGCGATGATGATCGGCGACAAGGACCTTTTCTACGCGCTCGAGGAGATCAATAAGTTCGGCGGCATCGCGGGCGTTCACTGCGAAAACGCGGGCGTCATTGACGCGCTCATCGAGCAGCATAAGAAGGATGGCAAAATGGCCCCCGGCTCGCACCCGGAGTGCCGCCCGAACGCGACAGAGGCCGAGGCTGTGGCGCATTTGCTCCGCATCTGCGAGGTGGCCGATACCCCGGTCGTCATTGTCCACCTGAGCACCAAAGAGGCCCTCTGCGAGGTTTTGGCTGCAAGAGCCAGAGGCCAGAAGGTCTACGTCGAGACCTGCCCACACTATCTGACGCTGGACGAGTCGGGCTACTATGAAGAGGACTTCCGCAAGGCGGCAGGCTTCATCTGCGCCCCGCCGCTTCGCACGAAGGAAGACCAGAAAATGCTCTGGAAGGGGCTTTACAACGGCTCCATTCAGACCGTTTCGACCGACCATTGCAGCTTTACGTTAGATCAAAAGGAAGCGGGCAGGGGAGACTTCACGAAAATTCCCGGCGGCCTTCCCGGCGTGGAGACAAGAGGCGTTTTGATGTACACCTTTGGCGTTGCAGAAGGCAGGATCACGAAGGAAAAAATGGCCGAGGTCCTGAGCGAAAACCCCGCCAAGCTCTACGGCGCGTACCCGAGAAAGGGCGCGATCCTGCCGGGCAGCGACGCGGACATCGTCGTCTACGACCCCGAGGCCGACACCGTGCTGCGCGGCAGCAAAATGCTCTCCGCGGCGAAATACACCCCCTATGAGGGCGTAAAGACGCGCGGCTCGATCGCGCAGGTGTATTTAAGAGGCCGCCTCGCCGTCGACCACGGCGAAGTGAAGACCGGCCCCATGGGCGAATTCATTCCCAGAAAGACAGGTGTGCTGTAAAAGGCATAAGAAAAAGGCGGCCGCTGGCCGTCTTTTTCTTTGTATAGGGGGATCGAAGGAAAGGATGAAATCAAATGGAATCTGGGCCCGGCCATTGGCAGGCTTTTAAGTCAACGCGGCCGTCGGGGAGGAAGGGGACGCCGTCTAGGGTGTATTCTTCCAACTCCCAACGCACCCGGACAGCG
>DJQK01000050.1 GCA_002437575.1 Clostridiales bacterium UBA6388 | reverse complement strand
GTATTTGTCAATAGGCATTTTCACCAATATTCGCGCCTGCTTTTTGACATTTTGAAATGATGGGCTTAAGTTGATGACGTTAGTCAAGCGGGAGGCCTTCCGGTTTTCCTATTTGCGATCACTCGCCGGAAAAGCTCCGGCAGTACGCGGCCAGCGGACATATTTCACACCTTGGCCGCCTTGCGACGCATACGGCTCTACCAAGCAGCACGAGCCGGTGGCAGAAGTCGGACGATTCCTCCGGCGGCAGAATGGCGCGAAGCTGCGATTCAACTTTGGCCGGGTCCTTGCCCTCGGCCAGGCCCAAAAGGTTTGCGATGCGGATGCAGTGTGTGTCGCAGACGACGGAGCCCGGGACGTGGTAAATATCGCCAAGCAGAAGATTCGCCGTTTTGCGCCCGACGCCGGGGAGGGACAAAAGCGCCTGCATCGTCCCGGGGACCTTGCCGCCGAACTTGTCGCGCAGCATCCGGCAGGCCAGAACAATATCGCGCGCCTTGTGCTTATAAAACCCGCACGAGCGGACATAGTCCTCGACCTCGGCGATATCAGCGTCCGCAAAGGCGTCCAGCGTCGGAAAGCGGGCAAAAAGCGCCGGCGTGATCTTATTGACGCGCTCGTCGGTGCACTGCGCAGACAGGCGCACGGCGATGAGAAGCTCGTAGTCCTTTTTGTATTGCAGGGCGCAGACAGGGTCCGGGTAGGCCTTTTTCAGCGCGGCGATGATATGCGTGACGCGGTCTTGCAGTTCCATAACAGGTTCCTCCTTCAGAGAAGCTCTGATGAGATCAGCGGCTTCATCACCAGTATAGCACGTTTTTCACGCCGTGAAAAGAAGCGCGGGAGAACCGGCGGTTGTAATTTCGCGGCGGGTTTGGTATAATTCAAACAAATGAACTGTAATAGGAGGCGGCAAGGTATGTATCAGCCGCTGGCAGACGCGCTTCGGCCGCAGGAGCTGGATGATGTGTGCGGTCAGGAACATATTCTGGGCGAAAACGGCCTGCTGCGCCGCATCATCGAATCCGGAAATATCCCCAACATGATCTTCTACGGTCCGTCCGGCACCGGAAAAACGACCGTTGCGAACATCATCGCAAAGCGCACGCACCGCAAGCTCTGCAAGCTCAACGCCACGACGGCGTCCTCGGGCGATATCAAGGAAATCTACGCGCAGCTGGACACGTTTTTAGCGCCGAACGGCGTGCTTTTGTATCTGGACGAAATTCAGTACTTCAACAAAAAGCAGCAGCAGACGCTTCTGGAGTACATCGAAAACGGCAAGATCACGCTCATCGCGTCCACGACGGAAAATCCGTATTTTTATGTCTATAACGCCATTTTGTCGCGCTCGACGGTCTTCGAGTTCAAGCCCGTGCCGCCGGAAGAATCTCTGCGGGCCATCGAGCGGGCGGTAAAAGCGTTGGAAACGCAGAACGGCGTGACGGTACATGCGGAAGATGGGGTGCTGGCCTACATTGCGCAGGCCTGCGGCGGTGATATCCGAAAGGCGATGAACGCCGTGGAGCTTTTGTTCTCGGCCAGCGCCCGAAAAGATGGAGCCGTTACGCTCACGCTTGCCGACGCCAGGCAGATCACGCAGCGCTCTGCCATGCGCTATGACCGCTCAGGCGACGAGCACTACGACGATCTATCCGCGCTCATGAAATCCATCCGCGGCTCCGACCCGGACGCGGCCATTCACTATCTGGCGCGGTTTCTGGAGGCCGGAGACCTGCCGTCGGCGTGCAGGCGAATTCTCTGCTCGGCGTGCGAGGACATCGGTCTGGCTTATCCGCAGGCGATCGCCATTGTCAAGGCCTGCGTCGACAGTGCGCTGCAATTGGGTCTACCGGAGGCGCGGCTTCCCCTGGCGGATGCCGTGATCCTGCTTGCCACCGCGCCCAAGTCCAACTCCGGCTGCGTGGCCATCGACCGGGCGATCCACGACGTCAAGACCGGCAAAACCGGCAATATCCCGCGCCAGCTTCAGAACGTCCACGCCGACGGCACAGGCTTTGCGCGCGAACAGGGGTATCTGTATCCGCACAATTATCCCCACGCCTGGGTGCGCCAGCAGTATCTGCCGGACGAGATCCGCGACCGGCGCTACTATGAATACGGCGACAACAAAACCGAGCAGGCGGCAAAACGCTACTGGGACGAGATCAAGAAATAAAACGGAGGACGCGCAATGGACGTACAGCTTGGCGACATTCTCATCATGAAAAAGGAGCATCCCTGCGGCGAAAAGCGCTGGCTGGTCCTGCGCACAGGGATGGATTTCCGGCTCCGGTGCATGGGCTGCGGCCACGAGGTGATGCTGCCGCGGGCCAAAGCGGAAAAGAACATCCGGCAGATCGTGCGCGAAGGCGCGCAGGAGAAGCGGACCTGAAAATACAAGTGCAATCGGGCGAACGAGCGGCCGTAATTCCTTTTGGAATTGCGACCGCTTTTTTCTGTGCGCGGGGCTATACTTTGTCCATAGGGTGCGTTGGCAGCCGGAACGGAAGGGGGGCGGGAACTTGCGGGTCTGCGCGGAGGCGCTTTTTGCGCTCAATTGGGCGATCGACACGTCGCTTCTGGCGTGCAGTGCGCGTTTGTGCGGTGAACGGCTGCGGTGGGGGCGGCTGGCGGCTTCCGGCGCACTTGGCGGCGTTTACGCGGTGGCAGCAGTTCTGCCGGGGGCAGATTTTCTGCGGTTGGCGGTGGTCGAGGCGTGCGCGGCGGGGCTTTTCTGCCTGACGGCGTTTGGGGCAAGCGGAAGGCTTTTCCGGCTCACGGCGTTCTTTTTTGCGCTGGCGGCGTGCTTTGCAGGGATCGTTTTCGCCGTGACGCAGACGGTCGGGACCGGGCTCATGCGACTGCCGGGCGGCGGGGTGTATCCGGTGAACGCGGCGGGCCTTCTGGCCGTGGCGGGGGTGTTACTGGCCTTGTGCCGGCTGCTGTTTTCCGGCTTCGCGCAGCACACGAGGCGCGAGGTGCGGGAGCTGACGCTGTCGCTTTGCGGAAGGACGCTTTCGCTTCGCGCCCTGCTGGACACCGGAAACACGCTCAAAGACCCCCTGACGAACGAGCCGGTGCTGGTCGCGAACTGGACGGCGGCGCAGACGCTTCTGCCCGGCGTTTCGCTCTGCGAGGAGGATTTTCACCACGCGCCGGAGCTGATGCAAAGACTTAGCCGCGAAGCGCCGGAGATAAAATGCCGCCTGATCCCATACCGCGCGGTCGGGGTCAGCGAAGGGCTTTTGCTTGCGGTGCGCTGCGAGATCCGGGAAAAGAGCGGCATCCCCAAAAAAGCGCTGGCGGCGTTTTCCCCCACACCCGTTTCCGGCGGAGAATTTGAGGCGTTGACTGGAGGTAGCATATGAAATTCGAGCTTCAAAAGCTTCTGCGGCTGCTCGGCATTTTGCAGCCGGAGAAAATCATGTATATTGGAGGCAGCGACGTTTTGCCCCAGCCGCTGCCGCCGGAAAAGGAGCAGACGCTGCTAAAAGAGCTTGCCGCGGGCAGCGAAGCGGCCAAACGGACGCTCATCGAGCACAATCTGCGCCTCGTCGTGTATCTGGCGCGGCGGTTTGAAAACACGGGCATCGGCATGGAGGACCTCATTTCCATCGGCACGATCGGGCTTATTAAGGCTGTGTCGACCTTCCGCGTCGACCGGAACATCAAGCTCGCGACCTATGCCTCGCGCTGCATCGAAAATGAGATCTTGATGTTCATCCGCAAAATTTCCGGGCAGAAGGCGGAGGTCTCGCTCGACGAGCCGATCAACACCGACTGGGACGGCAACGAGCTGCTGCTTTCCGACGTTCTGGGCACCGACGCCGACACCGTCATGCGCCCGATGGAAGACGACGTGGACCACGCGCTTTTGCATCAGGCGCTCGAAAAGCTTCCGGCGCGGGAGCTTCAGATCGTGCAGCTGCGCTTCGGCCTCGGCGGCGGGAAGGAGAAAACGCAGAAGGAGGTCGCAGAGCTGCTGGGCATTTCGCAGTCATATATTTCCAGACTCGAAAAGCGGATCATGCTGCGTCTGCGGCGGGAAATTTCGCGCCAGATGACCGTATAGCGGGACACAAAGCAGCCGAAAATTTCCTGTTGCCTGCTGACGCAAGTTGTGCTATTATTATAGCGATTCTTTTATCGATAAGTTTTATCGATATGGTTTTACTGGATGACACTGGCAATGGCATGGCAACAGGAGTAACACAGCATGGAAAAAGAAATTTCGAGAGCGACGCTCAAGCGTCTGCCGACCTATCTTTCCTATCTCAAGGCGCTCCCGGCGGAGGCGTCGGCGAACATTTCGGCCACGGCGCTGGCCGCGGGGCTGCACATGGGAGAAGTGCAGGTGCGAAAGGACCTGGCGCTCGTTTCCGACGGCGGCCGGCCAAAGATCGGGTATAACCGGGAGCACCTGATCGCGGACATCGAGACCTTCCTCGGCTACGGCAACAGCAACGACGCGGTTTTGATCGGCGCAGGCAAGCTTGGCCGGGCGCTTCTGGGCTACAGCGGCTTTGCCGAATATGGGCTCAACATCGTCGCGGCCTTTGACGCCAACGACACGCTCATCGGCACGACGAACAGCGGCAAGCCCATCATGCAGCTGTCCCGTCTCGGCGAGGTCTGCCGCCGGCAGAAGATCAAGATCGGCATCATCACCGTTCCCGCGGAATACGCGCAGGGCGTGTGCGACCTTCTGATCGAAAACGGCATTCTTGCCATCTGGAATTTTGCGCCCAAGCACCTGAACGTCCCGGACGGCATTCTCGTGCAGAACGAGAACATGGCGGCGTCTCTGGCGCTTCTTTGTAAGCACCTCAACGAACGGATGCAGGGCCAGGAGAGCTAAAATTGCAATTCGGGCTTGTTTTTTGCGCGAGCATATAGTATAATAGCCCGGTAATGCCGGTGTGTTGGAATTGGTAGACGAGGAGGACTCAAAATCCTTTGGGGTAACACTCGTGTGGGTTCGAGTCCCACCACCGGCACCAGACAAA
>DJQK01000155.1:1008-4898 GCA_002437575.1 Clostridiales bacterium UBA6388 | reverse complement strand
TATGGAGGAAAGGGGAATTACGCTTCGCCGTTTTCCTTGTCGAGCTCGGCGAGGAAGGAGATGAGCTTCGCCTCGTCTTCGCGCTTGTCGGCAAAGAGCTCGAGGTTGTCGCCCTGCTCGCTCAGCAGCTGGCCAAGGGCGATGTACTCGCTCAGCGCGCTCTTGAGGTTGAAGACGTCGCCGTCCTGGCTCTTGAGGTACACGTCGCCGGTGCAGGTGTGGATGACCTTGCGGAATTCTTCGACTTCTTTGATGTTCTTGAGTTTCATAATGATTGCCTCCCATGCAATTTTTTCTTTGACTTTCGTTTGCAGTTGCAGTATAAGCGCTAGAGATGGAAAAATCAAGGGCGGTAATGAATGAAATACACAAATTTATATCACTTATTTTGTGCGATATGACGGATAATACGTGTACAGCCGCGTCATCGCCGCCGGGCGGGATGCCGCGCCGGGCGCGAGGAAGTGCTGCTGCGCCTCGTCCGGCGTGAGCCGGATGAGAAGCTCGCCGAGGTCCTTGTCCGCGTCGATGGACAATACGCCGTACTGCTGCCAGACGAGCGGCTGGCCGTAGGCGTCGTTGAAGTTCCCGGTCCAGCGTCCGTCCTGCCGCTCGAGCCGGAGGGTGACGGGCTCGGCCAGCGCGTCCACGCCGGAGATGCGGAGCGTGCCGAGGAAGAGCGGCTTGGCGAGCATACTCCTGGTCAGCGTCCCGGTCAGCCGGATCGTGTGCTCGACCGCGAAGCTCTCATCCCCGCAGACGTATTCCGTTACGGTCTCGTCGATGCTGATGGGTGTCTGCTGCGGCATGAGCACGAAGATCACGATATTCAGAATGGCCACCGCTACCGCGAAGCCGAAAACAAAGCCCTTGTTGCGGGCAAACCAGTTTTTATGCTCTCCCATCATGGTCCCTCACAGAAAGTTTATAAATTCTTCAGATCTGACGCCTTGAAACGGTTACAAAATAGTATATAATAGATACAGAATGATACTAAAGTATCAAATTCAAACCGGAAGGGCGGATGCGATGGCAGACGATCAGCCTTTTTACACAACCAACCGATCAACCAACACAAACCACTGTCTGATACCAGTGATATCAAAAGAGCGCTGCGGGAGGCCGCAGCGCCCTTTTTCATTATAACGGAAAACCAGGAAACCTGCAAGAGGTTTATCCGGCGTAGGGGACGAGCTCGAAATATTCCAGCTCCGGCTCGCCGTTGATATACCACTGCCAATCGCCCGCGGGCTGCGTGATGGCAATGCGGCCGGTGACGCCGTCCTCGGTGATGACGTCCACGAAGCTCTTGCCGTCGGTGCCCGTGACCTGCAGGATCGTGCCGGGGCCGAAGGTGGACTCGGTGCCGTCGTCCAGCGTGACCGGCAGATCCCGGACCAGAGACAGGCGGGAATAGCTCGTATTGGCCGGGACGATCTGCCATGCGTCGCCCAGCGGGACCAGAACGCCGTCGTGCAGCGCATAGGCGCGGACCGCCTCATACGAGCCGAGCACGTTCTGCGTGCTCTCGAGCTGCAGACTGCCCTCGGAGATACTCAGGATCGAGGCCTTGAGGAACAGCTGGTCTTCAAACGGGATCAGCTCCGGCGCGCCGGACTTGCACGACCAGGCATTGAGCACATAGTCGTCGCTGGCCATGTCGCCGCAGAAGTAGATCTCCGGGCAGGCATCTTCATCCAGATCGGCCAGCCAGATGCGCGCGTTGAAGCTGGGCGGGTAGGAGAGGTCTCCCTCGTCCATGCCGGTGTCGAAGACCTCGGTGCCCTTCTGGATGCGCAGGATGAACGACTGCTGGTCATACTGGTCCCAGATGCGAAGCAGCTGGACGGTCTCCATAGCGCCGTCGGCGTCCAGATCAGCCTCTCCGCTACGGACGATCTCCGTCCGCACGGCCGGGAAGCCATAGAGCGTCACGCCGTCGTAGGGGATCTCCGCCGGGACGGGATCCTGCGCGGGCAGCTCGATGGTGGCAAACGGCTCATAGGCGGGTTCCTCCGGCTCCGGCTCGGCGGGCTGCACGGGCGTGGTCGTGTCGGGTTCGGTTGTAGGCTGCTCGGTCGGGATGACGCGGATCGCAACGGCCAGGACCTCCGGCGGGTCGCTCGCGGCGATATCGCCGAGGTAGGTGATGTCCACCTGCAGCTCCGGCGTCAGCTCCGACACGGCGATGGGCCAGCCGTCAGCGCCCACGGGGACGAGTCCGTCCGCCAGCCGGACCGCTACGGACGAAGCCGTACCGAACGTGGAATCTGCGTCCATGGGACCGACCATCAGCATATCATCGGTAGCGGAAAGAATTTCTGCGGGAAAGGTCGTGACGTGCACGGCGGCGGGCGCCTCCGGTTCCGGGTCTGCCTGCGCAGGCTCCTCCGGGGCGGGCTTTGCGCAGCTGCACAGCAGCGCAAGCACCAGCATCGCGGCCAGCACGATAGAAAGCTTTTTCATAACTCCTCCTTCTGGGGTGTATCACTACCCCAGCGTCACCATCATAGCGGATTTGCTTCCGTTCGTCAATGGACACTTTCGCTTATTTTGAACTTATTTTGTCCGTTTCGTCCGGCAAAGTGCAGACTTTCTGGTGATTATGTGAACTTGCGGAAACAATTTGTAAAGAATAGAAAACCGCCCCCGGCAAGGCCAGAGGACTGTAGAAACGGCCGCCCATCAGAAACGCTCTGACGGGCGGCAGTCCGTGGATGGTTTAAGACTCAGTCCACGTCACGGTTGACGACAGGCGCTGGCTTGTCGAGCTGCTCGGGATGGGAGAGCAGGCGCTTGAGGTGCTTGAGCGTGGTGGCGTAGTAGAAGCCGTCGCAGATGCGCTCGTCGGTGTTGACTGTGTAGTCGATGTACTTGCGGCGCACGACGGTCCCGTCGTCCAGGACCTCGTTTTTGTGGTACTTGCAGCCGAAGGCGACGAACACGGGCATGTTGCCGAAGTCGTACAGATGATGGACGATCGGCGGGATGCCGAGCGAGCCCATGGAGGTAAAGAAGATCGACGCGTGGAACGGGCTGACCTCCAGCAGGAACTTCGGCAGGAAGCCGAAGTAATCGATCGTCTTCAGCAGCCAGATGGCGAACTTGAACAGCACGCCCGGGATGTACGACAGCGCCTTGGCGGTCTTGTCAAAGTCGCTGCCGCCGATGGCCTGACCCTGGATCTCCGCGATGCCCTTGTTGAGCTTCTCATAGATATCGTCGATCGTGTCGGTGGGCTTCAGATGGAGCTTGGTGATCGATTCCGGCGCGGAGGTATCCATCGAGGTCTTGACGACCATGCAGAACTGGATATCATCGTCGCGCGAATAGACCTGCTGGCCGGAGAGGAAGCGGTTGAGTGCCGGGTATTTTGCCACGCACTGGACGTAGGCGGCCAGGAACACGTGCGTCACGCCGAGGTTCGTAAAGCCCTGCTTGCGCTTTTCCCGGATATAGCGCTCCATGGCCGAGATCTCCACCGACTCGCGGATGAAGTTGGACGAGCCGACCCGCGTGGGCATGATGTAGTTGGCGACAACCGCCATCGGGTCGAGCGAGCGGAGCTTGCGGCCGTCGGACCGGTCGCCCCAGGTGGGATGGTAGGCGCTGTCGAGATACATCTTCGTGCCGAGCAGCGTCAGGATGCCGCCGAGCAGGAACAAAAGGTCCGGCAGGATCTGCCGCAGCTGGTCCCAGTTTTCGCGGGAAAATTCCTTCTCGTGCATCGCGGCCAGCACGGCGAAGGCTGCCAGCAGCAGAAGCAGCAGCGGGATCGTGCTCTTGACATGGCCGGAGACCGTCACGGCGTAGAACGCGGCGATGGCCAGATACGCGATCCAGAACACGAACGTCAGCCACAGATAGGGCGAGACGAGCGTGACCTTGAT
>DJQK01000155.1:0-915 GCA_002437575.1 Clostridiales bacterium UBA6388 | reverse complement strand
ATATTCAGCACATAGAACACGCAGGCCGTGACCGGCAGCACGACCAGAAGCCACACCGTCCTTGTGTCTGCGCCTTTCCCACAGACATTTGCGATGCGGAGCGCTGCCGAAGCCAGCATGACCAGTGCGGCCAGCCAGATCAGTGGATTCTTCCGGCTGACGTAATACGCAACTCTCTTTTTCATGCTTCCATCATACCAGCCGGTGCATAAAAATGCAAGAAAAAGTCTGGATGTGCCGCGCCCGGAACTGCGCATTGACAGCCGGGGGCGGATATGATACGATATTTTAGAAATTTTGTTCGCATTCCAAGAGCGGACGGACAGGAGGTGCGGATATGGATCTGCTCGAAGGGCTGAACGCGGCGCAGCGGGAGGCGGTCACGACGACTGAGGGCTTCGTGCGCGTGATCGCGGGCGCAGGCTCCGGCAAGACACGGGCGCTGACGCGCAGGTTCGCGTATCTGGTGACGGAGCTCGGCATTCTGCCGGGGAATCTTCTGTGCGTGACATTCACCAACAAGGCCGCCAATGAAATGCGCCAGCGCATCCATAATCTGACCGGCGACGAGGATACCGGCTACATCAACACCTTCCACGGCTTCTGCGTCTCCATTCTGCAGGAGGACAGCCACGCCGTCGGCTATCCCAAAAGCTTTCTCGTGCTCGACAACAGCGATATTGACGCCATGCTCCAGATCATTTATGAAGAGCGCGGGTTGACGCTGCGCGACATGACGTTTTCCCACGCGCGGGACATGATCGAGATGCTGAAGCTGAAGGAGCGGCCTGAATATTACGAGGATATGCTCACGCTTCCGCTCGATACATTAAAAGAAAAATACTGGCAGGCCGAGAACGCAAAAGATATTATCTTCTACGGTTATCTCTATCAGGAAAAGAAGTGCTTTGCGCT
>DJQK01000032.1 GCA_002437575.1 Clostridiales bacterium UBA6388 | reverse complement strand
ACGAAGTGGCCCTGCTTCTCGCTCTTCATGCAGCGGGCCATCAGGGGGCTCTGCGTGGCATGGAAGCCGGAGATCGCGCCGCAGGCAACGGTGATGAACATGAAGCTCCACACCGGCGTGCCCGAGGGATGCATGTTGGTAAAGTTGTTCCAGATCTCAGGGATGGTGTACTCAGACTTGGTGAAGATACCGATGGCAACGCCCACCGCCATGATGATCAGGCAGATACCGAACACGGGATAGATCTTGCCGATGATCTTGTCGATGGAAATGAAGGTCGCGATGAAGTAGTAGACCAGAACGATGATGAGCCAGAACAGGGTCGTTGCGACAATGCCCTCATGGCCGCCGTTCTTGAACAGGGTGACGATCAGACCCGCAGGGCCGACCGCAAAGACCGTACCGACCATGACGAGCAGCACCACGCTGAACACGCGCATGACGTTCTTCATTGCGCCGCCGAGGTAGATACCGGCGATCTCGGAGATGGAAGCGCCTTCGTTACGCTCGCTCATCATACCGGAGAAGTAATCGTGGACAGCACCGGCAAAAATCGTACCGAAGGTGATCCACAGGAACACGATGGGACCCCACAGAGCACCCTGAAGGGCACCGAAGATGGGGCCGAGGCCCGCGATATTCAGAAGCTGGATCATAAACAGCTTCCACTGCGGCAGAACCACATAGTCCACGCCATCGTTGATCTTGACGGCCGGCGTTTCACGGTCATCGGGGCCGAAGGTCTTTTCGACGATGCCACCGTAAACGAAGTAGCCGCCGATCAGCAATGCGAGGCAGATCAGAAAGCTAAGCATTTTTTCTCCTCCTATATTTTTCTCAAATGTTTGCCGTGCAGGAGAATTCCCCTGCGTTTCGCCTGATTATAATAATTTTTTAGGGGGAAAAGTCAATCGGCAAAATAAACAAATTTTGAATGAATATTATTTCACTCAAGCCGGATATTTGTTTTCCTTATGTGCGGATGACCTGCTCGATGGCCGACAAAAGCTCATCATAGCTTTCAAAAGCGGGCAGATGCGGGTAGTCCTGCCTGATCTTTTCCGTCGTGCGGAACAGGAATCCCGCCTTGGACGCTTCGATCATTTCAAGGTCGTTGTAGCTGTCGCCGCTGGCGATGGTCTCGAAGCCAATGGACTGCATGGCGCGGACGGTCGTAAGCTTCGTGTCCTTGCAGCGCATATGCACGCCCGTGATAAAGCCGTCCTCGCTGACCTCCAGCGAGTTACACAAAATCGTCGGCCAGCCGAGCTTTTTCATGAGCGGCTTTGCAAATTCTTCGAACGTATCGCTCAAAATCACGACCTGCGTTTTTTCGCGCAGCGCGTCCAGAAATTCCTTCGCGCCGGGCAGCGGATCGATTTTCGCGATGACGTTCTGCACATCCTGAAGCTTCAAGCCATGCTCTTTGAGAATGCCGAGCCGCCAGCGCATGAGCTTGTCGTAATCGGGCTCGTCGCGCGTGGTCCTGCGCAGCTCGGGGATGCCGCTTTCCTCAGAAAACGCGATCCAGATCTCGGGCACGAGCACGCCCTCCAGATCGAGACAGACAAGATTCATACCTCGCACCTCCTGCGGGAGATCTTCGTTTCCTTGCAGGTGTGCGCCGCCGGGAAACTCAAAAAATGTTTTTGCGCCTAAAAATTTTTCGGGCTATATTTATTATACAGGATTTTGCCGAAAAAGCAATCGGAATTTCTTTTGTTTCTGTGCGTTTTTCCGTATAAGAAGCAGCTGCGCCGCGCATACTATGGGTGCGTTCATCAAAAGGAGGAATTTTCATGGATACCTTGGCATTGATCCTGGCCATCATCGGCGCGGTCAACTGGGGCCTTGTGGGCTTTGCGCGGTTCGATCTTGTCGCGTGGATCTTCGGCGGGCAGACCGCAAGCGTCAGCCGCATCGTCTATGCCGTCGTGGGTCTGGCGGGGCTGTGGTGCATCACGCTCTTGTTCCGCCGCTCCAGAAAATCGGAGGCGTAAAAGAATTCCCGGGTGCAGAAATTTGCATCCGGGAATTTTTACGGCTGCGCGGTGCTGCCGTTTTATTTGAGATTGCAGCGGATGATGCACTCGAAGCTCTTGCCGCCGTAGGTGGTGGACACGGTCGTCGTGCCGCTGCCGGAGGCGGTGACCACGCCGTCTGCGTCCACGGTGCATACGCCGGTGTTGCCGGACTTCCACGAAAGACCCTTGATGCGGTTTCCGTCGGCGTCCTTCAGAGAAATTTTGAAGTATTCTCCGAGGAAGGCCATCGTCACGTCCGAGTGGCTGAGCGTGCAGCCTTCGGCGTCAGCCGTGTCGCCGGATTCCGCGCTGGAGTCGAGCTTGCAGCGGACGATGCACTCGAGCTTCACACCGTCCACCTCCGCGCGGACGGTCGTGGTGCCGCTTCCGACGGCGGTGATCGTACCGCTCGACGAGACCGTCGCGACGGACGGATTTTCGCTCGTGTACGTCACGGACGCGCCCTCCGAGGCGTTGCTGACGATGAGCGGGGCCTGCTCGCCGGGATAGAACAGCGTCATGTCGGTCGAGTTGAGCGCCGGCGCCGGTGCCTCTTCTTCTGCCGGCTGCTGCGCCTCTTCGGCAACAAAGTCGCAGGTGACGAGGCACGTGGCCGTCTGTGTGCCGCAGCTGGCCGTGATGACCGCCGTGCCGCCGTTGACGGCTACGACCTTGCCCTGCTGGTTGACCGTGGCGATCGTTTCATCGCTCGAGGTGAACACGACCTCCTGATTGCACGTCTCGGGGAGCTTCTGGACGGTGATGTTGTAAAACCGCTCGGGCTCGTCGAAGGTGATGGAGCTCGTGGCAAGCGTGAGTCCCTCGCACTCGACCACGGCCTCCGGCTCAGACGTTTCGTTTTCCTCGGGCTTGAAGTCCTCTTCGTTCATATACTGCTGCTCGGTGGGCGCGGCGGGCTGGACCTGCTCGGCGGACGCCGTCTCTTCGGGCGCAGTCACTTCTTCCTGCATGGAAGCGGGCTCGCCGGAACCCAGGAATTTCGGGAACCACGAGAGCTGATAGAGCGCAAACGCAGCCCCCAGCACGACGGCCAGACCCAAAACCCCGCAGATCGTTGCCATCATCCACTTCGGAATTTTGTAGGGATTTTCGCCGGGCGCGGGCTTTTCCTTCTTTTTGGGCGGTGCAGAGAAGCGGCCGCCTTTCTTTTTGCTGAATTTTCCGCCGCCGGATCGGGCGGGCTTATAGGGCGCGGACATGACCGGCATGGGCTCGGCTGCACCGGGCTGAACGGCCTTCCCGCAAAGCGGACACTGGCTGAGCGCGGCGTCAAACTCCGTACCGCAGTATTCGCATTTTTTCAGTTTCATGCAAAGCCTCCGTTTTGCTCGTGTGCGCAGGCTGCGCACGGGATGTTTTGCGGCAAACGCCGCTTTTGATGATACCTATTTTGTATCATACCACAACTTTCGTCAAATTCCAAGCCCAAGCTACAATATCTTGTATTGCATTTTTGCGGGAAATGCCTTAAAATAGAGTGTCTGAAAACCGGCAATGTGCGCAAGCGCGCGGGAAAATGGCGCGGCTCCGCGCGGAAAGGCCCGGCGTCCGGGCGTGTTGACAGTTTTCAGTTTCATCCTAAGGAAGCTCTGACTCGATCAGCGGCTGTGGACGGCGAGAGATTTTTCGTCAAGACAAGGTTTGGAAAATGGAGGAATACTTTGTGTATTTCCCATTTTTCAAACCGCAGGATTGGCGGAAAAGATCCGTTGTCCGCAGTCGGGGATCGATTCAGAGGTTCCGATCACCAAAAGGAGGCGAACCATTTGGCCGAACTCAAGCTGATATCGCCGCTGCTTTCGAACATGGAAGTGGTCGAGTGTGTGAGTGTACGCGGCGCGGCCGCAGTATATATCGTCAGAAGCACAAAAAGCGGACAGACCTATATTCTCAAGCACATTTCGGTGCCGGAGTCGCAGAAGCAGGTCGACGCGCTGCTGTTTACAGGCGCCGCCGCAACGGCCGAGGACGCACAGAAATACTATGAGCAGGTCGTGTCCGATTATCAAGCGGAGCTCGAAGCGCTCGAAACGCTCTCGGCCAGCCCGAATCTGGACTGCTTCCGCAGCTATCAGATCGCGCCCAAGGAAGACGGCGTCGGGTATGATATGTATCTGCTGGCCGAGCACCGCAAGACGCTGGTCGAGTATCTGGCGGACAATGCGATGACAAAGCTCTGCGCGGTGAATCTGGCGATGGACCTTTGCAGCGCGCTCATCGATCTGCGGCAGGCGGGGCTCATCCACCGCGACGTCAAGCCGTCGAACATCTACTTAAACCCGCAGGGCCATTTCCTGCTCGGAGACCTCGGCATTGCGAAGATCGACGATCTCAAATACTGCACCATGCCCGAGAGCATGCTGAGCTCTTACTCCGCGCCGGAGCTGTTCAGTCTCATGGCCGCGATCGAGCCGACGACGGATATTTATTCTGTGGGTTTGATTTTGTACCGTATTTTCAACGGCAACCACGCGCCCTTTGAAGACGAAAACACGTCGGCAAAGGCCGCCGACAGAAGGCGCGTCACGGGTGAAGCGCTTCCGGTTCCGATGTACGCGGACTACGAAATTTCCGAGATCATTCTCAAGGCCTGTGCCTTCAAGCCCGAAGACCGCTACCAGACGCCGCAGGCGCTCAAGGACGCGCTGGTCGAGTACATGAAGCGCAACCAGGTCGACGATACGCTCATCGTCCCGCCCATTGCAGGCGATCACGAGCCGGTCGATCTGTCGGTCGAAGAAGAGATCGAGCCCGTGCAGTTTGCGGACACCGAGGCCATGGGCGAGGATTTCAAGGAAAACTTCTCGCCCGACACGCAGATGCTCAACTCCCTCATCGACACCGTCCATAAGGAAGCGAAAAAGGACCCCGAGGGCTATGGCATTTCCGGTTCATTGGAGCCAGACGAGGATGACGACGACGCGCCCGACGGCGAGCAAGCTCCCAAAAAGCGCAGAAAGAAAAGCCGCTGGCTTCCGATCGCGCTGTGCTGCCTGCTGCTGATCGCGGGAATCGGCGCGGCCGTGTACTTCTTCATCATCGCGCCCAGCAGCATCCATGTGAACGACATCACCCTCGTCGATACCGGAACGGACTACATTACCGTTCAGGTCGATTCCGGCGAAAAGGACGGCTCGTTCATGATGGTCTGCTCGGACACCTATGGAAACACGTTCCACCAGAGCTATCAGGCGAACACCGATCTCACCTTCACCGGTCTCGTTCCCGGCACGCAGTACACCGTGAGCGTCGAGCCGCAAAATGGCGAAACGCCGTCCGGCAATTACTCCATCATGGCAACAACGCTTGCCCAGACGGAGATCCTGAGCTTCACGGCCACGCCCGTTGCCGTCACGCAGGCCGAGCTGAACCTCATCATTCTCGACGGCCCCGACCCCGGCACATGGACCGTTTCCTACACCGCGGAGGGTCAGGAGCCCCAGACGGCTACCTTCTCCGGCCACAGCACGGTCATCGCAGGCCTTGCCTCGGGCACGGAGTACACCTTCACGCTGCAGGAGCCGGAAAACACCAAGCTCATCGGCGTGACCACCGCGACGTTCTCCACGGTCCCGACGGTATCGATCGTCCCGCCGCTTTCCGTTGCGATCTCGAGCTCTTCGGCCATCTTGTCGTGGAACATTGAGGGCGACGCGCCTGAAAGCTGGACGGTCACGATCACCGGCCCGGACGATTACTCCGACACGCAGATCGTCGCGACGCCGTCTGTGACGTTTGAGGGTCTGACGCCGGGTGAAACGTATGAGATCATCATCTCCACGCCCACGATGCTCCAGAGCGTCTCGACCACCATCACGCCCAACATCACGAAGCTCTCGTCGTTCACGGCAAATGTCGACGGCGAAGATCTTGTGCTCGACTGGGCCTGCGAGGTCGACCCGGCAGAGCCCGGCTGGAAGCTGGAAGCGAAGATCGCAGGCGTCGATACGGCCATCGAGCTTCCGGAGGCGGAGGACGCGCCGCTGCGGATCGCGCTTTCCGATCTTGTGCCCGATGCGGACTACACGTTCACCATTGCGCTCAAGAGCGGCGAGAAGCTGGAGGGCGACACGAAGATCACCTATCACTCCCCGGCGGTAACGGAAAAGTTCACCGAGCATGGCTTCGGCAACACGTACCTCGGCTTCTTCCTGAAGCCCGCGAACGTCGAAACCGTGAACAGCACGAACATCTTGACCACACGCAACAATTACTACACCGTCAACGAGCAGATGGCCTTTGCGCTGCAAACGCTCTCCACGCTCGACACGACAGCGGAAGAGGACATCGCCGTGATGCTCGTCGTGCGCGACGCGGACGGAAAGGTCGTGACCTTCGAAGCGTCCCAGCGCCAGTGGAACACGATGTGGGAGAAAAACCTTTTTGTCGGCACGCTCGACAGTATGCCGCAGAAGGCCGGGACCTACACGCTGGAAATTTACTTCAACCACAAGCTCGCAGCTACAAAGGACTTCAACGTCCGAGAATCGTAACAAAGATCCCGGTACCAAACAACATTGGTACCGGGATTTTTTGCATGATCGCGTTTCTGTTCGGGTTTTTGTGCATTTCCTTTTTCACTCCGTAGGGGCGGACGACTCTGTCCGCCCTTGGGAAGTACGAATTCGCCGCAATCTCTTGTGTTTCGAACATTTTTCTGCCGGGCGGGCAGTGTCGTCCGCCCCTACAAGACCGGCGCTTCTTTTATGACGTATAACCGACAAGCCTTCCGAGCCAGGCAATGTAATAAGAATTGTTGATCATATAGGGGTAATTGATGACGAGAAGATCGTTTACGCCCTGCTCCTTTGCAAACTGCGTCAGATCCAGCGACGGCTTTCCGTCGCGGTTGAACTCTCTGGGGTCGACGACGATGATCTTGCTGTAGTGGCTCGTCAGAAACGGCGCGAAGGCGTTGCCGTAGGATTCCTTGAGCATCAGGCACACGGGGCCATCCACGTCCGTTTCAATGACGCATATGGGCGTGTCGCCGCCGATGAAGCACTGGTACTTGTTCGTGACCGAGGCGTCTAAATGCTGGTACACCACGCTTACCGGCACGCCGTTTTGCAGCGTTGCGTCGGCGTAATATTTTGCGTGCGTGGTCACGATCGGAAGATAATACTCGAGGTAGTCCGGATTGTCGAGCAGCGTCTGGCTCTGGGGATAATTGGCCGTGAAGGTGTACATCGAGCCCACGAAGTGGTCATAGCGGCCGGTCTCGAACCGGTCAAGCGGCACAGCGTCAAAGCCAGCGGCCTCACAGAAGGCGGTGTAGGCGTAATATGCGCCGAGCTGCGTCCAGTGGTGATCGGTCCTGAAGAAAATATACTCGTCCGTATGCGCCCGCAGCGCGCTGTAGGCGTCGACCGTCAGAATGCCCTTGTCCATTTTGCTGTAGCAGAGGTCGATCATGTCCTTTTGCGAGTTGAGGCCCTGGTGCATACTCTCCGGCGAGTAAAATTCGCCGCCGTTCGGGGTCACGAGGCTGATGGTGCGCACGTCGCTTCCCAGCGCGTCGGCAAGGGCGTTGACCGTTTTCGCGTAGCTTACGATGACGGAATCCGTCGCCGTCGGGATCTCCATCGCGCGGTCGCCGACGATGACGACATTGCCCGCATACTGCGCCTCGGAGATATCGGGGTTGTCAAGCGCAGGAATTTCATCCTCCGCAGACGAGTCCGCGGGCTCCTCCGGCGCTTCCTCCCCGGCAGACTCCCCCGTCGGGTTTTCCGGCGTTTCGGTCTCGACTGCCGTTTCGGGCGCGGAAATCTCTGCGTCTGCGGAAGCGGGCTCCGCCGGGTCATTTTCGAGCGTCTTGCCGGTCTTCTCATACTCCTGCCGCGCCAGCGACTCACCGCCCTGCTCGGCGCCGGTGTTTCCGCTCAGGACCAGAATATTCTCGTCTCCGGCCGAGGCATGGTAAAAGCCGTTGAGCTTGCGGTTCGCGGCCAGAAGCTGGCTTCGCAGCGGGAAGGTATTCGTATAATACGTCTCGAGCTGCGAAATGAACGTGCCGTCCAGCAGCGCCTGTATGGAAAATTCCGGTTTTGTCGTGTCGGCGCCGTCAGACGCAGCACCGGTCGTAAACAGCGATGCAAGCCCGATGACGAGAAGCAGCGCCAGGATCGCGCCTGCCATCGCGCGGTAAATTTTTTTCATGCGGCCGCCCTCCTAGAAGCGGAAATACAAAAATGCGTTATAGCTTGAACCGGCCAGCGAGATCGTCGCCAGCGCCAGAAGCGCGAGATCAAACACGAAGGTAAGCGCGGCGTAGATCTTGTGCCCCACGCCGTCTTCCGCCTTCTCTGCGCAAAGTAAGCCGATGACGTTCCCTGTAAACTGCGGAATGGCCGAGCAGCCGACCGCGCAGACGGCGATCAGCGGCAGATTGTTCCGCAGCAGAAGATTCGTCGTCTCGTTCGTAAAGCCGGCTCCCGAGAGGCCAAAGAAAATGCGGAAGCTCTCTGAAAGCCGCGTAAGGTCCTCGTGGTAGAAAATGTTCCAGCTGATCAAAATCAGAAGCAGCGTTGCAAGGTGCCGGACGAGCTTTGGGATCTTGTGCAGCTGCTTTTTGGCAAGCCGCTCGATGCACAAAAGCACGAAGAAGTACAGTCCCCACAGAACGAAATTCCAACTGGCTCCGTGCCAGAGGCCGGTCAGCGCCCAGACGATGAACAGGTTCAGGTACACGTGCCTGCGGTTGCCGCCGAGGGGTATGTAGACATAATCCCGGAAAAACGAGCTCAGCGAAATATGCCAGCGCCGCCAGAATTCGGTGATCGATCTCGACGTGTACGGCAGCTTGAAGTTTTCCGGAAAGCGGAAGCCCAGGATGCGGCCCAGGCCGATGGCCATGTCGGAATAGCCGGAAAAATCGAAGTAGATCTGGAACATGAACATGAGCGCGCCGAGCCACACGGAAAGCGTCGTCGCGCCGACAAAAGAGCCTCCCAGCAGCTGGTCTGCCACCTGCCCGACGTGATCTGCAAGCAAAACCTTTTTCCCAAGTCCCACGCAAAAGCGCGTCACGCCTCTGAAAATACTCTCGGGATCAAATTTGCGCGATTCGATCTGCGCCGCCACGTCCACATACCGCACGATGGGGCCCGCGATGAGCTGCGGGAACATGGAAACGTACAGCAGGAATTTCGCGTAAGAGCGCTGCGCCGCAACGTCTTTGCGGTACACGTCGACGGAGTACGACAGCGCCTGGAACGTGTAAAACGAGATGCCGATCGGAAGGGCGATCTTCGGAACTGTGAGCGCCGTTTGGAAGATCGCGTTGATATTTTCGACCAGAAAGCCCGCGTATTTGAACACGATCAGGCTCGACAAATTCAGCGCCACGCAGACGGCCAGCAGCCACTTGCTCCGCTTTTTCTCCAGCAGCAGGCCAAAGCCCCAGTTGAGCCCCGCCACGGCCAGCATCAAAAGCACATAGACCGGCTCTCCCCACGCATAGAACACGAGGCTCGCGCCGATCAGGACCGCGTTTTTTCCGCCGAGGCGCGGCTGCAAAAAATACAGCAGCAGACAATAGGGCAAAAAGATATATAAAAAGAACAAGCTCGAAAAAACCATAACAGCCGCTTCGCTCCAACCAACCGAATTGCTTTACATAAAAAATTTACATAACTGCCAGCGCCTTCTAATTTATCAAACCGTTTCCCATTTTGCAAGAGATAAAGACAAAAATTAAGAAGTATTTTTTGCCAGTCCCCTTCCGTTCGCGCCGTTTCGCATTTTTTGTCAGGAATTCCTATTTTCTTGCAAAACCGAGCTTGCGTTTTCTGCGGCTTTATGTTATATTAGAAAAATGTTATGTGGAATTACGCATGGGCCTTCCTCTTGCGTTCACCGGGAAAGGACAAATCATGTTAGCAATCGAACGGAAAAACGAAATTCTTCAGAAGCTCCGCGCCGAACAGCGCGTTCTGGTCAGCGAGCTGGCCGCCCACTATCAGGTCACGGAGGAGACCATCCGCCGCGATCTCGACAAGCTCGAAAAAGAGGGCTACGCCACAAAGACCTACGGCGGCGCGATCCTCGGCAACAGCACGAAAACCGACCTCTCCCACGCCATCCGCAGCAAGACGAACGTTGAATACAAAAACCAGATCGCCGAGCTCGTCTGCGAAATGGTGGACGACGGCGACCATCTGATGCTCGACGACAGCTCCACGGCGCTGTTCTGCGCGAAAAAGCTGCGCGACAAGAAAAATCTCACCATCATCACCAACTCCGTCGAGCTCGTGGTGGAGCTGGCCAACGTCGAAACCTGGACGATCCTGCTCACCGGCGGCCGGCTCAAGGCCGAGTCTCTGGCCCTGGTCGGCAGCCAGTGTGAAAAATACCTCGGCAATTACCACGTCGACAAGGTCTTCGTCTCCTGTAAGGGCATGGACAAGGAAGCCGGCGTCACCGACTCCAACGAGCTGACCGCCCTCATCAAGCAGGCCATGCTCCGCGCTGGCCGGCAGAAGATCCTCATCATCGACTCTTCCAAATTCGACAAAGTCTCGTTTGTCAACATCACGCCCATTTCCGGCATTGAGGCCGTCGTAACAAACGCCAAGCCCACCGAAGCCTGGCTGCGCCACTTTGAAGAGCAGGGCGTGCGCTGCATCTATCCGAAGGACTGAAAAAACCGTTTGACACGCAAGCGGCGCAGGGTTAAACTGTAGATACAAAACGAAGTGCTGCCGGCAAACGGGCGCTCCCCAGAATTATTGCAAAGAAGTAACCGCTGGTTTGCTAGTCCGGGCGGTTACTTCTTTTTACTGTTACAGACCTTTATGACGAGGCCGATGATGCTGACCGTCCCAATAATTCAGTGCGCTCGTAAGGGCCGATGCCCACATCGGCCCTTTTGCAGTACGATTATCCTTTAGCAGGACAGTTTGCGCACATTGGCCTATCGCTGCCTGCGATTTCGCAGAAGTGCTTCGCGTTTCAGAGATTTATCTCTGCCGGGCCGATGTGGGCACCAATGTCACGAACTTAACACC
>DJQK01000001.1:550-3924 GCA_002437575.1 Clostridiales bacterium UBA6388 | reverse complement strand
TCGAGAGATTGACGCCCGGCCCTGTCAGCTCGTCCGAGGGCTTGAGTCCATTCCTGCGCTGCACCGCGCGCAGGTTGTCCAAAAGTTTCTGTTTTATCAGCTCCGGCACGAGCGGCTGATTTCTGCATAACGCATACTCCTTATACAATATAGTAAAAAAGCGTACCTGTATTGTACCCGCGTCTGTGCGGAAAGTCAAATGGACGAAATTTCTGCCGGGCGAAGCGCATTTTTTGCAATGTATCGAGCAGTTTTTCACATTTACATGGCAGCGATTTCCGATATAATAGACTACAGAAAGCGGGCTAACCGGAAAGGAGGCGCGGCGATGCACTTTACGAAAATGAACGGCGCGGGCAACGATTTTCTCATTGTGGAAAATCTGCATGGGGAGCTGAACGAAAAACAGCTGTCCTGTTTGGCAAAAACGATCTGCGACCGGCATATGTCCATTGGGGCCGACGGCCTGATGGCGGTCGTCCCGGCAAAGGGCGGCGCGGACTTCGGAATGCTCTTTTTCAATTCCGACGGCTCGATGGGCGAAATGTGCGGCAACGGCGCGCGCTGCATCTGCCGGTACGGCTATGAGCACGGCTTCGCCGGAGAAACACAGACGATCGAAACGACGGCCGGCATCGTCACCGGCGAGCGCATCGACAAACAAAACTACCGCATCCGCCTGCCTGAGCCGACAAAGCTCGAGTATCTGGCGCTGGACGTGGACGGAAAACGCGTGGGCTGTATGTACGTCGAGCTCGGAAACCCCGGCATCCCGCACGCGGTGGTGCAATATCCCGGATTGCGGGAGGCAGACGAGCGGGCGCTTTTCGAGTTCGGGAAAAAGCTCCGGTATCATCCGGCTTTTCCGAAGGGCGCGAATGTGAATTTTATCGAGACCATCGGAAAAGATCATTTTTACGAACGGACGTGGGAGCGTGGCGTGGAGGATTTCACGTATGCCTGCGGCACGGGAACGGGCTCGGCCATATACGCGCTGGCCGATAAACGCAGGAGCGGCCTTCATGCACGGGTGGAAATGAAAGGGGGTCTTCTTCTCGTGGACATCGTCCGCGAGGGAAAGAAGTGCAGAGATCTCCTGCTCACGGGCCCGACAAAGCTCGTGTGCGCGGGAGAAATTTTAGATGAGGAAGCTTCGCTGTAAACGGCGCAGAGCCGTTCAGATCTATCAGAAAAGGAGAAAATGTTTATGAACAAGAAGTCTGTTGCACGGAACTATACGTTTCTCGGCATCATGCTCGCTGCGATGATCCTCGGCGCGGTGTTCGGCTGGATCTGGCCGACCGCTGCCGCTGTGATCAAGCCGGCCGGCACGGTGTTCATCAATATGATGTTCTGCATCGTTGTACCGCTGGTCTTTGCGTCGATCGCGGGCGCGGTCGCCAATATGAAAAGCCGCAAGCGCGCGGGCAAGATCATGGGCGTTACCGTTGCGACGTTCGTCATCACCGGCGCGATCGCCGCGGTCATCATGTTCCTGCTGATCCAGGTCTTCCCGCCGGTCCTGACGCCGTGGACGGAGCTTCAGGCGGAGGAAATGGGCGAGTACGCAACGATCAGCGATATGGTGGTCAATTTCTTCACAGCCTCTGACTTTGTGGGCCTGCTCAGCCGCCGCGCGATGCTGCCGCTGATCGTGTTCTCGATCCTCTTCGGCTTTGCCGTCAACCTCAACGGCGGCAGCGAGACGCTGGTCGCGAAGTTCCTCGAGGACCTGACGAACGTCATGCTGAAGTTTGTCAAGATCGTGACCTATTACGCCCCCATCGCCTTCTTCGCGATCTTCGCCGATCTCGTCGCCAGCTACGGCCCGCAGATCACCGAGGCTTACGGCCGTGCGCTGCTGCTGTACTATCCGCTGTGCTTTGTGTATATCTTCACGGCGTTCCCACTGTTTGCCTGGTTCGGCGGCGGCAAGGGCGCAGTCAAGGTCATGTTCCGGCATATCGTAAAGCCCGCCGTCGTCTCGCTCGGCACGTGCTCTTCGGTCGCGACGATCCCGACCAACATGGAAGAGGCGCAGGCCACCGGCATCTCCAAGGACGTGTCCGACATGGTCCTGCCGCTCGGCGCGACGATGCACATGGACGGATCGTGCTTCTCGTGCGTGCTGAAGATCGCGTTCGTGCTCGGCGTGTTCGGCCAGGATATGGGCTTTGAGCGCCTGCTCCCGATCGTTCTGGTCGCGGTTTTGTCCTCGGTCGGTATGTCCGGCGTGCCCGGCGGCGGCTACATCGGCGAGTACATCATCTGCTCGATCTTCTTCCCGACGCAGATGGAGATCGCGTTCCCGATCCTTGTGGCCATCGGCAACCTCGTCGACCCGCCCGCGACCATGATCAACTCCGCCGGCGACTACGTGGTGTCCTACATCGTCTCGCGCTTTGTCGACGGCAAAGACTGGCTCCAGAAGCAGCTGCACGCGTCTGAAGACAGATAAAAATTGATATACCGATTCCTGCGCCCAACATGGATTTTTTTCCGGTTGGGCGCTTCCTTTCGCCCCAAAACAACAAAAAAGAAGGCAATGGCAAAAGGCAATGTTGCATTTTGTGCGGTTTTACAAATCTTTATGCAATTCGACCGGAAAGAACCAAATAAAACCGGCGAAACCAACAAAAATGAATCCAGAGCATTTTTGTGATAGATATTCTGGAAAAAACGTGATATACTGCTATTTGGTGAACAATGGCTTTCAGGGAATTTGCTTTTTGCCGGCATTTCCCTGAACGGCTAGAATTTAGGAAATGAGGTACTTTTTATGTCTGAACTGAATCTGAGCAAATACGGCATTACAGGCGTCAAAGAGATCGTACACAATCCTTCTTATGAGATGCTCTTCGAAGAAGAGACCAAGCCGGGTCTGGTTGGCTACGAAAAGGGCCAGGTCAGCGAGCTGGGCGCCGTCAACGTCATGACCGGCATCTACACCGGCCGCTCCCCCAAAGATAAGTATATCGTCGTCGACGACAACTCCAGAGACACCGTGTGGTGGACGTCCGAGGAATACAAGAACGACAACCATCCCATGAGCGAGGAAACCTGGAAAACCGTCAAGGAGATCGCAGTCAAGGAGCTTTGCAACAAGCGCCTGTTCGTCGTTGACGCCTTCTGCGGCGCAAACAAGGATACCCGCATGGCCATCCGCTTCATCGTGGAAGTTGCCTGGCAGGCACACTTTGTCACCAATATGTTCATCCGCCCGACCGCGGAAGAGCTTGCCAGCTTCGAGCCCGACTTCGTCGTCTACAACGCCTCCAAGGCCAAGGTCGAAAACTACAAGGAGCTGGGCCTCAACTCCGAGACCTGCGTCGCCTTCAACATCACCTCCCGTGAGCAGGTCATCATCAACACCT
>DJQK01000001.1:0-469 GCA_002437575.1 Clostridiales bacterium UBA6388 | reverse complement strand
CTGCCGCTCAAGGGCATCGCTTCGATGCACTGCTCGGCCAATACCGACATGAACGGTCAGAACACCGCCATCTTCTTTGGTCTGTCCGGCACCGGCAAGACCACCCTTTCCACCGACCCCAAGCGCCTTCTCATCGGCGACGACGAGCACGGCTGGGACGACAAGGGCGTGTTCAACTTCGAAGGCGGCTGCTATGCCAAGGTCATCAACCTCGACAAGGAGTCTGAGCCCGATATCTATAACGCCATCCGCCGCGACGCGCTTCTCGAGAACGTGACGCTCGACAAAAACGGCAAGATCGACTTTGCCGACAAGTCCGTCACCGAGAACACCCGCGTTTCCTACCCCATCGACCATATTGAGAAGATCGTGCGCCCGGTATCCGCTGCGCCCGACGCAAAGAACGTCATCTTCCTGTCCGCTGACGCGTTCGGCGTTCTGCCTCCGGTCTCCATCCTGACCCCGGAGC
>DJQK01000071.1:6168-6542 GCA_002437575.1 Clostridiales bacterium UBA6388 | reverse complement strand
ATTTACCGGCCATGTTGGGGCCCGTGATGATCGCAGCGCGGCAGCCGTCGGCGCCAAGCACCGTGTCGTTCGGGACGAAGAGTGTGTTTTTGAGCATCTGCTCGACCACCGGATGCCGGCCCTGCGTGATGCGAATTTCGCCCGACAGGTCTACCTCGGGACGGCAATAGTGGTTGTGCACCGCCGTGTGCGCAAAGCTGCAAAGCACGTCCAGCTGCGCGATGGCCTGCGCCGTTTTCTGCACGCGCGGGGACTGCTCGGAGATCTTATTGCGCAGCTGCGTGAAAATTTCGTATTCCAGCGAGACGATGCGGTCCTTCGCGCCTAAGATCTTCGACTCGAGCTCCTTTAATTCCTGCGTGATGTAGCGCTCG
>DJQK01000071.1:909-6155 GCA_002437575.1 Clostridiales bacterium UBA6388 | reverse complement strand
AGAGCGTCTGCTTGCGGATATACGTGTCCGGCACCAGGCCGAGCTGGCCCTTGGCCACTTCAATATAATAGCCAAATACGCGGTTATAGCCGACGCGAAGATTGCGGATGCCGGTGGCTTCCTTTTCCCGCGCCTCGATGGCCGTGAGCATTCCGGTGCCGCCGTTCTGAATTTCGCGCAGCCGATCGAGCTCTTCGTTCGCGCCGTCTCGGATCATGCCGCCCTCTCGCAGCGTGAAGGGAGGCTCGTCGACAATGGTCTGCTCGATGGCCGTTTTCAGGTCTTCGAGCGTGTCGAGGCTTTCGAAAATTTCCTGCAAGAGTGGGGACTGCATCGCGCTCAGCCGGTCGTGGATGGCGGGAAGCGCCGCTGCGCCCTGCCCCAGAGCAACTAAGTCGCGGCAGTTGGCCGTTCCGGTGACGATCCGCGCCATGACGCGCTCATAATCGGAAACGTCGCGCAGGGAAAGCCGCAGCTCCTCGCGGTCGATCGTCCTGTCCACGAGCTCCTGTGTGGCCGATAACCGTTTGGAAATGGCGTTCGGGCTCAAGAGCGGGCGCTCCATCCACGCGCGAAGAAGGCGGCCGCCCATGGCGGTTTTCGTCTGGTCGAGAACGCCGAGAAGGCTGCCCTTTTTTTCTTTCGAGCGCATCGTTTCGGTGAGCTCCAGATTGCGCCGGGCCGTCAGGTCCAGGCCCATGAATTTTCCGGAGACGTAAAAATCGAACGCGCGGATATGCGGCAGCTCGTTTTTCTGCGCGTCTCGCAGCGCACACAAAAGGGCGCCCGCCGCGATGACGACCGCGTCCTGCTCTGCAAGACCGAGCTGCTCCTGCGTTTTGGAAAACTGCGCCTCGACCGCCGCACGGCACAAGCTGAGATCGAACTGGTGCTCGTGCGTTCTTCCCATGCAGCAGCCGAGCCGTCCGCTGGCCGCGGCCCGGATCGTCTCCGAGGTCTCGGCGTCCCCGCCGAGCAGCAGCTCCGTGGGGCTGAAGCTTCCGAGCTCGCTGCACACGGCGTCTTCGGCGTCGGGCCCCGAGATGGCGGTGGCGCTGAACGCGCCGGTCGAAATATCGCAGAACGCCGCGCCGAAGCAGCCGTTTTGACCGTAAACGCAGGCGTAATAGTTGTTTTTGGACTCGTCCAGCATCGAGCTTTCCGTCACCGTGCCGGGCGTTACGATGCGGATGATGTCGCGCTTGACAAGACCTTTGGAAAGCGCCGGGTCTTCCATCTGCTCACAGATAGCGACCTTGTAGCCCTTCTGCACCAGACGCGCGATGTAGCCTTCCGAGGAATGAAACGGCACGCCGCACATGGGGACCTTGTCCTCCAGGGCTTTGTCTTTGGCATGGTCGCGGCTGGTGAGGGTAAGGTCGAGCTCGCGCGAGGCGATGCGTGCGTCCTCGTCGAACATCTCATAGAAATCGCCCAGCCGGAAAAAGAGGATGCAGTCGGGATTCTGCTCCTTGACGGTGCGGTACTGCTGCATCATGGGCGTCAGTTCAGCCATAGAAAAACCTCCGGTTCGTGATATTTCGTAAGATGCCCACATCGGCCCACGCAGCGGGTACGGACGAAACGTGATGCCCTGCGGCAAATTCGATGCTTCCCAACGGGCCGATGTGGGCATCGGCCCCTACGCCTTGTGTTGAGATCTTGCGTAGAATAAAAATACAGAAAGTATTGCCGCAGCGTCAGTCAGAAACCTCGCCGACGAGGCTCCAGGTGGTGCAGCCGGTGATTTTGACGTCGATAAACTGCCCGATGAGGCTGTCGTCTCCCGGCAGGCGGACAAGACGGCCGCCTTCTGTCCGGGCGGTGAGATTTTCGCCGTCGCGGCCGTCGACTAAAACGCGCATCGTTTTTCCGACGTAGGCCTGATGAATTTCCAGCGAGATCTGGTTCTGCACGGCGCAGAGCCGGTCAAAGCGGCGGTTTTTTTCTTCCCTGGGCGTCGGGTCTTCCATTTTGGCAGCCGGTGTGCCGCCGCGCGGGGAAAAGATAAAGGTGAACAGCGCGTCGTAGCGGACGCGTTCAATGAGGCTGATCGTGTCTTCAAACTCTTCCTCGGTTTCGCCGGGGAAGCCGACGATGACGTCGCTCGTCAAAACAAGGTCGGGCATGACCTTGCGGCCATAATCGACCAGCTCCAGATACTGCGCCCGGTCATAGTGCCGGTTCATGGTCTTGAGCACGCGGTCGTTTCCGGACTGGAAGGGAAGGTGGAACTGGCTGCAGATCTTATCATGGCTTGCGATCGTGTCAAAGAGCTTTTTCGATGCGTCCTTGGGATGGCTTGTCATGAAGCGCAGCCAAAACTCGCCCGGAAGCTCGGCGATCTGCGCCATAAGGTCTGCAAAGTCAACGCCGCAGTCGAGATCTTTTCCGTAGGAATTGACGTTCTGGCCGAGAAGCGTAATGTCCTTGTAGCCGGCAGCGATAAGGCCTTTGACCTCTTCGAGAATCTCTTCCGGTTTTCTGGAGCGTTCGCGGCCGCGGACATAGGGGACGATGCAGTACGAGCAGAAATTGTTGCAGCCGTACATAATGGACACCCACGCCTTGAGCCCCGACGAGCGCACGACGGGAAGGCCCTCGGCGATATTGCCCGCGGAAGCCTCGTCGGCGTAGACGCGCTTGTTTTTGGTGAGGACGAATTGCAGCAGCTCCGGGAAGCGCCAGAGCTGGTGGGGGTTGAAGATGCCGTCGACATGGTGGTAGCTGCGCTTGATCCTGTCGACCACGGCCGGCTGGCCCATCATGCAGCCGCAGAGGAAAATTTTCTGCGAGGGGTGGCGGTTTTTCGTGTGTACGAGCGCACCGACATTTCCGTATACGCGCGTTTCGGCGTGCTCGCGGATGGCGCAGGTGTTGATGACGATGCAGTCCGCGCCCTCTTCGGTATCGCTCATCCGGTAGCCGCAGGCTTGCAGCATCCCGCGGATGCGCTCGGAATCCGCCTCGTTCTGCTGACAGCCGTAGGTGTCGACAAAGGCGAGGGGCGTTCTGCCCTGGCTTTCCCAATAGCTTGCGATCTCGCGGCAGATAGCCGCCTGACGGTCCAGCTCCGGCTGGGAGATGACGGTAGTTTGACGTTCCAAAGCAGATTCCTCCGTTGCGGTGTTTTTGTGCAATACAATATTATATCACAAGACTGTTCGTTTTTCCACTGCACGGCCTTGAAAAAATGCCGAATTTGCACGTATTATACCAGAAACGCCGGTGCGTTTCAATGAAAATGCCGGCAAAAACCGGCCGGAAGGGGTAAAACGCCATACTATTTACAAATTGTTTACGGCGCGGACAGCCATCGGTCGTTGCAAAAGGCGGGGGCGTGTGGTAAACTGTAACAGATCGTTTCCGGCAGCAGCTGCTGTGCTGCGCCGGAAAACAGGCGATTTTGAACGTGCCGCGGAAAAAGCGGCAGAAGGAAGGAAATTATGAAAAAGTGTGATCATTGCGGCGCAGAGCTTCAGCAGGACCAGACGGTGTGCCCGGCCTGCGGACAGACGGTCTGCGAAGAGACTGCGGCAGAAGAAACGGCAGCAGAAACGACCGAAGCTCCGGCGGAAGCAGCCGAAGCAGAAGATACCGCGCCGAAACAGGGCGAAGCGGAAAGCTCTACCTGCGAAGAAGCGCCCGCGCAGGAAGAAGCCGCTGCGTCTGCGGAGCAGACCCCCGAGACGCCCGCAGAGCCGGAGAAGAAAAAGCCCCCTGTCTGGATGTGGGTCGTAGGCGCGCTGGCGGTCATTGCGATCGTGGCGGCGATCCTGATCGCGGGAAAAAAAGACACCGCACAGAGCCCTGCGGATGCGCAAGAGCCCGCCGCCACCGAAACGGAAGGCGAAAGCGAAGAAACCGCCGAAGAGCAGACGCCGAGCGATCTTGTCTCCTACACCGCGACGGAAGAGCAGCTGACGGACGATGTGCTCGCTCTGCCCATCGCCGCGTGCGGCGGCCAGGTCATGACGAACCGGGAGCTCGCATTTTACTACTGGCAGCAGTATTACACCTTCGCCAGCAACTACAGCTCGTATCTGAGCTATCTGTTAGACCAGACCAAGGGTCTCGACGAGCAGATGTATAATGAGACCGAGACCTGGCAGCAGGCGCTTCTGACCGGCGCGGCGGATATGTTCCACTCGATCACGGCGCTGAATCTGGAGGCTGACGCCGCGGGGTTCGAGCTCAGCGCAGAGGATCAGGCGGAGCTCGACGCGCTGCCCGAAAACCTGAACGCGACGGCCAGCTACTATGGCATGGAAGACGGCACGGCGTACTTGCAGGCGTCCTTCGGCCCAACGGCCACACTGGAAGACTACGTTGCTTTTGCGCGCAGCAATCTCCGCGCGTCGCGGTATATGCAGAAGCTCGTCGACGAGCTCTCATTTACCGATCAGGAAATCAGCGACTACTATGACGAGAACGCCGAGACCTATGCCGAAAACCGCGTGACGAAGGTCGATAAGCCCATGGTCGATGTGCGCCATATTCTCATCATTCCGGCTGAACAGGACGAAAACGGCGAATACACCGAGCAAGCCTGGCAGGAGGCCGAGCAGAAGGCCGAAGCCCTTCTGAACGAGTGGAAGGCCGGAGAGGCGACGGAAGCTTCCTTTGCCGCGCTGGCAAACGAAAATTCCGAAGACCCCGGCAGCAATACCAACGGCGGGCTTTACGAAGATGTCTATCCCGGCCAGATGGTAGACGCTTTTGACGCATGGTGCTTTGACGATGCGCGCCAGCCCGGCGACACCGGCATCGTAAAGACTGATTACGGCTATCATATCATGTACTTCGTCGACCGCGGCGAAGAGGTCTTCTGGTTTGAGACGGCCAAGGGCGATCTGCTTTCGGAAAAGTCTGTCGAGATCGAAGATGCGCTGCGCGAAAAGTATCCGATGGAAACGACATTTGAAAACGCGGCCATCTATGACGTGCTGAAGGAGTCGCGCGAAGCGGCTATTGCCGAACAGCAGGCCGAGGCGCAGGCTTCCGAAGAGGCCTCCGGCGAGGCTTCCGAAGAGACGTCCTCCGAGACAGAAACCGACGCTGCGCAGCAGAGCACGAACAACTGATCATTTCACGCGAAGCAGGAGGCTGTAGGGAATGCAAAGAAAGCTGCTGTTTTTTGTGAATCCCAGAGCCGGGCACGCGGAGATCCGGGGAAGCCTGATGCAGGTGATACAGATCTTCACGGCAGGCGGCTACGAGGTGACGGTCCACCCGACGAGCGCCCC
>DJQK01000071.1:542-878 GCA_002437575.1 Clostridiales bacterium UBA6388 | reverse complement strand
CCCCGCGCGACCTTACACGCAGAATCGCAAAGCGGGCGAAGGACTTCGACCTCGTCGTCTGCACCGGAGGAGACGGAACGCTCAACGAGGCCGTTTCGGGGCTCATGCAGCTGCCGCCGGCAGACCGGCCGCCGCTCGGCTATATCCCGGGCGGAACGGTCAACGACGTGGCGCGGACGCTTGGGCTGAGCATGGATCCGATCCTGGCCGCGCAGGATATCGTCACGGGCCGCGAGTTTCCCATCGATGTCGGAAGCTTCGGTGAAAACCGCTGGTTTGTCTATGTCGCGGCGTTCGGCCTTTTTACCGGCGTTTCGTATCAGACGCCGCAGGAGG
>DJQK01000071.1:277-412 GCA_002437575.1 Clostridiales bacterium UBA6388 | reverse complement strand
TCGACGGCCTCGTGTGCAGCACGAGCTCCGTGGGCGGCGTTCTGGCCTTGGACAGCCTCGGCATCAGCCTCAACGACGGACAGTCGGAGCTGCTTCTGGTGCGTGATATCAAAAATCTGATCGATTTCAACAACG
>DJQK01000071.1:0-169 GCA_002437575.1 Clostridiales bacterium UBA6388 | reverse complement strand
TGGACGCTCGACGGCGAGTACGGCGGGACGGTGCAGGATGTCGAGATCGTTAATCACCAGCGGGCTGTGAATGTGATCGTACCAAGATGATTTTCAGGTGGGGCGGCGAAAGCCGCCCTGCTTTTTTGTTTTTGACCAGCTTCCTGGCCGTGGCTGTAGTTGTTATTGC
>DJQK01000118.1:7285-7575 GCA_002437575.1 Clostridiales bacterium UBA6388 | reverse complement strand
AGCCGCGAGCGAATTTCCCGCAAAATCTGCGACGCGATGACCGCCATCGAGCCTGTGAGCTCCAGGTGCTCCATAAAATCGAGCGCCCGGTCGACCGGCAGGCGGCAGAAATCCATGATGTTCAGCCCGCCGACCGTGACGGCCAGGCTGATATCCGAAAGCCGGTTTCCGTGACACTTCGGGCACGGCCGCTCGGACATACACTCCTCCAATTCTTTTCGCATCGCGTCGGACTGCGTTTCTGTTAAGCGCCGCGTGACGTTATTGAGAACGCCCTCGAAGGGCCGCTC
>DJQK01000118.1:6768-7247 GCA_002437575.1 Clostridiales bacterium UBA6388 | reverse complement strand
AGCGTGCCGCGTCCGTTGGCGCGTTCGTAGTAGATGGTGAGGTTCTCTTTTCCGGTGCCGTATAACACGGCGTGCAGCGCGTCTTTGGGGAGCTCGCGCATGGGCGTTGTGAGCGAAAAATGATATTTTTTCGCCAGAGCCTCAAAGTACATCCGCGCGATGGAGTCGTCCTTGACGTTATTAAAGCCGCTGGCCTGAATCGCGCCGTCGAGGATCGACTTGTCCCAGTCGGGAATGACGAGGTCGGCATCTGCCACCAGCTGCGTGCCGAGACCCGAGCAGACCGGGCACGCGCCGTAGGGATTGTTAAACGAGAACATCCGCGGCGATAATTCCGGCAGGCTCACGCCGCAGTCCTCGCAGGCGTAATTCTGCGAGAAAATGGTGTCCTGATCGCTTGCGACCTCGTTGAGAATGACAAGGCCGCCGGATAAAGACAGCGCCGTCTCCACAGAGTCGGTCAGCCGCCGCGTTAAGTC
>DJQK01000118.1:4591-6688 GCA_002437575.1 Clostridiales bacterium UBA6388 | reverse complement strand
TTGTCGAGCGAAATTTCCTCGGAGAGGTCATAGACGCTGCCGTCAATGCGCGCGCGGACGAAGCCGCCCTTTCTTGCGTCTTCGAGCACCTTCGTGTGCTCGCCCTTTTTTCCGCGCACGACGGGGCTGAGGATCTGAAAGCGCGTTTTTTCCGGCAGCTGCATGATCTTGTCGACGATCTGGTCGACCGACTGGCGCTGGATCTCCTTTCCGCACTTCGGGCAGTGCGGCACGCCGCAGCGGGCCCATAAAAGGCGCAGATAGTCGTAAATTTCCGTCACCGTGCCGACCGTCGAGCGGGGGTTTTTGCTCGTCGTTTTCTGGTCGATGGAGATGGCCGGAGACAGGCCGTCGATGGCGTCGACGTCGGGCTTGTCCATCTGGCCGAGGAACATTCTGGCGTAGGAAGACAGCGACTCCACATAGCGCCGCTGGCCCTCGGCGTAGATGGTGTCGAAGGCAAGGCTCGATTTTCCGGAGCCGGAGAGCCCCGTGAGCACGACGAGCTTGTCGCGCGGAATGTCGACCGAAATGTTTTTGAGGTTATTGACGCGGGCGCCTCGCACCCGAATGGTATCGAGCATGGTATGATCTCCTGAAAGCCGCGTTTTCAGATGTACCCTAAGTGCGCGGCTTTGTAGTAGCATATTATATCATAGACACGGAAGCGATACAAGCACTATTTTCAAACAAAAGTTCACTGCAAAACCAGCTTGCGCTTGTAAGAATCGAGCGGGCGTGCTATACTGATAGAAAGTATTTTGCCGGAAGGAGTGGGAAGCTGTGCGGAATCTGCCGAAGCTGCTGTTTCAGCGCGTGGTCGCGGTGTCGCTGGGCATTGTGCTGCAAATCCTGTTTGCCATCGCGGGCATGAACTGGCTGCGCGAATACTGGCACTGGGTGCAGCCTGCCATCACGCTTATTACGTGGGTCGCGGTCCTGACGATCATGACGGGCCGCAGTAACCCCTCTTATAAAATGGCGTGGGTGGTTCTGATCCTGGCCTTCCCGGTTGCGGGCATTACGATCTACCTGCTTTTCGGCGGCAACCGCATATCAAACCGCGAAAACCGCCGCATGGCGCGCGTCGAGGTCATGGTCGCGCAGCATCTGCGGCAGGACAGGCGCACGATGGACGCGCTCGAGAAGACCGATATCCCGGCGTGGAACCATGCGCGGTATCTGCACGCAAGCTCCCGCTATCCGGTCTACGACACCTCCGACGCCATCTATTTTCCAAGCGGCGAGACGTGCTTTGCGCGGATGCTCGAAGAGCTGGAAAAAGCCGAGCACTATATTTTTCTCGAATTTTTCATCATCAACGACGGAAAAATGTGGGGCGCGATCCTGGACATTCTCCGGCGCAAGGCGGCGCAGGGCGTCGATGTGCGCGTGATGTACGACGATTTCGGCTGCATCACGTATCTTCCCATGCACTACTGCAAAAAGCTGCGCGACATGGGCATTCAGGCGCACGTGTTCAATCCCTTCATTCCGGTTTTGTCCGGGCGGCTCAATAACCGCGACCACCGCAAGCTCATGATCATCGACGGCAAGGCCGGTTTTACGGGCGGGGTGAATCTTTCCGACGAGTATATCAACGAAAAAGAGCGCTTCGGCCAATGGAAGGACTGCGGCATTCTGGTGCGCGGCAGCGCGGTGTGGTCGATGGTGATGATGTTTTTGAGCATCTGGGACTATGTCGCGGGTCTCGAAGAAGACGTCGAGGCTTTCCGGCCCGATTACGGCGAGCAGCCGCTTGGAAAGGGCTATATCCAGCCCTTTGCCGACAGCCCGCTCGACCACGAAGATGTCGGCGCGACGATCTTCCAGAGCCTCATCCAGTCGGCCAGCCGGCGGCTCTGGATCATGACGCCGTATCTGATCCTGGACGACAAGATGGTCACGGCTTTGTGCGTGGCCGCGAAGACCGGCGTCGACGTGCGCATCATCACGCCGGGCATCCCCGACAAGTGGTACGTCCACGCCGTGACGCGGGCCAATTACGAGGTTTTGACGGAAGCGGGCGTGCGCATTTTTGAGTTCAAGCCCGGCTTCATCCACTCGAAGGTCTGTTTGTCTGACGATCATTACGCC
>DJQK01000118.1:0-4393 GCA_002437575.1 Clostridiales bacterium UBA6388 | reverse complement strand
CTGCTTCAGGTCTTCTCGCCGCTTCTGTAGGGGCGGACGACTCTGTCCGCCCTTCGATCGCACCAAAGGATTCCACCGCACCAAAGGCCCCCTTGCCGCAAGGGAAGCCTTTGTGGGGTGCGGTGCATTTGGATTTTGTGAAGAGAGGAATTGTATGAGCCCATTTCTGCTGTTGGCCGCGCTGGTGCCCGCCGTGTTTCTGATGGTGCAGGTGTACCGGCTCGACCGGATCGAAAAAGAGCCGCCGGGGCTTCTGGTGCGGCTGGTGCTGTTCGGCGCGCTCTCGGGACTTATCGCCGGCGTGGTCGAAGGGGCGCTGACGAGGCTTCTGGCGCTTGTGCTGGACGAACGCTCGACGGTGTATCTCGTGATCGAAAATTTCTGCATTGTCGCGCTGGTGGAGGAAAGCTGCAAGCGCTGGCCGGTGATGAAGCTTGCGTGGAAGAGTCCCGCCTTTGACTACCGCTTTGACGCCGTGGTGTATTGCGTGTTCTCCGCGCTCGGGTTTGCGGCGCTCGAGAATATTTTATACGTTGCGGAGTTCGGCCTGTCCGTCGCCGTGTCGCGGGCGCTTCTGTCCGTGCCGGGGCACTGCTTTTTTGCCGTGTATATGGGCATCTATCTCGGAGAGGCGAAAACGGCCGAACGCGCGATGCAGCGGTATTTCATCGAGCTTCCCGAGCAAACGCCGCAGCAGTATCTGCGGGCAAGCCTGCTTGTCCCCGCGCTGCTGCACGGCTTCTGGGATTACAGCCTCTGCGTTGGAGGCGGGCTGATGACCGCTCTTTTTTACCTGTTCGTCCTCACATTTTTCATCGACGCCTACCGCAAGCTGCGCTTTGCCGCAGGGTCTGACGAACGGCTGTAGCAAAACGTTCCCACGCGCTGCAATTTAGGCGTGATCGATAAAAAAGATAACGGATCTGCGGGAATTTTTGGTGAAGTTCTTGCAGAAAACTAAAAATAATTGTATAATGCAAATAGATTTTAAGGCAGCGCCGCCCGATCCGGCGAAGCGCGAAGACGCAATTGCGCGGTGCTGCCTTGGGGCGTCTGCCGCTTTTGCGTCGGGCGCCTGATCCAAAAGCTCGGAATTACGGTGGCTTGATGCCGAGAACAGTTCGCCTGTGACGTGAGGACCGAAATTCAGAACAGAGGAGTTTTTGCAATGGCAGTCTTTTTTGTCAACGGCAAAGAAGTCGAAGCAACGAAAAACCAGAAGCTGCTGCGCTATCTGCGCGACGAGCTGCGCCTGACGTCTGTGAAGGACGGCTGCTCGGAGGGCGCGTGCGGCGCGTGTACGGTGCTCATCGACGGCCAGACCGTCAGAGCCTGCACGCCGATGACCGACCGGCTGGAGGGAAAGCATATCCTCACCGTCGAGGGCTTGACGGAAGCGGAGAAGAAGCTCTACACCTATGCCTACGGCGAGGCCGGAGCGGTGCAGTGCGGCTTCTGCATCCCGGGCATGGTTTTGTGCACGAAGGCGCTTCTCGACCGGAACGTAAACCCCACGGACGCCGAGATCCGCTACGCGCTGCGCAACAACTACTGCCGCTGCACGGGCTACGTGAAGATCATCGCGGCCGTGCGTCTGGCGGCGAAGCTTTTACGAGAGGGCGGGCATATCCCCGCGCCGTCCGAAAACGACTGGAAGGTCGGCTCGAGCGTGCACCGCATCGACGTGGAGGAAAAGGTCCTGGGCTATGGAAGGTATCCCGACGACTGCTATGTGCCGTACATGACCTACGGCTCGGCTGTCCGGGCCAAATACGCAAGAGCGAGAGTCAAGTCCATCGACGCGTCGAAGGCGCTGGCGCTTCCGGGCGTGTGCGCGGTCCTGACGGCGGACGATATCCCGGGGTCTAATTTGGTTGGCCACATCAAGCACGACCAGTATACGCTCGTGCCGGTGGGCGGCCTGACGCATTACCTGGGCGACGCGATCGCGCTTGTCGTGGCAAATGACCCCGAGACGCTTGAAAAGGCGAAAAAGCTCGTGAACGTTGAGTACGAGGTCCTGCCCGCAGTCCACAGCCCGTTTGAGGCGATGAAGGATGACGCGCCCCACGTCTTTGACGAGGAGGGCACGAATTTGCAGGCCATCCGGCACGTCAGCCGCGGCGATGCAGACGGCGCGATCGCAAGATCCAAATACGTCGTCTCCCGCCACTTTGAAACGCCGTGGACCGAGCACGCGTTTTTGGAGCCCGAGTGCGCGGTGGCGTATATCGACAAAGATGGCGACGTGATGCTGCTTACGACCGACCAGTCGTCGCACACGACGCTGCATGAATGCTCGCTTCTTCTGGGAACGAAGAAGATCAAGGTCGAAAACCAGCTCGTCGGCGGCGGCTTCGGCGGAAAAGAGGATATGTCGGTGCAGCACCACGCGGCGCTCATCACCTATGTGACGCACCTTCCGGTGAAGGTCAAGCTCTCTCGCGCGGAGTCTCTGCTCGTACACCCGAAGCGCCATCCGTTCTGGATGGACTTTACACTCGGCTGCGACGAAAACGGCATCATTCAGGGCGTGAAGGCGGACGTCGTGTCCGACACGGGCGCGTTTGCCTCGCTCGGCGGCCCCGTTCTGGAGCGGGCCTGCACCCATGCGGCGGGGCCGTATGCGTATGAAAACTTTGAAATTCGGGGCAGAGCGTACTATACCAACAATCCCCCGGCCGGTGCGTTCCGCGGCTTCGGCGTGACGCAGACGTGCTTCGCGATCGAAAGCCTGCTCAACGAAATGGCCGAGAGAATCGGCATCAGCCCCTGGGAGATCCGCTACCGCAACGCTATCCGCCCGGGAGGCGTCCTTCCGAACGGCCAGATCGTGGGAAAGGAAACCGGCCTTGTCGAAACGCTCGAGGCTGTGAAGCCCGCCTATGATGAAGCGGTCAAGGCCGGAAAGCCGGTGGGGCTTGCCTGCGCGATGAAAAACGCGGGCGTCGGCGTGGGCCTTCCCGATTATGGCAGGTGTAAGCTCATCGTCGAAGAAGACGAGAAGCTGCACATTTACGCGGGCGCTTCCTGTATCGGACAGGGCCTCGGCACCGTTCTGGTGCAGATGTGCGTGACGGCAACGCCGCTTTCCAGAGACCAGATCGTCTATGAGCGCTCGAACACGTGGATCGCGCCGGACTCCGGCGATACCTCGGGCTCGCGCCAGACGCTCATTACAGGCGAAGCCTGCCGCCGGGCGTGCGAAAAATTCTGTGCGGCGCTGAACGGCCATACAATGAAGGACCTGAGCGGTCAGGAATTCTACGGCGAATACTACGCGAAGACCGATCCTCTCGGCGCGGACAAGCCGAACCCGGTCTCGCACGTCGCTTACGGCTATGCCACGCAGATGTGCATTTTGGATAAGAAGACCGGAAGGCTCGAGAAGATCGTCGCGGCGCACGACGTCGGCAAGGCCGTGAACCCCAGGTCCTGCGAGGGCCAGATCGAAGGCGGCGTCGTCATGAGCATGGGCTACGCGCTTCGTGAGCAGTACCCCATCGACGAAAATTGCAGGCCCATCGACAAATACGGAAAGCTGGGATTGTTCCGGGCGCACGAAATTCCGGAGATCGACGCCATCGTCATCGATAAGCCGGGACTTGACGTTGCCTGCGGCGCGATCGGCATCGGCGAAATTACGTCCATCCCGACCGCTCCCGCGATCGCCGAGGCGTATTACCAGTATGACCACGAGCGCAGAACCGTCCTGCCGCTTGCGCATACGCCGTATGAAAGGAAGGTGTGAGGTATGGCTGTGAAAAAACGCTTTCCTTACAAGGCGGCCTTCGTGGCCTGCAATGGCGGCTGCCGCGCGACGGCGGAGTGCGAATACGGCTGCGTGGGGTGCGGACTGTGCGTCGGCGTTTGTAAATTCGACGCGATCGAGATAAACGGCCTCGGCGCTGCGCAGGTGAACGAGGACAAGTGCATCGCCTGCGGCGCGTGCGTGCGCGAATGTCCAAGAGAGCTGATCCATATTCACGAGTGCGCGAACCCCATCGCCGTCAGGTGCTCCAACCGGGACCTTGGCAAGAATGCGAGAAAATACTGTAAAGTTTCGTGCATCGGCTGCGGCCTGTGCGAAAAGATCTGTCCCGCCGGGGCTATCACCGTGACGGATAACCTGTCGCACATCGACGAGAGCCTCTGTCTGTCGTGCGGCCAGTGCGCGGTCAAGTGTCCGCGCGGCGCGATCGCAGACCTCCGCGGCATTTTAACAGAGTAACAAAAAAGCGTCCGGAGAACGATCTTCGGGCGCTTTTGCCATTGCATTTTTGCAGCAAAACAGGTAAGATAGAACCATCACAGAAAAAGGAGCGTGTTCGATTTTGACGCACGAACCGACGCTTGTCATCATGGCCGCCGGCATGGGCAGCCGCTTCGGCGG
>DJQK01000024.1:5647-6946 GCA_002437575.1 Clostridiales bacterium UBA6388 | reverse complement strand
CCGCGTCATCGTCTGCCACCTCGGCAACGGCTCGTCCCTCTCCGCCGTCAAGGACGGCAAGTGCCAGGATACGTCCATGGGCCTTTCGCCTCTGGCCGGTGTTCCCATGGGCACGCGTGCGGGCGATATCGACACCTGCGTCGCGCAGTACATGATGAACCACGACCACCTCACGGCGGACGAGTGCCTGAACATCCTCAACAAGAAGTCCGGCGTTCTGGCTCTGTCCGGCGTTTCTTCCGACTTCCGCGACATCGAGACCGCGGCCAACCAGGGCAATTCCGACTGCCGTCTGGCGCTCGACAAGTTCGCCTACGAGGTCAAGAAGTACATTGGCTCCTACACCACCGTTCTGGGCGGTCTGGACTGCCTGGTCTTCACGGCCGGCGTCGGCGAGAACTCTGCGACGATGCGCGCTTCCATCTGCGAGGGTCTCGAGTATCTCGGCATCAAGCTCGATCCCGAGAAGAACAACACCCGCGGCGAAGAGGCCATCATCTCCACGCCCGACTCCAAGGTCACCGTCTGGGTCATCCCGACCAACGAAGAGCTCATGATCGCGCAGGATACTGCCGAGCTCTGCAAATAATTTCGCATAACAGGAAAGCAGGACAGCGCAGCTGTCCTGCTTTTTTACGGGTTTTGCAAAAGATTGTTCCGCGCCGCGCCGAGAAGCGCACAGCCACCCACGACGCTGCGGCAAAGGCAGAAGATCGTCTGCAAACCGGCTTTGCATTGCGCTTCGCGCGGAAAGCGGCAGTCCGGATACCGCGCCGGGGCCGCTCCCGATTCCTGCAAAATTCGGAAAGCGAAAAACATTCAGGGAAACACAGCACAATTCGGCAAGCTGCTTCGGCAGAAAAGATCCTCCGAAGCGCGAAGACGTAATTGCGCGGTGCTGATTCAGAACCGAACGGTAAATGTGATCTCCCGGCCGTTCTGCCGGGCCTTGATCGTGCCGCCGTGGGCCTCCACGGTCGCTTTCGCGATGGAAAGCCCCACGCCGCTGCCGCCGGTGTTGGCATTTCTCGATGCGTCCGGGCGGTAAAAGCGCTCAAAAAGGCGCTTGCAGTCGAGCTTCTCATTGCTTTCGAGCGTATTATAGACCTCGATCTCCGCGCGCTTTCCGCTGCGGCAGACGTGCAGGCGGATGACGCCGCGCTCAGCGGAATACCTGATCGCGTTGTCAAGCAAAATCGACACCAGCTGGCAGATCGCCGCGCGGTCGCCTGTGACGAAAATTCCGTCTTCAATGTACTGCGTGTATTCCTTGCCCTTCGCTGCGGCCAAAGACGAAAA
>DJQK01000024.1:2600-5562 GCA_002437575.1 Clostridiales bacterium UBA6388 | reverse complement strand
TCCAGACGGCAGAGCGTGACAAGGCTGGAAATGAGTCTTGAAAGCCTTCCGGACTGCGCCTGAATGTTTTTGACCCACTCATTTTCGCCAGATTCCATCGCCAGCACGTCCGCACTCGTGGAAATGGCGGTCAAAGGCGTTTTCAGCTCGTGACTGGCGTTCGTGATGAACTGCTTCTGTGCGGCCAGGTTGCGCAGATACGGCGCGATGGCGCGCTTGGAGAACAGCACGACCAGCGCAAACACCAGCAGCAAACTCCCGCCCGCGACGGCCAGCGTGATAAGAAGCAGCGACCGGATGCTCTGCAGCTCGCGCTCGGAATTGAGGAACAGCACGACCGTCTCCTCCTCGCGGGTTTCCACCAGATACCGGTATCCGCCCTCATAGCCGCGCGTTTTCCCGCTGGAGAGCGCCGTGTGCGCGTAGTTTTCGGCATCTGCCTCAGAGACAGACGCAATATTGTCCTGATTGATCTTCGTGACGCCGCCGTCAGGCGTGCAGTGCACGGAGAAAAAGCGCAGCGAATACTGCACCTCCGGCGAAAAGTGCATCCAGTCGTCAAACGGCGGTGCGCCGCGTCCATCGGAAAACGGCGCGTCCATACTTTCAATTTCCAGCAGCCTATCCAGCGCCTCGTCCTGCTGGCGCGTGATATTACGGTAATTTCCGACGTTTAACACAAACAGCAGCACGACAACGACCGCTGAAATCGCCGCCATCGCCGAACCGATGAACCGCCAGCGCATCTTTTTTAACATCCGGTTTCCTCCAAAGCGTAGCCTGCGCCGCGGATGGTTTTGATCTCAATATCTGCTTGCAGGGATTTTAGCTTCTTGCGCAGAAAGCCGATGTACGTCCAGATGACCTCCATCTCCGTTTCGGTATCAAAGCCCCAGATCTTTTCCATCAGATGCTCCGAGGAAAAGACCTGCCGGGGATTGCGCAGAAACAGCTCCATGAGCTGAAATTCCTTGTTGTTGAGCCGCGTCTGCCCATATGGACTCAGCAGCTGATACGTGCCGCAGTCCAGCGAGGTATTGCCAAGCGTCAGACGGCTCGGCGTGTACGCGCCGCTTCTTCGGGTGAGGGCGCGCACACGGGCCAGAAATTCGCTTGCGTCAAAGGGCTTCGGCAGATAATCGTCCGCACCCGCGTCCAGCCCCGTCACACGGTCTTCGACCTCTGCCTTCGCCGTCAGGAACAGCGCTGGCGTTGCAATACCAAGCGTTCTTGCTTCGCGCAAGACCGTCAAGCCGTCCATGCCGGGCATCATAATATCCAGCACCAGCGCGTCGTAGTTTGTTGTCCGAATATAGTCCAGCGCGTCAGTCCCGTTGTACACCACATCGACGGCGTACTTATTCTTTTCCAGCATGACCCGCAAAGCGCGGGCAATCATTTTCTCGTCTTCTGCCAGTAATATCCGCATCCTGCCGCCTCCTTTTTTAGGAAACGCCGCGCAATTGCGTCTGTGCATTTCGGCAGATCTTTTCCGCCGAAGCCGCGTGCCGAATTGTGCGGTGCTGCCCTTATTCTATCACAGAAATCTGAAATGTGCGCAAAAATCCGCAGACAGTTTTGCTGCCTGCGGATTTTTGCGTTACTGAAGCACCACGGCCCGGACGGCTTCGACCAGATCGACGGTCTGGGCGCGGGAGACGAGCGCGACCGGCTCGCCGTCCACGCAGGCAATACAATTTTCGCCGTCATAGCGGTAAAGCGTCAGCGTGAAGGTCGGGAAGTCTTCATTATCCAGATGCAGCGTCAGAGAAATTTCCTCCTGTCCGGTGGGCGCTTCGTCCGTGAAGCTCGTCGCCGACAGGGCACGAAGGGCGTAGCTGAAATCGAAAACATCAAAGTCCTCGCCGTTATACGCCCATGTGCCTTCCGCGTCCTCGTCGTCCTCATCCTCGGGCGGCGTGTAGGTAAAGGTGTAATCTTCGCCTTCGAGCGTCACGTCCATGGAGGTCACGGTGTCAAAATCCGCCGTAAAAATCTTCTGATGGCGCAGCGCGTCATAGGAAACATCCGTCAGCGCGTCAAATTCCGACTGCGTGATCTGGTAGACGATCTGCGACTCGCTGACGCGCGCATAGCACGTCACGTCAGGCAGCTCCTCTTCCTCGTTGGCGATTGCCTCTTCATATGCCGCCAGTTCCTCCGGATTCTGCGACAGGTGCAGCACCAGCGTGCCGGGATCCGTTTCGTTCCCATCTTCATCGGTGCTGCTGTAGTCGAGCGTGATCGTCAAATCTGGCTCATCCAACCCGAACGTCTGCAATTCTTCGTCTGTGACGTTGTAGCTTACATAGTTTGTCAGATCAAGCTCGTGCAGCGCGGTCAGCCATTCGGTGATAACGGCCGTGTCGAGCGGCTTGCCGTCCGTGAAGTACACGTCGTCCGCACAGATGCTCGTGCCGTCCTCGTCATAGGTAATGGTGTAGCTTTCGCTGCCTGTGAACGCGATTTGCTTTGCGGTGTCAAATTCCGGAATCGTATCATCGAGGATCATGTCCCGCAGCACCGCGCCGAACTCGTCCAGCGGATCGTGGCTGACCAAATACGCCTTGCCGTCGCCGATGGAAATATATCGCTGCTCGTCCATTTTGCTGAAATCGCCGAGCTCTACGGTGTAGGTTTCCTCACCGGCCGTAATGGAGATCGTGCAGACCGGCTCGTCAAGACCATACTGTTCGTAATCTTCTACATCGTCAATGACGAACGCCGCCGCAAAGTCCTCGAACGGCGCAAGCAATTCGTTCATCTTTTCTTCGCTGACTGGGAACGCGCTATCCTCGTCATACGTCCATGTTTCGTCTTTTGTGAACGAGAACGTTCCTTCTTCATTCGTCCACGAAAGCGCCGTGACGGTATCTGTCGGGATGGCTAAAATCGTCTCGCCGCTGTTTTTGATCTGCTCGACCTTTTCCTCGTGGCGGCTGACAAGCACCGCCGTGATGCT
>DJQK01000024.1:1632-2487 GCA_002437575.1 Clostridiales bacterium UBA6388 | reverse complement strand
AACACGCCGTAGACCACGAACGCGCCGGGGATCACGCCGATCATCCAGGTCTTCAGCATCGACGCGGCAGACTCGGAGATCGTCAGATAGTTGTAGCTCAGAGACTTGCTGCGGATCGACACCGCCTCGCGCTCGCCGATCAGGCTGGAGAGTGCATTCATCGCCAGATCGAGGTTCGCGCCCGACGAGTAGGCGTTATACATCTCATCAAGGAAATAGCTCGACGCGAACCAGATGAGCTGCCCATCGTTTCCGGTGTCTACAGAAACTGCTACCGAGAACGGTCCGTCCGTGTCGCCGTCCTCTTTTTCGTAGGTATCGAGCTGGAATCCCGCCGCCTTGCTGAACGCCTCGTCGGACGTGGTCAGGAGCGCCGTCGCGGAGCTGCCGGTGATGGTCAGGCCCTGTGCCAGCGGGAAAATCGCGTAGTACTTTGCCTCGATCAAGGGGTCGGTGATATCATTCGACTGGATATCTGGAAGCAGAATATACGGCTGCTGGAACGCGTAATGCTCCCGGTCGTTGTCAACAACCAAGCCGTCCGCGGCTTCTACGCCGTAGGTTTCCAGAACGCTGTAAAGGTTCTCAAGCGTGCCGTCCTCCGTGGGGCCCGCAATGACCAGCAGTTTGCCGCCGTTTTCCAGATAATCTTCCAGCAAACCGGCTTCTTCGTCAGAAATATCACTTTCCGGCGCGTAGATCAAAAGCGCGTCCGCATCCTCGGGGATCTCATCGGTGTTGAGCAGCGAGAAGCTCTCAAGCTCCATGTTTTCCTTCTCAATCTGCGTCTGGAACTCCGCGGGAAGCTCCGCCTCGCCGTGTCCCTCGAGCAAATAGACCTTCGGCAGCTCGTCG
>DJQK01000024.1:0-1613 GCA_002437575.1 Clostridiales bacterium UBA6388 | reverse complement strand
CGGAGATCACATAGTCGATGGCGGACGTGATCGCGCCCTCGCCGTCAAACGAGTAGACGTAGGAATACGTCGTGTAGTCCACGTCCGTCAGGTAAATGTCGTTGTAGGAAATATACCGGCTCTTCTCGCCGCACTCGACAATTAAACTGTTATTCGGCACGTCTTCGTCGGTATACTGCGCGGTAAACGTCGGGTAGACGTCCGGATTTTTCTTCGTCACGGTAATGTGTGAGGACAGGCTTTCGTATTTGCCCAGCAGATTTTCAATGACTTCATCTTCCTCGTCTGCCTGCACGATCCAGTAGATCGTGACGTCCTTCTCCAGATTATTGACCACGACCTTCGTGCTGCTCGTGATGGAGTAGAGCTTGGTCGAGCTGATGTCCAGCTTTGTGAGCGTCGTCGGCAGAACGGAGGCGAGGATATTCACCGCAATTAAGATCGCCAGCACAACGGCGGTCACGGCTAAGGCATACGAGCCGCCCCTGGCCGCGATGCGGCGCTGCAATTTCGGGTGCTTCATCAGTTGTACCTCCGTTTCTCCAGAGACTGCACGGTCAGAAACAGGCCGAGCGCGATGACGGACGCATAGAATACCAGCGCCGTCAGATCAAACACGCCGTTCACAAACGTCGTGAACCGGTCAAAGAGCGAGAGCTTCTGCATCAGCTTCGGAAGAAGATTTTCAAAGCTGTCGCCCATAAAATAGTAGCAGCCCAGAATAACGATGATCAGACCGGCGCCCACGCAGAAAGCAATGTCGTTGTTCTTCGTCAGCACCTTCACGATCACGCCCACGAGCGCCGCCAGCACGCACAGCGCAATGGCCGAGCCGAGGCTGGTGGACGACACCTGCTCTGCCAAAGAGACGCTGAAGTAGTTGAACAAAAACAGCACGATCGCAATGCCCGCCGCGAAGCCCTGATTGTCGGTCAGAGATGAAATGAACATCCCGACCGCAATGAGCGCCGCGCCCATCACGAAGAACGCGAAGATCGAGCCATACGCGCCCAGCAAGTAAACCTCGCCGTACTGCGCGAAGATCAGCGGATACACCGCGATGATGGCCATCGGCAAAAAGAACATCGCGACCAGCGACAGATACTTTCCGCCCACGATCTGCCAAGTGGTGAGCGGCAGAGAGTAGAGCAGCTGATCGGTCTTCTGCTTGCGCTCTTCTGCAAACGAGCGCATGGTGAGCACCGGGACGATGACCACCAGAATGATGGAAATGTAATTGAGCGCGTATTCAAAGTTCGCAACGGAGGCTTGAATGTTGTAGATCATCGCGCCCACGCCGACGATGCACAAAAGCGCCGCGCAGAATAAGTAGACTGTCAGGGAGTTGAACGCGCTGCGAAGCTCGTGTTTGAGAACTGCGATCATTGCTCTTTCGCCTCGCTTTCTGTTTCAGCTGTTTCTGCCTCGTTGGACGGTTCTTCCTGCGGCTCCGGTTCTTCCGCCGCGCCGGCTTCTGTGAGCTCGAGGAACACGTCCTCAAGATTTGCCTTTTTCATCCGCATTTCAACGACGGGAAGACCCTTCGCCGCGAACGCAAGCGTCAGCTTTCCGCAGACGGTCTTGGCATCGACGCCTTCCGTAAGATTCGCCGT
>DJQK01000097.1 GCA_002437575.1 Clostridiales bacterium UBA6388 | reverse complement strand
AGGAAGAGTTGATCGACGAGGGCTCCGCCCTGAACCACTGCGTCGGCACATACGGCGCGACTGTGGCACGCGGAGACAGCTGCATTTTCTTCATCCGCCGCGCGGATGCGCCGGACAAGCCGTGGCACACACTGCAAGTAGAGCTGAAAACGCTGAAGGAGATCCAGAACCACGGCCTGCGCAACTGCCAACCGACAAAGGAAGTGCAGGAATTCGTGGACAGGTGGCTTGAACACGTCCGGCAGCTGAAACGCGCCGGAACAAAAACGAAAAAGGAGACGGCGGCATGAGTAATTTGACAGTAACGCCGGAGCGGCTCGGAGGAGAAATTCGGGAGCTGACCCGGCAGGCGAAGGCTATGACGGTGTATTACGCCATAGAGATCGGACGGAGACTGGCGGCGGCAAAGGAAATGGTGCCGCACGGAGGATGGGCAGACTGGATCAAGAAAAACACAGAGTTTTCGCAGACCAAAGCGACACGCCTGATTCGCATTTTCGAGGAGTACGGAGCGGCACAGATCGGCATTTTCGGAGCTGAACCAAATTCGTCAACGTTGCAAAATTTGAGTATTTCCAATGCTTTGCGGCTTTTGGCCGTGCCGGAAGACGAGCGCGAGGAATTCGCCGAAGCGGTCGATGCAGAGAATCTTTCCGCCCGGGAACTGGAAAAAGCGATCAAGGAACGCGACGCAGCCCGGCAGGAGCGCGAAAGCGCCCTGCGGCAGGCAAGCAGCGATTCCCTCCGCGCCGAGAATGCGAAGAAAGAGGCGCAGGAGGCCTACGAAAAGATGCGCGGCATGGAAGATGAACTGACCGCCGCAAAGGATGAGGCCTGCCGCATGGCGGATGAACTCGAAGCGCTCCGGAACCGGCCTGTTGAGGTGGCCGTCCAGCGCGACGAGCAGGCGATCCGGGACGCCGAGGCCAAGGTCCGGGCGCAGGCGGAGAAGGAACTCCAGAAGAAAACCGACGAATGGCGGAAGCAGACCACCAGAACCGAGCAGGAGATCGAGCGCGTCCGCAGAGAGGCAGAGAACCTGAAACAGCAGCTGGCTGCGGCAAAGGCGGCGGCAGAGACCGCATCCTCGGATGAGGAAAAGGAGCGCCTGACCGGCGAGGTCGAGACGCTGCGGAAAAAGCTTGCCATGTCCGACAAGGACGTGACGGCCGCGCAGCTGTATTTCGGCCAGTGGCAGGCGGCCTTTAACCAGCTGACGCAGGCTGTCAGCCGCATCGAGGACGAAGACAAGGCCGGAAAGCTCCGCGCGGCGATCCGCGCCCAGCTGGCCGCCTGGGGGAAGACGATGGAGGATACACTATGACAGATCAGGAAATCATGCAGGCGCTGCGGGCTTGCGCAAGCGGAGAATCAGAGGAGTGCCCGTTTACGAAGGGATACGGGTGTGATGGGTGCCCGAAAGTGAGCGCCGACCTCATCGAGCGCCTGACCGCCGAGAACGCGGCGCTGCGGGAGAAGGTGCCGCAGTGGGTCAGCGTGGAGGAGAGGCTGCCAACAGACCACCTGAAGCGATACCTTATCGCCTTTAAGGACGCAGGTGGGAGCATTGTGGATGCAGCTCGGTATATTCCGGGGCTCGGTTGGAAGTGCTGCAACTGGGATGCTCCGCAGGATTTGATCACCCACTGGATGCCGCTGCCGGGAGAGCCGGAAGGAGGCAAGTATGAGTAAAGCCGTGTTAATCAGCATCCGCCCGGAGTGGGTGCGGAAGATCCTGAACGGGAGCAAGGCGGTCGAGATCCGGAAGACCGTGCCGAAGTGCGGCGTGCCTTTTAAATGCTATATCTACTGCACAGCGGGCGGAAAGGGAACGCTCATGGTGAAGGCCAACGCGGGGCCTCTGGCTACAGGACGCGATCAAGATGATCTCATCATCCAAGTACACGCCCGCCGCCGACGTTGCGCCGGTGGTGCATGGGTCGCCAGTGACGAAAGTGCGCACGAGGACGATTGTGGGGTACCATGAGGAGAACGGCGTTTTTGCGGCGGACGGCTCTAATCTTTACCGCAGAAATATGGTGCATACGGATATTCCGTATGATCACTGCCCAGTATGCGGAGCAACGCTGTGCTCACGATGGCATAATTTCTGCGGCAAATGCGGCGCGCGGATGGACGGAGCAGCCGAATGAGCGGGCTGCGCTTTGAATCGATGGCGGACATGCCGCCGAGGATGCGGGAGGCTTACGCGCGGCAGGTGCTGCCGGAGGCACAGGCACAGCAGAGCGCGGCCAAGTACCACAACACACCCGCCGAGCGGGCCGGGGTCCGGTTTGACAGCCAAAAGGAGGCCCGGCGCTATGACGAACTGATGGTGATGCTTCAGGCTGGCATTATCTCCGATCTGCGGCTCCAACCGCAATTTACCTTGCAGGAAAGTTACATCGCCGAGACCGGCGAGCGCATCCGCGCGGTGCGCTATACGGCGGATTTCTCGTACCGCTTCGGCGGCAAGCTGGTCGTTGAGGATGTGAAGTCCAAGCCGACGCGGACAAAGGAGTATCTGCGCAACCGGAAATTCATGCGGTCAAAATTCGGAATTGACATACAGGAGATTTAAACATGCCGGAAGAAAAAAAACGAGAGCAGCCCGCACGCAGTGTGCGGCCTGCCGAAAGGCGGGAACGCCTGCCAATACGCAAAACTCGCACCGGATTTCTGTGAGCGGTGCGGCTGGAATCCGGAGGAGCAGGCGCGGCGTAAGGCGCTGCCGTTCAAAAAGAGCGGGGACGGCCTGCTGCATAAGAATATCAGCACCAGGGAATAGGCAATCAGCCGGGGAACCTTATTTTTTGGACATATGCCGCAGCCGCTTTGCCTTGAGACGGCTGCGGGGGGGAGCATCCTACGGCTTTGCACCCGGCGCACGGTAAAACCCTCAAGCCCGTGCGCCGGGGATAAAAAGCGCGTGTGGGACGTGCGCGCGAACGGAACCCGTCAACGTCACCCAACCGCCGGGCACGTCAGAAGAAGCCTGCTCCATTCCGCTTCCGGCGAAAGCCGAAAGCTGCATATCCGCAGCCTCCTTCTTCCTTTCCGAACGCAAACCGCTTCGCTGGGTCTGCGTTCGGCCGATGCCTGACGGCATCGCTTGCCTCCTTTTTTATAAGCCGCCTGACGGCAGTCAAGGGCGGCTCGCCCGGAAATGCGCAGCGTTTGACAAGCGAGCGTGGCGCGCCGGTGCGCAGACGGTGAAAGCCCGTCCTGCCTGCGGGGGCCGGAATACCGGCCCCCAGACGAAAGGATGAACGCCATGAAACAGGAATTAGTCAAGCTGATCTGCCCGCAGTGCGGGAAGGAGTTTTACAGGACGCCAAGCTATCTGCGGCAGTACGATAAATACAAGCCGTGCTGCTCACCGAAATGCAGAAATGCAAATTTCAAGGAAACACGGGCCGCAGGACACATGCGGCGGGAGGAGCATCTGTGTACCGAAAACGGCGAACTGCGCCTGCCGCACAGCAAGGTCAATATTCGCATCACAAAGCAGATCGAGATCTATCCGGAGCTGCGTCCGGCGGTCGGGCAGACTTACCCGGCAGAAAAATACCGCCCGCCCACAAACACCAAGCGGTACGGCTATGCGATCGAGTCCGGCGGCAAAAGAATCAATATCCGCGCCGATGAGTGCGTGGAAGTATGAAAGGAGTTCAAAATGGCAGAAATCATGGGCGCGTTTGCGCATGACCTCGACAATTTTGTCGCCTACTATGAAAAGCTGAGCTGGGATACCAGCTTCCGGGGCGAGGCATACCCGCCGCGCATCGTCATGGAGCAGTCCGCGCCGCCGCTTTTCAAGGTAGAGAAAGACGGCACAAAGAAGCTGATACCGAATCCGACGATTCAGATCATCGGCAGCCCGGATACGCAAGTCGTAACGACGGGCGAGTTGCAGATCAGCAAAAAGGACTTCACCAAGCTGACCAACCGCGCCGCCGCTCTGCTGGAGCTGTTCCTGCATGGCTTCATGCAGGAACGCAAGGAAATGGAGGCGGCACAGAATGGTGATTGAGATTTTGAGCCTTGCCGCTGCATTGGAGTGGATCGCGCTGGGCGTGCTGGTGTTTTTCAGGCTGCGCAGCATGAGATGCCGCATGGACACACTGCTTGACGAAATGAAAGAGCGAATTGCAGATCTTGAATCCAGATGCGCGGCATTAGAAGTCAATGCGATTACTCTGCTGAGACAAATGAGCAGCACAAGTACCCGTTGAAACTGTGGCCGGAATCCCCGGCCACGCTTTGAGCGGGCAGATGGCCTGTAGGGGCGGACGACTCTGTCCGCCCGGGAGAAAGAGGTGTGGATGATGGCAAAAAGACACAAGCGCCGGCTATTTGCCGGGAAGGTGTGTACACAGATCGTGTATACCGTGTCCGACAGTGCGGACAAAAAGACCAGCAAGCCGCGCAAACCGCGCTTCCAGACGCAGGCGGAGCGCGATGAATTCAACGGCAAACTCTCGCTGAACCGCTTCATTGCGCTGATGAATGCCAATTTCTCACCCACAAGCTTGTATTCCACGCTGACGCTGGATGCAGAAAATGAAGTACATACCGCCGAGGAAATGCGAAGGGTGCGCGACAATCTTGTGCGCCGAATGCAGTATCACTATCCAAAGGCAAAAATTGTCGTGGTTTACGGCAGAGGCAAAACAACCAATCGCTTCCATTTACATATGGTTACGGAAGGAATTCCGGAAGAAGCCATCGGCGAACTATGGGGCCTCGGCAGCGTGATCGAAGTCCGGCACCTGCGCAAGCACAATTTCTATGTAAACGAGCAGGGCGACAAGGTTGACCACGGGCAGGACTACACGGCCCTTGCCAGCTACCTGCACGCGCATTGGAGAAAGGAATTCGGCGGACACCGCTACAAGGCGACGCGAAACTGCATCCGCCCCGAGCCGGAGCCCGCGACGGAAGCTGTCCGCGACTACTCGCCAAAGCACCCGCCGGTCGCCCCGCGCGGCTATATCTTAGTCGAGGCCCGGACGACCAAGTACGGGCATCAATATTATAAATATGTATACAACCCCAAAGAAGAGCGCAAGCGGACCGGGAGCCGCTTAAATTAAGCCTTGTAAATGTGTAGCGTTTCAGGGGGAAAGGAGCGATCAACATGATGAGCCAGGAACGAAATGAGCACCCGCACGCAGAAAGAAAGCCGGTATGCACCCGGAGAGACTGCATCTGCTTCGATCGGCGCTGCGAGAATTGCTGCGCCAAGTATCGCCATATATCCGATTGCAAGGGCATAGAGCCAGAAAGGGACGGAGGATGCAGGGCGTGAGCAGAAAGCACAGCGGAAAAAGAAACGCGCCTCCGCCGCCTGGATTCCCAGCGCAACTGCGGAAGCTGCGGGAACGCTACGGGATGTCACCGGAAGCACTAGGGGAATGCTGCGGCCTGTCCCGGAATATCATCCGCAAATACGAGCGGGGAGAACGCTGCCCATCCGTTGATTCCATGGTAAAAATAGCCGATTTCTTTGACGTCTCAACGGACAGTCTGATCGGACGGCGGAAAAATTAAAGGCAAATCCCCCAGTTGGGGGATTATAAGCAAAAAGCCATGATAAAATATAAGCCACAGGGGCGGAGCATACCCGTCTCTGCTTTGGCATAAACAAAACCGGCGCAAAGGAGGCGGGGAGATGGGAAAGCCGAGAAAGATCAAGAGCGTAAAGGCGATGGAGCGGGCGATAGACGCCTATTTCGCAAGCTGTGAAGGGACGAAGCGCCTCGACAAGCACGGAAACCCCGTCTACGACAAGCACGGGCAACCGGTTATTGTCGGAGCGAAGCCGCCAACCGTCACGGGGCTTGCGCTTGCGCTCGGCCTGTCCGGGCGAAAGGTACTGCTGGACTATCAGGGCCGGGAAGAATATCGTGACACGATTACGCGCGCGAAGGCCCGTTGCGAAGCCTATGCCGAAGAGCGGCTTTATGACAAAGACGGCTCAAACGGTGCGAAATTCAGCCTCGGATGTAACTTCGGCTGGGCGTCTGAGGCCGAGCGGAACGGAGACCCGGCGGCATTCGCGGAACTGATCTCCGCAATCACGGGCGGCGGGAACGATGCGCCTTAAAAATCTTTCCAAGAAGCAGAGAGAGATATTCGACTTCTGCAAGACGGACGAGACGACGCTGATCTGCGATGGCTCCGTCCGATCCGGCAAGACGACGGTCATGACGCTGGCATTCCTGGCGTGGGCCATGCAGAACTACGATCGCACGAATTTCGCGATCTGCGGGAAGACTGTGCAGTCGGCGGAACGGAACATCCTTCGCCCGCTGATGGAGGTCGAAGGGTTTGGAGCGGCGCTCGCGCTGTCCTACAAGGTCTCCACGCGCATCTTGACAGCCCGCTGCGGCGAGCGGGTGAACTGGTTTTACCTATTCGGCGGCAAGGACGAGAGTTCCTATATGCTCATCCAGGGCATTACGCTTGCGGGTGTTTTATTCGACGAAGTTGCGCTGATGCCGCAGTCGTTTGTCGAGCAGGCAACGGCCCGCGCGATCTCATTTGAGAAACCGAAATATTTCCTGAACTGCAACCCGGAGAGTCCAGCAAACTGGGTGTATAAAAAATACATCGAGCAGCCGCCTGCAAGCGCGCGGCACATTCACTTCCTGCTGGAAGACAACCCAATTCTGACACCGCAGATGATCGAGCGGACAAAGGCCATGTATTCCGGCGTCTTTTACGACCGGTACATTCTCGGCCTCTGGAAAGTTGCCGAAGGCCTAGTATACCCGATGTTCGACCGCGAACGCAACGTCACAAGCGAGCGGGGCGGACCAGGGCGATACTGGATCGCCTCGGACTACGGCACACAGAATCCTACGGTCTTCGCACTCTGGCGGGAATATGGCGGCAAGGCCGTCATGGAGAAAGAATATTACCACAGCGGACGCGAGAGCGGGCGGCAGAAGACCGATGAGGAATATTATCAGGACTTAGAGGCGTTTGCAGACGGATACCGCATTGAGCGCGTCGTGCTCGACCCGTCGGCTGCGTCCTTCGCCGAGTGTATCCGGCGGCACGGAAAGTTTTCCGTGTGGAAAGCAAATAACGCCGTGCTGGACGGCATTCGATTCACAGGGGCCTGCATCAAAAGCGGAATCATCAAATTCCACGAAAGTTGCAAAAACGCGTTTCGGGAATTCGGCCTTTATAGCTGGGATAAGGACGCAGGGGAAGACCGCGTGATAAAAGAAAACGACCATGTGTGCGATAGTATTAGATATTTCTGTATGACCGTTTTGAGGAGAGAAATCAAAAAATGAGTATTCTAACAAACATTTTTGGACGGTTCCGGAATATGCTTTTCCCGCAGGCGGTGGCAGAGCGGGAATTTGGCGTATCTCCGGCGGTCAGCCCGAAGATGGAGCAGAATATAAGTCTCTGGTACGCGATGTTTACCGGGAATCCCCCATGGCAGACGTGCGATGTCACAGCCGTTGGACTTCCAGCTGCGATCTGCCGGGAGATTGCGCGCCCGACACTGGCCGAATTGACAGCCAACATCACCGGAAGCGCCCGTGCGGAATATCTGAAGGACTGCTTCAAGCGGGCGGAAGAGAATTTCCACAGCGCGCTGGAATTGGGCCTTGCACTTGGAGGCGTGGCACTTAAGCCGTATATCTACGGCGAGCAGATGCTGGTCGATGTGACCGGCGCGGCGGCGTTCCAACCGACGAAATTCGATCCTTCCGGACGCTGCATCGGCGGCGTCTTCCGGGATAAGCCCGCGAGAGTGGGCGGAAAATATTACATCCGGCTCGAGGCTCATGAGTTAGACGGCACGACGTACACAGTCCGCAACAAAGCGTATTACAGCGACGCCTCCGGCACGGTCGGCGCAGAAGCACCCCTGAATGCCGTCCCGGAGTGGGCGGACATTCAGCCGGAGATCGCGATCCAAGATATGAGCGGGCCGCTATTCGCGTACTTCCGCCCGCCTGCGTCCAACACAGCGGACGCGAACAGCCCGTGCGGAATGTCCGTCTACGGAGACGCGGCGACCGTGCAGCTCATCAAGCAGGCCGATGAGCAGTGGGAGCGCCTGCGCTGGGAATACCGATCCAGTGAGCGCAAAGTCCTGATGGACGGAACGAGCTCGACTGTGGACATGTTCAACAAGCGCATGTTCGAGCTTGGCCCGTTCTCCCCGTCCGGCGAATTCTTTCAGTACATCGAGCCGCAGATCCGCGACGAAGCGATTTACCGAGGATTCCAGAACACGCTCCGCCGCATCGAATTCAACGTTGGGCTGGCTTACGGCGATATCTCCGACCCACAGACCATCGAGAAGACGGCGACGGAGATCCGCAACAGCAAGCAGCGCAAATATGTGCTGATCGACAGTATTCAGACAGCGCTTGAACATACGTTTGACAGCCTGCTCTATGCGCTCGATACTTACGCGACGCTCTATAACCTCGCACCTGCCGGGACGTACAGTGCGGCTTATGACTGGGGCGATTCCATCCTTGACGATGCTGAAAAGAAGGAGCAGGAGCGGGCCAACGACCGGCAGGACGTTGCCATGGGGGCTATGGGAATGCTTGAGTACCGAATGAAGCATTACAAAGAAGACGAAGCAACGGCGAGGAAGATGCTTCCGAAATTGCAGGACATGGTAGACGAGAACGCACCGACTGAGATCGAATGAAAAAGATCGGGTATCCCTTTAGCCCCGCTATTTTAGACGCCCTCCCGGAAGAACTCGCAGAACTCTTCCGTGCGCTGGAAGATACGCTGCTGGATGAAGTCTGCTCCCGGCTTAAAATTGCCGATCAGCTGAACGAAGTCACGGTGCAGGATATCCGGACGCTGCGGTCGCACGGCATTGATCTCAAGAAGATCAAAAAGGCGATCCAGAAGACGGCGGATGTCAGCGAAGAGAAGCTGAACAAGCTGCTTGACGACGTTGTAGAGCGCAATCAGCGATATTACAACGACCTTATCACGCTGGCCGATGTGACAAAGCCTGACCGGCTGGTAGACGCCTCCGATATCGACGCGATCCGCAGACAGACACTCGGAGAATTCCGAAATCTGACGCAATCCTTGGGGTTTCTTGTGGATAATGGCCAGAAGATGCTTCCGCCTGCGCAGGCTTATCAGTGGGCCCTGGATTCGTCAACGTTGCAAATTCAGAGCGGGGCAATCGGCTACAATCAGGCAATCGCCAACGCCGTCAAGAAGCTGGCTGAGAGCGGGATCAAAGTCGTAGACTATGAGAGCGGGCACACAGATCAAATCGACGTAGCCACCCGCAGGGCCGTTATGACAGGTGTAGCGCAGATCTGCGACAAGTATTCCGACCAGTCGGCGGAATATCTGGATACCCGGTACTTTGAGGTAACGGCGCACTCCGGAGCGCGAGACAAGCCCGGTCCGTCTCCGTGGTCGAGCCACAAGGATTGGCAAGGGAAAATTTATTATAAAAGCGAAAACGGAGAGCCTGACCCGCTTGGGCAGTACAAGGATATTGTGGAGACGACCGGCTATGGCTATGTAGACGGCCTGACTGGCGCGAACTGCCGTCACTACAAACACGCGTTTATCCCTGGAATTATGGAGCCTACTTATTCCGAGAATCAGCTGGAGCACATCGATGACGGCCTCGGCTGCGAGTTCGATGGGAAGAAATATACCGCATACGAAGCGACCCAGATGCAAAGACGGCTCGAACGGTCTATCCGCAAGCAGAAGCGTTTGAAAAACGCCTATAAAGCCTCCGGGCTCAAGGACGAAGAGACTGCCGCTGCAGCCAAGCTGCGCAGCCTGAACACGAAATACCATGATTTCAGCAAGGCAGCAGGGCTGCCGGAGCAGCCGGAGCGGACAAGGGTTCTGTACACAGACGCAAAATCTGAGGCTGCGGCCAGTGCGGCAAAAGCAGCAGAACCGATCACGCGGCTGCAAGAAACGCTGGACGTGAAAACGGAGATTGTGAACGGCGTTGTCCCGAAGGGATCAAAAATTGGCTCTATTCGAGAAATAGCTGGCGGAGATTCCGGGAAACAGTTGAAAGCTGCGAGTTTTCTTTCTGAAAACTACGGCGGGGAACCGTTGCAATGGCGGAAAATGGGCGGTATAATACAAACAGACAATTTCCGATATGATGTTCACTGGTTTGAGCAAAATGGGAAGCACTTTGAAGAAAAGCTGAAAGGGGTGAAGAGAAAATGAAGGTGAGATATAAAGGGCCGACGTTCGGAGGCGGTTTTCTCGGGCTGACGGATGGAAAAACCTATGAATGTGTGGGGGTCGAATATGATCTGCTTCGCATCATAGATGATGAGGGCGAGGACTACCTTTATTCCGCTTCAGCCCCTGCGCCGCTCAACGGCAAAACCGAGCCGGGCAGATGGGAAGTGGTAGAAGACGACGAACAAGGAACGCTTTTAAAGCTGATTTCTAAGGGGAACGCATGATTGACGAAAAACTGAAAGCCGCTATTGAGCGGGCACTTGCCGCCGGGTTCCGCGTCCAGCTGAAGCGCATGAAGGATGGGACAGTAAAGGCGCAGATCATCAAGGCGGAAGAACTGAAAAAATAATACAGATACCGTAGCGCAATCGAGTGCGCGGAATGGCACGATGAGCCAGCTGCTGAGATTTTCTCAGTAGTTGGCTCTTTTTGTTTCGGTAAAAACCGCATGAGCGGGTTTTATACAAAAAATCGGCTATCTGCAAGCCTAAAAGTGCAGGCGGGAGGTCACGGCGACGACCTAAAAAGCCTATCCCGTAAGGAGATAACCATGAAAAAAGAAGAATTGCTGAGCATCGGACTGACGGAAGAGCAGGCAGACAAGGTTTTTGCCATGAACGGCAAGGACATTGAGAGGCACAAAAAGGCCGCAGAGGACGCAAAGGCCGACAAAGAGGCCGTGGAAAAGCAGCTGGCTGACCGCGACAAGGATATCGAGGATCTTCGGAAGTCCAGCGGGGACGCTGAAAGCGTTCGCAAGCAACTCGAAGACCTTCAGGGCCGGTACACCAAGGAAACAGAAGATTACAAGGCGCAGCTGGCAAGCCGGGACTACGCCGACGCAATGAACCGCGCGATCACGGCTAAGGGCGTCAAGTTTTCTTCCAAAGCCGCCGAGAAAGCATACCTTGCAGACCTCAAGGAGAAGCACCTCGAGTTGAAAGACGGCGAATTGACCGGCTTTGACGAGTGGCACAAGGCTCAACTCGAAGCAGACCCGGCCGCATTCCAGTCCGACAAGCCCGCGCCCACATTTGTCAAGCCCGTCGGTCAGGGCGGCGCTCCGGCGGCAAAGAGCAAGGGCGCAATGTACGCGCAGCAGTTCAACGCGCAGTTTGCGCAGACACCAAACAAGGAGTGATTTGAAAAATGTCTATCGTTGTAAACACAAAAGCAGAAGTCAGACCGAACTTCCTTGAAAGCGAAGTCGGCCTCGTCCTGAAAACCCGCGAGATCCCCGCATCTATGGGCGTACAGGACGGTAAGTACAAGATTGTCAAGGCCGGTACGCCGTTCCCGTCCGATAATGCGAACGCCGTCGGCCTCGTATTTGAGGATATCGACGTAACGGACGGCAATATGCCCGGCTCCGTGATGGTCGCAGGCCGTGTGCTGGCAGATCGCCTGTCGCTGGCATCCGCCGCCAAGACCGCACTGTCCGGTAAGGGCTTTACGTTCGTTGACGCGCCGGAGATCACGCGCGGCTATACCGTGACCTACGACAAAAACGACGGAACCGGCACGCCGCCCGTGGACGAGAACGTCTACACAGAGGGTTCTTATGCCGACGTCTCGACCGAATACCCGCTGACCAAGAGCGGCAACACCCAGACCGGCTGGAGCACATCCAAGGGCGGAGATGCCGTCTCCAAGGTCGAAATGACCGGAAACGTAACCCTGTATCCCGTATGGACCACGACTTAAAGAAGGAGGAAAAACACCATGCCTGACATTCTTGAACTGATTTCCGACGCTGACCGGCTGGATTTCTCTCAGAACATTTCCGTTGCACGCCCGGCTTACCTCGGCGACCGGCTGTTCCCGGACCAGAAGACCGAAAGCCTCAAGGCCGAGTACCTGCGCCTCGCGAACGGCGCACAGATCCCCACGATGGCGACTGTCCACGCCTTTGACACCGAGGCGGAAATCGCCACGCGCCCGGCGCTCGAAAAGACCGAGGTTGAAAAGCTGCTTATCAAGCGCAAGATCAACCAGTCTGAGCGGGTGCGGCAGCTGACCGAAAACGGCGTGTACGCCGACAACGCCATTGTGCGCTACGTCTTCGACGATATGCGCCAGATGGCCGATGCGGTCAAGGCCAGAACCGAAGTCGCGAAGATGGAAGTCCTTGCGACCGGCAAGATGACCATCAAGGAAAACAATCTCAACATGACTGTCGATTACGGCGTTCCGTCCGCGAACACCGGCTTTAAGATCGATTTTGGCGCAGATGCTGATATCATCGGCCAGATTCAGGCCATTGCAGATCAGGCGGCGGCCTCCGGCCACGCGCTGAATGAAATGATTGTCGGTACGAAGATCCTGCGCAAACTCGCGTCCAACAAGGGCATTCAGACCCTCGTATACGGTACGGTCGGCGCTGGCACATACGTCACCGGCGAAAAGCTGCGCAGCCTCTTTACAGAACTGTTCGGCTTCGGCCAGATCACGACCAACGACCAGCGCTACAAGGTGCAGGCGGCGGACGGCAAGGAAAAGACATACCGTTTCTTCCCAGAGGACAAGGTCGCATTCCTGTCCAACGGCACGGCCAATTCCTTTGGTGTCGGACTGTGGGGCGTGACGCCGGAAGAGACGGCCTATGGCCCGTACTCCGACAAGAGCGCGCAGCAGTACATCACCATTACGCAGTGGCAGACGCCCGACCCCGTGGCCGTCTGGACAAAGGCAAGCGGCCTGTTTATTCCGGTCGTGCCCGATCCTTACGGCCTGTTCATCGGCGCGGACGTCAGCAAGTAAAAAAACGAGCCTCCGCGCCTGCGCGACGGGTGCGGAGGCTGACCGGAAGGAGGGCGCAGCATGATCTACGCCGATTATGAGTTTTATGCGACCGTATACCGCGGGACGGTGCTGGATGAGGAGCAGTTCTGTGGCCTCGCCCGCAAGGCGTCGGCTTACGTCGATTACATCACAATGAGCCGCGCACGCTCCGCCGCCGGGGAAAAACTCGAAGCCATTCAGAACTGCGTCTGCGCACTGGCCGAACTGGAGCAGGACGCCGGGAAACTGGACAGCCTTGTCTATACGACCGACAGGCCGGTGTCAAGCGAAACGGTAGGCGGCTGGTCGCGCAGCTTTGGCTCACGCAATCTGTCGCAGGCGGATATGCAGCGGACGGAGGCGCGCCGCCGAGAGATCGTGCTGGCGTACCTCGGGCCGACCGGATTACTCAAAGCAAGGGGGTATGGGCCGTGTCCATGTTCCCCCACACCGTAACGATCTACAACGTCTCGCAGGAGACAGACTCGGCGACGTTCAAGGACGTAGAAAAGACCTATATCACAGTCCTGCGCGGGGTGCTGCTGGAAGCCTCCAAGGCGGCCAACGTCCGGCAGAGCGGGCTTGAGGGCGCGGATGCAGTGAATCTGTATATCCCGTTCTCCACGCCCGCTGTGGATGGCGTGACGGGCGCAGAAAAGCGCTACGTCGGCCCGCAGGAATTCTGGCGCGCAGCCGATAAAAGCGGCCTCTGGACGCTCTCCACGGACGGCAACGGCGGAACGACATTTTTTATCAAGGGTGATGTCGTGGAGCCGGACAAGACCGAGCAGCGGATCGAGATGCTCTACGACGACGTTTACAAAGTGACAAAAGTAGATATGAAGGACTACGGCAGCGTTGACATGAGACACTGGGAAGTCGGAGGAGCCTGAAATGCTGAAATTCAGCGTAAAAGCGGACGGCTTTGATGAATTGCATGAGGCAATCGCACAGGCATGCACCAAAGCGGAGCATATTGTCGCACTTCAGGCAAGAAAGGACACATCTCCGTATGTGCCGTTTCTGACCGGTTCGCTCGACCGAAGAACGCAAGTGAAGGGGAGCGCAATCATCTACCAAGGCCCATACGCGCGATTCCTGTACTATGGGAAAGTCATGGTAGACCCGGAGACCGGAAGCGCCTACGCGCCGAAAGGCGGGACAAAGGTACTGACCGACAAGAACCTCGTGTTCAACACGTCCGGACACAATCAGGCGCAATCGCACTGGTTTGAAGCGTCAAAGGCTGAAAATCTTGATAAATGGCTTCGTGTAGCAGACAAGGCGGTGAAGAATGGACTCTGAAAAGCAAAAAAGGCTGGTATCTGCGGAGGAAGAGCAGGATATCTCCCGGAAGATGATGATCTGGGCGAATTCCTTCTCAGACGACGACATGCCGGCCGCAACGATCAACTACGAATTCCTCGCTGCCGACTCGGCAAGCATGGCCCTGTCCACTATTCAGGGCGCGTACATCACACGAAAATTCATCCTCGGCGGGCATGAGGCGGAATATCAATTCAAGATCATCGCCCGCATCATCCCCGGCAGCAGCAATGACAAGCGCTTGAAGTGCGACGCCATGCTCAATCGCTTCGGGGACTGGGCGGCGGCAAACTGGCCGGATTTAGGTAAAAATGTCCGTGTCCGGCATGTCGAACCCGTCAGCCGCGCGGCTCTGTTTGCCCGGTACGAGGACGGCACGGAAGACCACCAAATTCTAATGAAACTGACATATGAGGTGATTTAACTATGGCAGATATGACATTTAATACCACTGCCGGTCAGACCATCGACCGGGAGCTGCTGATCGCATACCTGAACACCGGCGAGTCCTCGACGCCCGTCTGGTCGCCGTTCGGAACGCGCGTCACGGACTCCAGCATGGAGTATGACTGGCAGGAGGACTCCAGCAAGGATATCCTCGGCACGACCAGAACCACCATGAAGAAACCGATCATCACGCAAAGCTTTGACCCGTGCGACCTGGACGCGGGCGACGCGGCGCTGAAAAAAATCTGGGATCTGGCGGTCAAGCAGCAGAACGCCGCTGCGCTGGCGAATCAGGACGTGCTGATCGTCCACCATTACGCGGGAACGGCCAAGACGGCGGTATTTGCGGAGCGCTACGACGCTTCCATGGTCAAGCCGTCCAGCCTTGGTGGCGAGGGCGGCGGTTCTGTCGGTATGCCGATCGATGTGACACTCGGAGGCAACCGCACGACTGGAACGGCTGCGATCGGCTCCAACGGGGCTATTACCTTCACGCCGGACGCGGCGTAAGGAGGGAACAAAATGCCTGAAATCAGATTTGAAACCGGCGTTGTATCATTCAAGCTGAACGACGCGGCTGAGGTATCCTTCAACCCAACAGACACCGCGATTGTTGAACAGATTTTCAACACTTTCGACGAACTGGACAAGAAGCAGGAGGCATACAAGGCCGAGATCGAGCGCGCGGACAAGCGGGAGATTTTCAACATCGCCCGCCGCCGCGACGCGGAAATGCGAGAAATGATCGACAACCTGTTCGCGCAGCCTGTCTGCACGGCGCTTTTTGGAACAATGAACGTCTACGCGCTGGCGGATGGTCTGCCGGTGTGGTACAACCTGATGCTGGCCGTAATCGACCAGATCGATACAAGCTTCGCAGCGGAACAGAAGAAGACAAATCCGAGGATCGCGAAATATACGGCAAAATGGAAAAAGTGATATGGGCGCTGCCGACCACGGTTGACGTGAACGGCACAACGTATCCAATCCAATCCGACTACCGAGCGATTCTCGACATCCTAACAGCGCTGAACGACAGGGGGCTGGACGAGCGGGACAAAGCGGAAACGGTGCTGTCCATCTTCTATCCCGGATTCGACGAAATGCCTGTCAGCGACTATCAGGAGGCCCTCAATCAGTGCTTCCGCTTCATCGACCGGGGGCAGGAAAACAGGGAAAAGAAAAAGCAACCTGAAATCATGTCATGGGAGCAGGATTTTGATCTCTATATCGCACCAATCAACCGCATTGCCGGCTGCGAAGTCCGTGCGCTGGAATACCTACACTGGTACTCGTTCCTTGGGTATTATCAAGAGGTTGGCGATTGCCTGTTTGCACAGGTGGTTTCCATCCGGGACAAAAAGGCACGGGGAAAGAGTCTCGACAAGCAGGAGAGGGAATTTTATCGCCGCAACAGGGATATCGTTGACCTCAAGACAACATATTCCGAGACCGAAAACGAACTGTTTGCCGCATGGGGCATTAAACCAAAAAATAGCCGCCCCGATTAAGGGGCGGCTGCATGGAAGGTTTATTTTTTGTGCTCAAAAATGATTTCCTTGCCCCAGAAACTCGGGGAGAAGCGAACCTCGATTTCACGCCAATCCTGCGGCACTTCATATCCGACGACACCTTTCATTTTCTTCCCGGCGGCAATCGTGCCGTCAAGCTGCGGGTCGTCGGAACTCATCATGGCAGTGAGGCTAAGCGTGGTAGAGTAGCCGTCGATATAGCATTCAAAGGAAAGCATAGTGCTGGACGCAATATCGCGGGACGAATTGTTTTCAATCTCGAATTCGCACAGTACAAAAACCTTGCCCTCATCCGGGGAGACGTAGTTCCGCCCGGAATTCTCGGAAACACCAAGTAGTGTGACGGTCACACCATCCAAAACGACCTGGTCTCCGACGCCAAACACTTCAGGTCCGGAGTTAGACTGCTGCTGTTGCTGCTGCGAAGAATTCGATTCTCCGACCTTTTCAGGCTTGGAGGACGACTCGCAGGAAGAAAGGGCCACGCCAATAAAGACGATGAGACAGAGGAATACGATCAGGGCCGTCAGGCATCCGCTGGGGTGTCGTGATGGCGCTTGCGAATTCAAACCGCGAGAAAAAGACACTTTCCCGGACCATGGCGATGTGTGAAGCGTGAAGTAATCGACTGGCTGACCATCTGAAACGGTAAACCTCCGGCGGCCGATGCACTTGCGACCGCGATACACGCACAGTTCGTGAGAACCGGGCGCGGCAAGGAATTGGAGCACTTCGCCATCCTTAACGCGCCCAACGTCTTCCCCATCCAGCACAAGGTAAAACGGGATGGCACGGTAAGAAAACAGACTTTCTCTATGTAGTTCGATTGTACACATTTCCACAATTATCTCCTCCTATAAGTACAAAATACCATAAAAGCAAAAGAAATGCAATCCAAAGGTGGTGAAATTATGGCAGATGGAAGTGTATCCATCGTGGTAAACGCAAATGCAGATAAAGCAGAAAAGGAACTGGATAAAGTAGCACGAAAAATCGAATCGATTGAGGGAAAAATCAGAAAAGCAAACGATCTGAGATCTCCCCTTGCCGAACAGGCGGCAGAACTCTCGGCAGAGTTAGATAAGGCGAACGCAAAACTTTATGAAATGCAACAGGCCACGCCAGGACAGTACACGGCAAAGCAGTTGGCAGATCAGAAGGAACTTGTGCAATCGCTATCTGGACAATATAACCGGGTACAGGCACAAGTCGAGAAATATGACCGGCAGATCGAAAATGCAAACTATGATCTGGATCGTGCGAAAGAACGCTACGGGGAACTTGCGCTGCAAATCTCCCATACAAGCGGTATTCAGGAAAGAATGGCGGAAGCGGTCGAAAAAATGCAGAAAAGAGCGGAAAAATTCGCGAATAGAATCCGCTCGTTGCTCCGCCGCGTCCTGTTTTTCGGCCTGATTTCGAGAGGCCTTTCAAGTTTTCGGGATTGGCTCGGGAAAACGATTCAGCAAAACGACGAAGCGAGCGCCGCGATTGCGCGCTTAAAGGGCGCGCTGCTGACACTTGCACAGCCAATTTTGAACGTAGTCGTTCCGGCTTTTACAGTGCTTGTAAATGCGCTTGCAAAGGGTGTGACGGCGATTGCAGAATTCGTATCGATCCTGTTTGGATCGAGCCTCGCAGAATCGAAGAAAGCGGCAGAAAGCCTGAACAACGAGAAGAATGCGCTTGATGGAGTAGGCTCGGCGGCAAAGGACGCTGAAAAGAGCATGGCTGCGTTCGACGAAATCAATCAGTTGACGGCGGACAATGCAGCAGGAGGCGCAGGCGGGGCCTCCAGCGGAATTGCGGCGGACTTTGATTCCCTTGTTTCTGCGCTCCCCGGATGGCTCGCCAATTTGGCAAGAGAACTAAACAAGTTTGCAAGTGATTTGAAGATCAAGATCAAAGATCTGAAATTTGACTGGGATCGCGGGAATATCCTGAAAAACAAGGATGCGTGGATTGTTGTGCTGTCTGCGATACTTGGGGCTGTCCTTGGGTCAATGTTTGGCGGGCTTACAGGCGGCGTGATTGGCTTGCTGCTTGGTGCTGCAATCGGGCTTATAACTGCAACATGGACAGACAAGCTGGAAAACCCGGAAAGAGCAAAAAATCTGGCGATTATCGCTTTATCTGCGTTAATTGGCGCATCACTTGGAAAAATATTTGGCGGATTCGCTGGCGGCGTGATTGGCTTGCTTGTTGGCGCAAGCATTGGCCTTATTGCGGTAGAATTCCTGGACGGGAAGTTCGATAAATGGAGTGCGAAGGATACATTTGGAACGGTCATAACGGCAATTCTCGGTGCAGTTCTTGGCGGAATATTTGGAGGGCTAAAAGGAGCAGTGATTGGACTGCTTCTGGGGGCTTCGATATCGGTGCTGTCGGTTGCGTTTGAAGATGAATTGAAAAACGCAGGACTAAGCAAGGAAGGGTTCTTTCAGCTTATGGGGATCCTCCTAGGCACGATTATCGGGCCGCTTATATTCAAAGGGCTTACAGGAACCATTATTGGTCTGACACTAGGCACGCTCATAACGCTTATAAGCATAGCATTCGACGAAAATGCGTCCGAAAGTTCAAAAACCACAGCAAAAGCTATGCTAGGGGTCATAATGACAACGCTGATTTTTGCGGCTCTTGGCGGTCTCGGGTTTGGCCCGGCAGGCGCTATTGCTGGCGGCATAATTGGACTTACAGCGGGGACTTTGATCCAAATCATAAAACTTGATTTTGACGATTCCGTGTCAGAGGGAACGAAAAGACAAGCAGGAGCAATCTTACAGGTTATTTTGGACGGACTGCTTGGGGCGGCTATTGGTGCCGCGCTTGGCGGTGGCGTGTTCGGCGGAATCGTCGGCGGAATCGTCGGAATTGGGCTCGGGTTGGCAATACATTGGACAGATATTACATACGAGGATTTGCCAACACAGCGCAAAGGCTTTGGCGGCAGCAGGAAAACCGCATCGTCTGGGCTGATGCCATATGTAGCATCAGCCATACCGCCGGTCTCAACGGTCCAACTACCCCGCCTCGCCTCCGGAACGGTCATTCCGCCAAACCGGGAATTCATGGCCGTCCTCGGCGACCAGAAGAGCGGGACGAACATCGAGACGCCGCTGGCTACGATGGTACAGGCGTTCAAGCAAGCCATGAACGAAACCGGCGGAGTGGGCGCACGGCAGATGACCGTTGTGCTGCAGCTTGACCGGAGAGAACTTGGCCGCGCGGTGTACCAACTCAACAATGAGGAGTCGCAGCGCGTCGGCGTCAGGCTCGCGGGGGTGAAAGCATGAGAAGCGCACTGAGCCTTGACGGCAAGGCGTATTACAATCTGCACGTCGTAGATCTCAAACGCTCGTTTTCCGTCCTCGACGGCGACAATGCCGGGCGCGTCATGACCGGCGCAATGACCAGAGACATCATCGGTACATACTACAATTACAGCCTCGAAATTGATCCCGTATCGTCAGACCCGGAAGAATATGACGAGTTTTATGAAAACATTTCCGCCCCGGTAAATAGCCACGTCCTCACAGTCCCATACGCACAGGGGACCCTGACATTCGACGCTTACGTTGCAAACGGAGAGGATAGCCTCGCCGGAAGCTACGACGGGCGCAACGAGTGGGGCGGCCTAACGATCAATTTTGTCGCCATGAAACCTAAGAGGACGCCAACATGAGCGTACGCGTGATTTATGAGGACGTTGCAGTCGGCGCAGCAGCGGCAGCGAATGTGGAAAGCACGGCCGCGCAGGCATTTTCTGATCTTTCAGAACTTCCGTACGGAACGGAGCCGGTGATCGTCGCCACAAACGAATTGAACCAATGGGTGCTGGACGGCTCTCGCCCACTCCTCGCGAACGAGCGGGCGGCATTCTGGTCCTCAACGCCAAGTAAAGCCGACTGCACGTTCGATGCAAACCCAACGCTGACAATCACGCTAGACGGCACGTTCACGACCTCAGGCATTTTCCTTTATTTCGATGGCGGAACCGGTGACTATTGCAGCGCACTGACCATGACATGGTACAACGGCGCGACAATCGTCGCAACGCAGGCGTTCGAGCCGACTGGGCAAAAGTATTTCTGCGCAAAGCCGGTCTCCGGGTACAACAAGCTTGTGATTGCGCTTACAAAAACAAGCCTGCCGTCCCGATATGCAAAGCTTCGCCAGATCTTCTTTGGCATTGTCCGTGAATTCGAGCGGGAAGACCTGCGCAGCGTCACCGTGACGGAGGGGGTCAGCGTGATTTCCGACGACGTAGAGATCAACACGCTGGATTTCACACTCGACAACTCAGAAAACATCGACTTCATCTTCCAAGAAAAGCAGCCCGCCAGTGCTTACGACGGAAGCAAGCTGATCGGCGTATTTTATATCAAAAGTTCGTCTCGGTCGAGCGCTCGGCTCTATGATATATCCTGTCAGGACGCGCTTGGAATTCTGGACGATGAACCATTCTCGGCAGCGATCTACAGCGAGAAAAATGCAAAGGAACTGATAGCCTCAATTCTAGGCAGCCATTTCACGCTGGACTTCGATTCTGCACTGGAGGACGAGACTGTAACCGGCTATATACCGGATTGCACCAAGCGAGAGGCGCTGCAGCAAATCGTCTTCGCTCTGCGCGCAACCATCGACACAAGCGCGTCGCGCGGCGTGCGCGTCAGGAGGCTCACGACGGCCTCACCGGCCGACATCCCGCTTGACCGGGCATATACCGGCGGCAGTGTAGAAACGGCGGCTGTGGTCACGGAGATTCGCGTGACAGCGCACAACTATTCGACGTCAGGCAGTGGGGAAAGCGTAGAGGTCGGCGGAACGACATACTACCACACGACGTCGGTCACGTCCAAGACGAACCCGAACGCCACGACGCAGACCAAGCCGAACGTCATTGAAGTGCGAGATGCGACGCTGGTAAACAGCAGCAACGTAGCCGCCATTGCGCAGCACGTCTATGACTATTACATGCGCCGTCAGACGCACAGCGTCCGCATCGTCATGGATAAAGAAGCCCCCGGCGATTATGTGCGGACAACAACGCCGTGGGGGACCAAAATCACCGGCACGATCACCAGCATGAACATCCGCCTCAGCGGCATTGCGGCAGCGGACTGCGAAATTGTAGGAACATAAGCGCCGGAAGGAGAACAACATGATCGTAATCACATGCAAAAAGGCGTTCGCCCAGACGGGCTGCCGGACGGCGCTCCTGACGGCGGGCATGAGCCGGGCCGAGACAGTGCGCTTCGTCTTCTCGGAAGACTGGGACGGCCTCAATAAAACCGCCGTCTTTACGGATGGCGTGAAAACCGTCGATATCCTGCCGACCGGATGGGAAGAAGATACCGTCCTTGTCCCGCCGGAAGTCCTCACCACAGCGGGCCGCTACGTCCGCGTCGGCGTCTACGGCACGAACGCCTCCGGCGTTGTCCTGCCGACCGTCTGGGTCACGCTCGGCAAGGTGCAGCCGGCGGCGGAGCCGTCCGGCGATCCATCGGCGGATCCCACGCTCCCCGTCTGGGCGCAGCTTCAGGGCCAGATCGGCGACCTGAAAGACCTCAAGACCTACAACAAGGACAACCTCGTCGCCGCCATCAACGAGGCCCGGCAGTCGGGCGGAGGCGGTTCTGGCGGGGGCATCCAATCCGCGCAGATCGATGAGATCCGCGTGCTCACGAAATCCGAATATGACGCGCTGGCCGTAAAGGATGCGCGGACACTGTATCTGTTGGAGGGCTGATATGCTGGCAGCTGGAATCAAACGCATTCTGGAGCTGTTCATCGGCTCCATGGGCATCAAGTCCGCCCATCTGGGCGGGGAAAGCATCTATGAAAGGCCGGGCGGCTTTTTGTACATCGAACTCAAAAGTGAAGAAAGGGGTTAAATCCGAATGGCAAGCTTTTTTAATTTAACACTCGATACGCTGGCACCTGCCGGTCTATCGATCATCCTGAATGACGGCGCGCAGTACGCGACCAGCGCAAACGTCACCGCGAAGATCTCCGTCTCCGATGAGGTAACGACGGGCTACCAGATGAAGATCTGGGGCACGAAGACGGCGGCGACGGAAGCGGCTGCGTCGTGGGAGACGTTCGCCGCGACAAAATCCATTACGCTTCCCGACGGCGACGGCCTCAAGACGATCCATTGCAAGGTGCGCGACGACGTCGGCAACGAATCGGCGGCGGCCAGCGACACCATCACGCTCAATTCCAAGATTCCCGCCGTGACCATCACCGGCCCCGACAAGAGCCGCATTTCCAAGGTCGAGAACTACGACACGGCGGCGTTCTCCTTCGTCTGCGACGTGGACTTCGAGGAATACACCGTCCGCGTCGTCCCGGCGACGAGCAGCCTGCACACGGCAGGCACGCAGATCCCGACGACTGGCGGCTCTACAAACGTCAGCGGCACGGAGGGCGGCTACAAGAAGAACACCGCCATCAACGTCACCGTCAAGGGCGCAGACCTTGAGACAGCGTCTTCCGGCGACGGCGTGAAGATCGTGAAGGTCTTCGTCCGGAACGCCGCCGGGACGTGGAGCGCAGCGTAATGGCCGCGCCGGAACTGACGTTCTCCATCACCGGCAACAGGATCTCGGCAGTGACCGGGTACGACTCCATCACCGTCACATTCTCGTCGGATATCGCCTGCACGGCCTTTGAGTGCCGTGCGACGAAATCCGGCGAGGATTGGGGCCGCGGGAAAGGGGCGCTTATCGCGTCATTTTCCCAGACCCCGGCGGGGACGCAGCGCACCTTTGAGGTCTACGACGATTTCCTGCTGTCCGGAGATGGGGAATACCGCATTTCGCTGTTCGCGCAGGGCGCGGACGGCAGCTGGAACGATAACTACGGATTTATCCCGCTTGGGCAGCCGCAGACCATGAAAACGGCCGACGGCGAGGATTTTCTGTGCATGAAGGAGTGATCGCATGGCGTACAACAGCCAGTATACCGGCGCGCAGATCGACGAAGCCATCGGCGAGGTGCGCGAGAATAAAGACGCGTGGGGCAAAAAGGAACTTCCTGCCGTCACCGCCTCCGACAACGGCAAATTTCTGCGGGTTGTTGATGGTGCGTGGGCTGCTACCGAAATTGATAATGCAAGTGGGGTGAGTTTCTAATGGCGAGTGTATCTCCGCATTTTGGTGAAACTACAGCTGTACATGAGTATCTGACAAATTCAACCGACCTTAAAGAAGTTGCCAAAGCCATTCGAGCAAAGGGCGGCACATCCGCCCCGCTGGTCTATCCGGCTGGTTTTGTCTCTGCAATCCAGGCAATCACCTCCGGCAGCGCCAAGGAAGAGCAGGAGAAAACCGTGACCATCACCGCTAACGGCACCGTAGAGATCACCCCGGACGCCGGGAAGACGTTGAGCAAGGCGACCGCGGTCGTCAACGTCCCCACGTCCGGCGGCGGAGGCATAACGTTAAACCCGAACGAACTTTATACCGAAATCGTGTCAAAGGGAACGCAGGTATCACTCCCAACCGGTGCAACGGGGCTATACGTCGAAACGGGCCGGACATATGTCGGGGCATGGATCGCAATCAAAGGCGAGAATGGAGCAACGGCAATCTTGTATGTCCCATTCAATGGGCAGACAAGTGCTTTTGGCTACGATACGATATCCCTTGATTCTGTCTCCTTGTGGTCTGGGCCCGTAATCGAGAACAGCTGGCGGATAATCACGGAAATGGATGGAGGAACGAGTGATGTAACAGCCAGCGAAGCAGTAATAGAAGTACATTATCTGCTGGTATAAACATCATCCGCCCAGACAAACTCCGCAGAACACCCCGGACGCCGCCCCGGCACTCTGGGAGGACATCCAATATAAACAGGGCTACCGCATCATCCCGGAAACCATCACCGCCGGAGCCGCCTTTGCAAAAGGCGAAAAAGGCTGGTGGCAGGATGAACTATATGAATCCCTGCTGGAAGCCAACGTCTGGCCGCCATCCGTCAACCCTGACGGGTGGAAGAAAATCGATACATAAAAAAGCCGCCATTCCGGGCGGCGGAGATAGACAAAATTTGCAGCGTGTGATAAGATGGATACGCCCCATTCGTGGGGCGGGCGCTGCTGCATACGGCGGTCAGTCACGTCCCTGTAAAGGGGGTGATGCTGATGGGGCGCAGACCATGGGCGAAAGCCCTTCGGTTCCTGCTGCAAGTCGCAATGGTAATACTTATCATGCTGCTTTTTTCCCTGAAAGTTTATTGACCGCTCGGCTGGTACCCAAGCGGTCAATAAGAGCGTTTTTTTGTTGATCGTTAAGGGCTGACCGCCGCAGCAGCGTCCTTATATCTCCATTATACCGTCCCGCTGTCAAATGTCAAGCAGCGGGACGGCTTTTTTACACCCTGTCCCGTTCCGCAAGGGTGGAAGAAAATTTCGGAAGGAGGTACATAACGCATGAGCACAATCATCGATACCCTCATCACCGACCGGACGCAGGCGGATGCCGAGCGGGTGAATGAATTGGCCTCGAAGGGGTTTGCGGGAATGACGGCAGATGAGCGGGCGGAATGGATTGCGGGGATGAAGGGCGCGTACAACGCAGCCGACCTGAACCGCGTAGGAACGGCCCTGAACTATCTGGCGGGCCGCCTTGGGCCAATCTGCGGGAAGAGCATAACGTGGACGGCAAAAACCGATTGGGCCGTCACGGACATTGCAACGGCTTCACAGGCCGAAACGTACCGGCAGCAGATACAGGATATCCGCGACGCGCTCGTGTATCCTGCCGGAACGCCGGACGCGCCGCAGCTGAACCGCATGACCTACGCCGGCGCAAACGACATCGAGCGAATCCTGACGATCTGCGAGGGCTTAATCGTCAACGTTGCAAAATCTTTTCGCTACACCGGCGCGGCGGAGTGCGCCGCAGGAGGATTACTTACATGAAAGATAGGCAGCCGACACATGTTTTATCTAACGGCGCAATCCGGTACGGCTTTTATAACGCCGACGGAACCCTGAATCACTACGAATACCTCAAGCGCGACGACGCGCCCACCGAAGAGGGCACGCCGCTCAATAAAGCCAATCTGCTCTCCGACGCCACCGCCGCAAAGATCTGGCCCGGCGCAGCCACGCGGCCGGAAGACCCAACGGTGAATGATGCTCTTTTCAAGCTTGCAAAAGGCACATCCGAAGTCGGCGACATTGCCATCACCGCCCGCACAGACCTGTCCAGCGCGTGGCTTCCGTGTGACGGGCGCACTGTGTCGCAGGAACAGTATCCGTCGCTCTGCGCTGTGCTTCGGACACCGGACAGCCCGGCAATCTGGACGGAAAAGACTGTATCAACAAACATCGGAGCGGGCGGCGACGCGCTTTCCTACGAAAACGGACACTGGTTCCGCACATACCGGGACGCAACATCCGCGCACATTCTGGTATCAGACGATGGAGAGACATGGACGGAATGGGCAATGCCACAGAATCTCTGGGTTGGAGCAACAGTTCTTTCCTCACGCGTTGTGGAATGCTATAAAATCCACTATTACAACGGGCTGTTTGTATGTAGCGCACTCATTGCGTACACGACGGGAACGGGAGCACATTATGGCTGGGCGATCCTTTTTGCCGACACTTTGTTCGGCGGGTTTAGGGCGGATACGCCAGAGCCGTGCGACACAACGGAATCGTTTACGGATGGCGTGCATGACATATATTTCGACGGAAAAAACTTTTTTGTTTGTGGGCAATACGCAGACGAAAGCGGAGGGACGCAGGTCGGATTCAGGTATACAACGCAGCTAACAAGCAAAACAAGCCCAGCAGCAGGCACTTCAGCTGATTCGCAGTGGTGGGGAATGGCTCCGAACACATGGGCGAGCGACATCAAAACGCTGTATGTACATATCAGGAGGACAGACAATCTTCCCATGCAGTTTGTAAAAATTCCGGAGTATGGCGACACGGGGTATTTCTGCGCATATGGATATTACTACCCGGACGGTGTGATCGCAAAGGCAAAAACGCTCTATAACACAAACTTACACCGAAACGACGAACAGATATACTACGATGGTTTTTTTGAAATTGGCGCGGACGTGCTTTTCTGGGGGCCTTGTGAAGGGACCTACGGGCTGGAGAGGTGCATACACAAAATAACCGGCGTGAAAACACTGGCAGATGAGCAGATTACAAGTAACGCAGCTGAACCGGAGTATGCAGAAAATTGCAACGGGCAGATTGTGGCAGTGAAAGGTACGAATTTGTACATATCCGAGGACATAACGCAGGGTTGGGATTACACCGCGACGCTCAGCGCAGCGGCGGGGAATCAACCCGCAGCCGCCGGGACGATCGTAAGGATTCCATGCTCGTCCAACGGAGCGGTGGTAAAGGATATCATGCACAACTTTGCGTATGACAACAAGAAAATCCCGAACATCACCACAGACGCCCGCAGCAAAGCCTACATCAAGGCTCTGGAGGAATAGCCTGTGAAGGATAGAAAGCCGACTAAAGTCCTGCAAAACGGCGCGGTGCAGTATTCGGTAACCAGAGTTTCCATGGGTGTGACTGCGACCAGAGAAGAATGGATTCGCCCAGAGGATGAACCGCTGGAGGCAGGGACACCGCTCACGGCAGAAAATCTGCTGACCGCGCAGACCGCTGCGGAGATCTGGCGTGCCGGAGACGCGCCGTCAGACCCGATGGTGAACGAGGCGCTTGCGAAGCTGGCAGAGCCGAACTATCACGTCGGTGATACCCTCACAACTGTCCGCGTACTCTCTGCCCCGTGGCACGCCTGCGACGGCTCGACCTTCTCGCGGACAACCTACCCGGCCCTCTACGCGGCCCTCGGCGGCACGACGCTGCCGACGATCAGCTATTCCAGCGATACCACCACCTATATCAAAATGGCGGACGATTAGCCCGGCAAATAAAAGAGAAAGGTACAGAAAAATGGACACTAAGACCATCATCGTCACGCTTGTCTGCGCCGTGCTCGGCTCGTCCGCGCTGACGGCGGTTGTCAACGCCGTCGTCGGCGCGATACAGAAAAAGCGCGGCAAGGCCACGACGCAGGAGGCGCACCTTGCAGAGATCGACAAAAAGCTCGACAAGATGCAGACGCATCAGGACGAGCAGTATCTGGCGATCCTCCGGCTGACCATCATGTCAGAGGAAATGCCAATGGCCGAGCGTCTGATCGCCGGAGAGAAGTATAAAAAGATGGGCGGGAACGGCGACGTGAAAAAATTCCTGCACCAGCTGGAGGCGCAGTGCGGGAAGGGGGCGAAGCCGGAGGAATGAGCGGGAAAAGCAAATGGACGAAGGGCGAAATGTCGCGCACGATCGTCGTTTACTGCATCAAGGCCCTGACGCTGACGCTGATCTGGGCCGTCGCGCTGGAGACGGTCGCCGTGCTGTTTTCGCTCGATATCGATCTGTCCGCCGTGCTCACCTTCGCCGCAGCGGCCTTCGGCGGGGAACTCCTGCTGCTGGCCTTCAAGCGCGTATTTGCAAAGAAAAACGATCCGGTTGAATAACAAAAGGGGTTACTTATGAACGAAAAGAAATTCTTTGAACTGGTGAAAAATCTGGTTGCAGATTACACCAACGAGCATCTCGACAAGAGCGACGGCAAACAGATCACGGCTGATGACGTCTATGTCGTATGGTACTGCAAGACGCTCCAGAACTGGAAAGCACTTGCGTCCACGACGCTGCTTGACGGGATGTACTATGAACTGACGCTCAACGGCGACAAGCAGGAAATCTATCTCGATGCTTACAAGAAGTTTGAGAACCGCGCAATCAAAGTGGAGGAATAATCATGGAAAACATCATCAAGCGCCTCGGAAATCTGCTGAGCGTCAAGTCCATCGTCACGCTCGGCCTGACGATCATCTTCGCTGTCCTCGCCCTGCGCGGCGATATTACCGGCAAGGACTTCCTCACGATCTTCCTGACGGTCATTACTTTCTACTTCGGGACACAATCGCAGAAGTCGCAGGACGCCATTGACGCGGCAAGCAAACCGCAGGAGGATGCACAGAAATGAGCATCATGAAAGCCTCCGAACTCGTCAAGCGGCATGTGGACGTCGCGGAAAACTATAAAACCGTGTACATGTGGGGCTGCTTCGGCTCACCCGTGACGAACGGCATTATTACGGAAAAGGCGAATCAGTATCCGGACTGGTACGGCGCGGCGAAGCAGGCGACCCTCCGCGCGCTGATCGGAAAGGGCTATTTCGCGTTTGACTGTGTGAACCTCACAAAGGGCATTCTGTGGGGCTGGAAGGGCGATAAAACTGCCTACCACGGCGGCGCGCGCTACGCAGGCAACGCCGTCCCGGACGTCTCCGCCGACGGCATGATCGCGAAGTGCAAGGACGTTTCCGCGTCTGGATGGGATAAGCTGATTCCCGGTGAGGGCCTCTGGATGCCGGGCCACTGGGGCCTGTACATCGGCGACGGCCTCGCGGTCGAGTGTACGCCTGCCTGGAAGAACGGCGCGCAGATCACCGCCGTTCTGAACATCGGCCCCAAGAGCGGGTACAACGCCCGCAGATGGGAGAAGCACGGGAAGCTCCCGTGGATCGACTACGACACGGAAACCGCCGACAAGGCCGTCGAGGCAGCCAAAGAAACCATCAAGGCGAAAGCCGGGCTGGCAGACAGCACGATCAAATATCTTGCTGATTATAAATACGGCGACGACCTGCTGAAAAAGCTGGCTGCGGCGATGAAGTAAGGAGGCGGAGGCAATGGCACCGCAGGCGAGAGCCAAGCTGCCGCCGGAACTGGGCCGCCTGACCCGCAAGGATATGGAGACTGTGATCTATCAGGCCAATCTCGGCCGCGAGAATGAGAAGATCGCACAACTGTATTTCGTGGATAAGCTTCCGCAGGTGGACGTTGCAACGGAATTATTCTTGGGCCGCGCCACGGTCCAGCGCCGCCTGCCGGAGATCATGGCGCGGATGAAGGCCGCGTCCGGAAGTCTCCCAAACTGAGCAAAAGTGATGCGAACATGATGCACAACTGAGGCACATCAAAACAGAAAAAAGCCCATACTGGACACATCGAAGGGGTGTTCAGTATGGGCTTTTCTTATTTCAATCCCAACCCCGCCGGGCGGCAGGTCGGCGACTGCACCGTCCGGGCCATCGCAAAAGCGACGGGGAAGCGTTGGGATGAAGTATATATCGGGCTATGCTTGCAAGGGCTGATCATGGGAGATTTGCCAAGCGCAAACAGCGTGTGGGGTGCATACCTCCGGAAGCAAGGCTTTACCCGGAGCGTGATCCCGAACACCTGCCCGGACTGCTACACCGTCGCAGAATTCTGCGCGGAGCATCCGAAAGGCGTGTATGTGCTGGCGCTATCAAGCCACGTCGTATGCGTGCAGGATGGAAGCTATTTTGATACATGGAATAGTGGAAATGAGATTCCGCTGTTTTACTGGGCAAAGGAGGATAAATGATGTTCGGACAACAGCCGTTTGTGTACCAACAGCCGATTTACAATCAGCCGCCAATGCTGCCGATGCAGGAGCCGCAGATGCAAATGCGTCCGCAGTATCAGCCTGCTCCGCAGATGCCGGCTTATCAGCCACAGCCACAGCAACCGCAGAATCAGTCGATCATCTGGGTCCCGAACGAGCAGGCGGCAAATGACTTTATAGTTGCGCCAAACAACGCCGTTACACTCTGGGATATGAACGCCCCAGTCGTGTACGTCAAAAAAGCCGACGCAAGCGGCAAGCCAACCATGACGACCTACGATCTCGTGGAGCGCGCACAGGCCGCACCAGCGCCCGCAGCGCCGCGAAAAGACATGAGCGAGGAATATGTGACCCGCAGGGAGTTCAACGAACTGGTGGCCAAGCTGACGGCTCCGAGCGTCAGACCGGCGAGAAAAGCAAAGGAGGCTGAAATCAATGGCGAATCCACTGTTTAATGCTCTCGGCGGCGGGCAGATGCCCGGCCAGATGGGGCAGTTTCAAAATATAGTACAGCAGTTCCAGCAGTTCCAGCAGAGTTTTCAGGGGGACCCCAAAGCGGAGGTTGAAAAGCTTGTGCAGAGCGGGAAAATCTCGCAGCAGCAGTTGAACCAGCTTCAGCAGGCGGCGGGGATATTCCGGCAGTTGCTTGGATAAATCAGATTTCAACTCGTGGCCACGATTGAGATAAATTTTTGAATCTACGAAAGGAAATGAAAAAATGAGTTTGAATGACGGCTCCCCGACCATGACGATGCCCGTCGCGCCTACCGGCATGGCAGGCGGCGGCTGGGGCGGCTTCGGTGGCGACAATGGCTGGTGGATCATCATCCTGTTCCTCGCCATCTTCTGCGGCTGGGGCGGCAACGGAAACGGCTTCGGAAACCGCAGCGGCGGCGCAGGCGTTGTGGATGGCTATGTGCTGACGTCCGATTTCGCCAACATCGAGCGCAAGCTGGACGGCGTGAACAACGGAATCTGCGATGGTTTCTACGCCATGAACACCGGCATGCTCAACGGCTTCTCCGGCGTAACGCAGGCCGTGACCAGCGGCTTCTCGCAGGCAGAACTTTCCCGCTGCAATCAGCAGGCTGCGCTTATGCAGCAGCTAAACGCCATGGCGATGCAGGCGCAGGAGTGCTGCTGCGAAAACCGCGCTGCAATCGCCCAGGTGCGCTATGACATGGCGACGCAGGCGTGCGACACCCGCAACACCGTGCAGAACACGACTCGCGACATCATCGACGCGATGAACTGCGGCTTCCGCAGCATTGACCAGCGTCTGACGGCGCAGGAACTCGCCGCGAAGGATGCCAAGATCGCCGAACAGAACCAGCAGATCTTCGGCTACCAGCTGGCAGCGTCCCAGGCTGCGCAGAATGATACGCTCAAGTCCTACATGAGCGGGCAGCTGGCGTATTACAACCCGCGCCCGGTCCCGTCCTTCGCAGTTCCGGCTCCGTACCAGTACGCAGGCTGCAACAGCGGCTATAACTACGGCTGTGGCGGCTGCGCTGCGTAACAACTCCATACCGTAGAACTTTTTCGTGACCTCACGAAAATGGTCGGCCCCATTGCCGATATTCAACGACAACGCGGCGGGGCAATCGCTCCGCCGCTGTACTTTTATGAAAGGAATGATCTCATGGCAACATACAAGGATATCAAACAGAAATTCATTGATCACCTGGTGGGCGTAGATCTGTACAAGATGAACGTGACGGATCTTTATACATATGCCTGCATTCTGAAAACGGTGGATGAAATGGAGCAGCCGGGTCCAGAAGAAACAATGACAGCGGCAATCGCACCGCTGGTGAATCTCTGCAAGGAAGCAAAGGCGGGAAGAGGGGTGTTTGGGATTGGCTGAGTTTACAAATTCCAACATCGCCAGCGTCGCTGCCGGGCAGAATGTCCCACTGACAGAAACGGCAGTCAACAGCAAACCGTGCATTGTGCACCGCGAAGGGAGCGGACAGGTCACACTCCGCGGACTGACCAACCAGTGCAGAGCACTCTACAAGGTCTCTTATGGCGGCAACATAGCCATTCCGACCGGCGGTACAGTCGAGGCAATCACGGCTGCGCTTGCAATCAACGGTGAAGCGCTTGCAAGCGCAACGGCGATCGTCACACCGGCGGAAGTCGAGAATTATTTTAATATCTATGTCTCTGCACAGGTGAGCGTGCCGAAGGGCTGCTGCCTGACGGTGGGCATGCGGAACACGAACGCACAGGCGGTTAATTTTGCGAATAGCAACCTAACCGTCGAGCGTGTGGCCTGAAAGGAGGAAGCGATATGTACGATCTGAGAAATCTCCGGGAAATGCTCTGCAAGGAACTGGACGAGATCGCCGAGAAACGCGAAATGTCCGCAGGCGACCTCGATGCGGTGCAGAAGCTGACCAGCACGATCAAGAACACCTACAAAATCGAGATGCTTGAGGATGGCGGATACTCACGAGACGGCGAGTGGGAAGCGGACATGCGCGGCACATACGGGCGCGGAAGTTCGTATCGTGGCCGTCACCGTGACGCAATGGGCCGCTACAGCCGCACAGATGCTCGTGAGCATATGCGCGCGCAGCTGGAGGATATGATGCGCGACGCAGACGACGACAAGACCCGCGACGCGATTCGTCGCTGCATGGAGCAGATCGAGCGGGCATAAGGAGGCGCGATATGCTGGATAAAGCCGAGATCCGCAAGGAGATAGCACGGCTGGAATACGAGGAATCCAGCTATCACAATTATGCAATGCTTGCAGATCTGTACACGATTCGCAAGCAGATGCAGGAAGACGAGCAGGGAAACCGGAGTATGCGCATGCAAGCATATTCCGGCGACCGCGCGCCCGCAGTGCAGACAGCTGCTCCGCAAAATGCAATCATACAGAAGGTTGGCAGCTACGGCGACAGCGACTTTCTGCACGCCATAGAAGGGAAGGATCCGGCACGCATCTGGCCGATCATGGACGAATTGATGGACACGCTATCGCTCGTAAACCATAGAGTGTACGATTCAGTGCTGCGAAAAGTGCAAAGCGCGTGACATCACGGAGCAAAGAGTCGCTGTGTCCGGACAAAATATTGTAGCATAATGGAGTATGGCCCACCATACTCCATTATGCTACAACAATGGGTAAATTAAAAAGTGAGTTGGTAGTAGATGGTTAGAAGCATCTGAGTCTTGTCAAAGAAGCATTTTTCGATGATCCGCTGTGCAGCTTCGTACTTTTGCGCAATGGTGGCGTCTGGGGATTGCAGAGTTTCGAGCGTTGATGCTATGGCGTCTCGCAAGGCGGATGCTGTGTCTTTTGGAGACGCAGCGTCGGCCTTTTTGATATCATCATCAACGGCCTCGATCTGCTCCTGAAGCTGCTGACGGGCAGCCTTATAGCCGGAAAGCGTTTCAACGCCATCAAGATATGCGTCGCGGAGGCGATCAAGGCGGGAGGCGAGGCGGGCGCGACGCTGCCGGAGATCTTTTGCTGCATCTGGAGAGGACACCCTTTGGACGGTACAGGAAACAGAATCGGAAAATGTGAGATCGTGCTGAAGCTGCTGCACAAACGCCTCCTCAAGAAGATCGATGGAAATATGCTGAGAGGTTGTGCATTTGCCGTGCAGGCGACCATTGCACTGCATATAGTGTGGAGCAGTGAAAGCAAGCGTGCTCCCGCAAGTAGGGCAACGAACGATTCCACAAAGCCAGTGTTTCCTGCCGCTGGCAGGTTTGCTATGCCATTTATAGGCTTTTTTTAATTCCAGTATGCGAGCCTGTGCCGCCTCCCATGTCGGTATGTCGATGATGGGGGAATGCGAAGCGTCTGCAATGATACTATCGGCGTTCCGGAAATCGCGGTGAGTTCTGCCTGTTGGTGTCCAGCGAAGCTTTCCGATGTAAACGGGGTTATTCAAAATGTAATCAACTGTTCGGTTTTCAAATGGGTTGCCGCGGTGCGTCCGAATGCCGCGCGCATTAATGGACTGGGAAAGCGCATACATGGCTTCACCGGCAATAAAGCGACGGAAGATCTCTCGGACGATTTCTGCCTCTTCTGGGACAATGACAAGCGTGTGATCTTCGACTTTATAACCAAACGAAGGGTTGGATTGCAGATTTCCCTTCTTGGCATTGACGGTCATGGAACGCTTAACTTCCTCAGATAGCCGAACGGAATAGAATTCATCCATCCATTCTATAATGCGCTCGATTAGACTACCAAATGGACCTGCAATCAAAGGCTCAGAGACGGACAAGACATCAACTTTGCACTTTGAGCGAAGAATAGATTTATAGAAAATCGATTCTTCCTGGTTGCGGGCGAAGCGAGAGAATTTCCAGACGACGATCACGTCAAACGGATGAGAAGCGTCTTTTGCTGCAGCAATCATTTGCTGAAAGCCTGGGCGCTTTTCGGCAGCGCGGCCGGATATACCGTCGTCGTGGAAAATGTACTGCGGAAGGAGCAGGAGATTGTTTTTTGCAGCATATTCGCGTATCTTAACAAGCTGAGAATCAGGGGAGAGTTCCATTTGATCATCGGTTGAAACGCGAATATAAGCAGCGGCTACGCGCAGTTCAGGCATGGCGATCCTCCTTGCGGTCGAGGCGAGAGATGTACAGAATCGAAATAAGAGCAGGAACAATGCTGATGGCGGCCAATGCGGCGAGAATCCACGCATATGGTGACAGTATACCGTCATGGATTAAGCCGTAGTCCTTTATTCTGGAATCGATAACAAGATAAACGATCAGAGCGACGGCAAGAAACGGAATCAAGCCGAACAAAAGATAGCATAGCTTATGTGTCGCTTTGACCTGCGAACGCAACACTTCGTTTGCGGCGGAAACACGGGCATTTTCAACTTCAAACTTGTGGTTGCGATCCAATACCTCCTGCGGCGGATCCGCCGTAAGAGCGGGTGCACGCAGGCCGAACGCCTCATCGACAGAAAGGCTGAAGAACCGGCAGAGCGCAACGCAGTCGTTCAGTTTCAGTTCGACCTTACTGTTTGAAAGCAGCTTTATCACACACGTTTTTGAAACGCCGGACTCTTCAGCAACCTGCTCGATGGTAAGCCCGGATTTTCTTTTCTCCTCTCGTATTCGTTCGCGGAATGAGTCAACGGGCAGCGAGGGATCTTCCAATACTGACATGATATGCCTCCAACTTTCTTGATTTGGGAAAGACTTTCCTGAAACAGAAACAATTTTCACGATTTTCAAAAAAGAAAAAAGTTTTCCACGAAAAATTTCTGAAATGGACAGCTATTTTCCTATTTTGCGTATGGACATTTAACGGGCCTATCTGCTACGCTGGAGGCGTGGCAGATAGCTGCTTCAAGGGGTATCTGCTACAAGGCCCCATCGTATCTAGCACATACGATGGGGCCGATCAAACGAAATATTATATCAAAGAACCAGTCCCATAATCGGTACACCAACGGATTCCGGATTACCAAAAATAACGCGATTTGTTTATGCAGTATGCCAAGTTGATTTTTAGAACAGACGTTCTATAATAACAGACGGGAGGAAAAACATGGAGTGCATCAACATCCGAGTAAACAATGGGAAAGTGGACGTAACAGTAGACGGCGCGAAGCTGACGGACGTGCATAGCGTCAGCGTGGATTACATCAAGGGCGTGCCACTGCTCTTTTCCTGCGTCGCCGACATAGGCGGGGAGCAGGACGAACGGCGCGGGCCGCGTGTGCTGCAATAAGCGACGGATTATTTTGGATGGCAAGTTCCGCACGCGCCGTATCCGGCGGCTATGGCGTCGTCCGAAGAATCAAACCAGATTTCATTTTCACTCAGTATCTTTTTGGCCCATTGGCAATTCGGCTTGTGGAATTTGTCGCTGTCTGAACTCGCAACAAATTTCCCGGCAGATTTGCCCTGAGAAAGATCTGGCGAGGTGGTCTCCGCAGGCGGTTCAGCCTCGCTGACGTCGGTATTGACGTCAGAAGAGAGTGCATCGGGGTCGATGTCCTTTGAGTTTGCCTCCTGCAAGAGATTGCCGGACTGATCCACGAAGCGGACATTGATGTTGTCAACCGGTTCACCTGTGCTGAAATAGTGATACAGTCCGCCGCTCATATAAAACGCAAGCGCCATGATGGATTCCTGAAAACTCACAGCATCAGAAGACAGTGTGACGGTGAATTTTGTGTAGTCGTCTGAGGAATCAATCGCGGTGACGCTCGGGTAGTCCGCGGATCCGACTATATCAGCGAGGCTGCTATCGATCTGCTCCGCCATGTCCTGCATCAGCTTTTTGTGGCAGGATTCCGTCATAATGTACGTCACGGAGCCGTCTGCGTTCAGCGTGGCGGACTTAAAGCCGTCTGCTTGCTCGACTTTTGCATCCAACTCGTCCTGCGTGACGTCCTCACCTATGTAATCGGACGGAATCGTGATCTCAACTGTGCCGCCGCTGAATAACGTACCAGAGTGCTTTTCCACGTCGAAGGACTGCGAGGACTGCCCGGAGGTGTCCTGCGGTTCAGGCTGGACAGGAGCGTCCTGCGCGGTGGACCGTTCAGATGATTCCGATGCTGTGGAAACCTCGGCTTGCATCTGAGCGCCGGACGGGTCCTTCACCGTGCCGGACTTCTTCGGCAGCAGGACAACAAGAAGAACAATCAGGAGCGGGACGGCAGCCAGAAGCCCGATTCTGAGTGGGTCGATGCGCCTGCGGTTCTTGGCCCCGCAAAACTTACAGACGGGATCACGGGCGTTGATCTGTTTACCGCAGGAACGGCAAATCATCTTCCGGTTCGGCGTGCTGCAGTGCGGGCAGAACTTTTCCCGTTCCGGGAATTCTGTCCCGCACCTCGGGCACCGTACAATATATTCATTTTTACTCATCAATGCGGCACCCCTTATATGCTCGTTGTAAACAATTACATATTACCACTTAGAACCAGTAACCGCAATGTGGAAACTGCATAAAAATAAACGTCGGAATTTGGAAGAATGGAGATAGGAGCGGACAATGGTTGAAAATTTACGGAAAGTGTGCGATAATGATACCAAGGAAACAAACGTTCGTGAGGAATTAAAAGCCGCCGTCTTGTCTTTGACGGACGAACAGGCTGCGTATGTATTAAGGAGGCTACAATGCTGTTTGCAAGAAAAGAACTTGAACGCTTGAGAGAAGAAAACCGCAAACTGAGAGAGCAGCTTTCGCTGGAACAGGAGAAGACGCGACGGTCTGCGCTCATCAGCGACGCAAAGCTTCCGCAGTGCTCCAGCCTTGCCTGTTCTGGGTGCAAGCATGTAATCGTCCGATACCCCACTTGGGGCGGCTGGTATGTGATTGGCTGCGGGAAAGATAATCCATGCGAGGATTACGAGCCGACAGACATTACCCCTGAAAAAGCTGAAGCTATCCGAGAAGCGCTGAATATCCAGTGGCAGCGCGGGAACTTACCCGTTTAACAAACGGAGGCTGAAAACAAATGAAAATGAAAAAAAGCAAGACGGATATTCTGTTTACACTCACTATTGTGTTTTCGATATTATCGATTTTAATAAACATATTAGGAAGTCAATGGTTTCTTTCATGTCTAAAAAGTTGGATAGGATAGAAACAATAAGTGCCAAAAACGAAATAATCAAAGCGATCGTAGCTTTTGCGTCAGTATGATTTGGTTTCAAGAAAGCTGCGCCGGATGGCGTGATGCTGGTGCTGAAAAGTTCCGGGTGTGCCTTTCCATCCATAGTCCGAAGTTCTAAACCGTTTTCCTCATAACGACCGATTAAATACCCGGCCTTAACGCAACTCATCAGGATTTCCGCTTCATCAGTAGACATATTCCGCGTATTGACATCTTCCAGCTTCATTTCTTGGATACGAAGAAGCATTTCCTTTTGGGCTTTGATATAGTCTTTTTCAGATTTTATCACTGGATACCGTAGAAACTCCTTCCGTTCCGCACGTTTTGTGGATTTTATACAAAACGTGCGGCTTTTTATGTCTATACCCATAGTGACCCTCACATCAGCTTCAGCGCTTCCGCGATAAACCCGGCAAGCTTTCTGCACTGCTCGTCAGAAAGCCCGTCGATCATATCAAGCAGCTTCTGCTTCGGCTCACTCACCGCCCCATCCTCCCGGATGGGGTCTTTTTTTATGCCCGCAGACGGATCGTCGGTCTCGCCCGTCAGATAGGCGACAGTCGTATCGAGTTCTGCGGCTACGGCTGAAAGGTTTGCGTAGTTCGGAACACGACCGTTTTTCCACCACTTCCCGGCGGTTCCGTTCCCCAAACCGAGGCTGGATTCAATCGCAGCAATGCTTGTGCCCCTGCTCTTACAAAGGTTTTTTAGACGTAAATGCAAATCCATAAAAATAATTAGACAAAAATCAGATTTTCTTCTTGACAATGCGACTTAAGTCTATTATACTTAGACGCGTGAAGGGTACAAAAAACCAAGCCCCTCACCAAGACGGACTTTCAGAAGATATTTAATTGCCTTGACACGCTTATATTAGACTATCTTCTAATCTCTGTCAAGTACTATTCGTTTAGATTGGAGGGATTTTTTTGATTTATGAGAATGTCAAGCGCCTCTGCGAGAAACACAAGACAAACATTGCGACCGTAGAAAAGGCGTGCGGCATTGCCAATGGAACTATCGGCAAGTGGGAAGGGAAAGAAGCCGCCCCACGCATCAGTACGGTAAAGGCAATCGCGGACTACTTCGGCGTATCGGTCGATTCACTGCTGCAAAAACCGAAAAAGGAGGCCGTCTGATGGTAATCGACGATGATCTGCGGCAGACGCTCGAAGAGCAGCTGAAATTGCTGGCCGAGCGTAGCAGAAAGCAGGAAACCACAAACGAGGATCTTGCAAAGCTGACGGAGCAGATGTGCTGCATCGTGAACTTGCTGGAAGAAACACCGTAAATGAAAAGGAGAATTTATCATGAATTACATCAACAATTTTGCCAATATGTGCTGCGCCAGCCTCGACGATAGCGACACCATCTGCGTGGAGCGCAGAACCGTGATCGTGGATACGGTGAGCAATAAAGTGTGCAAACTCGGCGACGCTGAGATCGGCCACACCTACGACTGCGAAGATCGCTGGGCGCTGGTAAAGAGTTACGTCGTTGTCGCGTACTACTCCACGGAGGCCGCAGCGCGGGCCGCGTACAACAATCTGATTGCCGACATCGCGGAAGAGAATACCGTGATTTCAGTACGAGGGAACTGAACGCCAACAGAAGCAAACGCATAGAATACACGAAAAGGAGGCGCGGGGTATGGCAAGAAAGAAGCCGGTGATCCGGACGGAAAGCTATGTTTACGTCGGCGGCGAGCCGGTGCGGTTTGACGATCTGACACTGGAAAAGAAGCGCGCAGCCGCGACGGAACTGAAGATTCGCTGGCTGCGGGGGCTATACCCAGGAGTGGACTTTTACAAAACAGAGGAGGAAACGGCATGAGAAAATCCAAAAACACCACCACCGTCGTATCGCTGATTGCGGCAGTCCTTCTGGCGCTGCTGATTACAGCAATGCTGACCGGCTGCTCGGAGGCCGACAAGGTAAACCACAATATCAGCAAGCAGGCGGATTATTTTGAATCTGAGCGCCGGATCACCGTATACAACGCCAGGACGGACAAAATAATCCTGGAAGCCGAGGGCTACATGAGCATTTCCAACAACGACAGCAACAGCGAACTCATTGTAACCTGCAAGGTCGGACCCAACGAGTACAAGAAGAATTACATATACCTGAACGATTATACCCTCTATGTGGTAGAGGACATTTCCGGGACGCACACAGACGCGTACCACTACAAGATGTATTTCCACACGGAATTCCCAATCGATGTTGAGGTAAAGCCGTGAAAATCAAAGAACTTTTAAGCCTTTTCCGGCTGACGTGCGACGTGCGGGTGGTATACCTGATGCGCGCAAGCGAACAGCCGCGAATTCCAAACAGCAGTCTCGGCTATACGGGGAGCCTTTATCTCCCGGAGAAGACGAGACAGCAGACGCTGACAAGCCTGAAGGACCTCAGCGTATTTGAGGACGGAGAGGTATCTGAATTCTGGGGCAACGGCGGTACGCTGATGATCCGGGAGGCAAAAGGCTGACCCATGGCAAAGGCAAAGACCTACACCCTGACGCTGGATGCGTGGGAGTTGCATGATCTGATCGAGGCGGCGCTTGCGTGCGAGTGCCAGAATGCGCAGATCATCAATGGACTCAAGCGCAAGGGGCTGGACATGGACGCGCAGAAACTCGTGACACAAAACGCCCGTCTGGCCCGGCTCGTCAGGCGGATGCAGGAGACGAAGGAGGATAAGCGGAATGATGTGTAAGCTGATTATTTCCGACGATGACTGGTGGAGGCTCAAGCACCGGGTCGAGCAGGCCATGTTTGCAGACGCCGGGGCTGCGGAGAGATACGAAAAGGGCGCAAAGGATTGGGCCGGAAATCCAGAATGGCGGAAGCCACTGATTCTGGAAGCAGCAGATCGCAGAAAAAGCGCCGAGGAGGCGCGGCATCTGCTGCAGGTGCTGGGGCAGGCGGAGATTTTGCCGGATACGAAGGAGGAAGCAACATGAGAACGAATCTTGCAGAACGGCTCGGGCAGGAGCCGGAGGAGATCACGCGCGAGCGGCAGGCGCGGATCTATGAGGCGTACCAGCAGCGCAAGGCCATGCGGCGGCTGGCCCGGCTGGTGTGCATTTGGCTATCCGGCGTGGCATTTGCGCTGTGCATCATCGCGGGCTGCGCCAACGCGGCGGAGATCGCCGCCGTTCTCGGCGGCGTGTCGGTTACGACGTTTTTGACGGGTGTATGCCTGTGAAGGAGCGCAAAATCACGGTCAATTTCCGCCCGGATCAGCTGGCGGATGTGATCGAGGCGGTGAGCGCATTCGCGGACGACCTCAAGAACGACCGGGCGCTCCTGTATGATATGCCGCGCGTCGATCACGAAACGACGGACGCGCTGCTTGCGCAGGAGACGCGGATGCAAAAGCTGGCGTACTGGCTTATGAAAGTGCAGGACGAAGCACTATGACGGCGCAGATCTACGCGCCGCGCATGCGGCAGATCCCGTCACCGTGCGGGAAGGACTGCCAAAGCCGCGAGGCCGGATGCAGCACACGCTGCTGCAGCTGGACGCTCTATGAGAGCATCCGCAACCACATCTATGATGTCAACCACCGGGACAAACTCAGTCTGGAACCGGACAGAGCCGCCGTCCGGCAGATCGAGCGGGCGGCAAATAAGGACAGGAGAGGCAAGACATATGCAGCAAAATAGTATCAGCTATCCCGGCGAGCGGCCCGCGAAGCGCGCGGATATCGTCGAGCAGCCGGGCTATACCGGCAAGCACTATTTCGTGGTGGACTATGCTGGGCGTCAGCTGACTGTCCATGCGGCAGACGAGACGGCGGCCCTGTTCTGGGCGGCCAAGCGCTGGGGCTACAGCTTCAAGCGGCCGGAATACCACCAGACGGCCAGCGTGGCCAAGCTTGGCTATCAGCCGGACAGGATGTTCGGATAAAAAATGCCCCCGACCGGTTCCAGCCGGACGAGGGCGGAGAAGCCTGCGCTTCTCTGTGAAAATCAAGTACAAGGAGAGTATAGCATGAAAAATCCATATTTGCAAGAGGTAACGGAGATCATCCGCAAGCAGCAGGGGCCGCGCGGCCCGGTCTGGATGTGCGGGGAGCAGCTGCTGGAGATGATCACGCCGGATGAGGCGGCAAGCAAGCTGGTGCTGGACGAACTGCAGCACGGCGGCATGAACCTCAAGGATTGCGAGGCCAACATCCGGGCGTTCGCGCGCAAAAACGGCAGCTGCTGCACTGGCACAGAGGCCGAGAAGATCATCCGCAAATACTTCGGCCTGCCGGAGCAGGCGGAAGCGCCGAAGCCGGAACCTGCCGCACCTCCCGTACCGGCCGGGAACGTCGTAAATCTGGAGGATTTCTTCGGATGAGCGAACAGATCAACTATGAGGAGCGGCTGCCCCGCCAGCCGTCCGAGGGAGCGCTGGACTGGTGCATCAAAACGAAGTTTAAAACCGAGTACGCGATCTACCGGGATACATATTACCGCGATCCGCTGACCGGCATGCGGGAAAACGCCGTGTCCGTGACCTGCACGGCCTGCGGCGGCAGCTGGATCACGGAGAAGGTCAGAGGAGCGGACTGCGGAAAAGGCTGGGCGCCGTTCGGCTTCGTGGAGGGCGTCATGCAGATCGGCCCGGAAGACAAGCTTCAGTGTCCGCAGTGCGGCGCGGAACTCCGGGCAAAGCATATCGGGCAGCTGTCAAGGGACGGGATCGACGACAACGTCTATTTCTGTGAGCCGTGGCAGCTGGGAGAAAAATTCATCCTGCTGGGCTGGCGCGCGGAGCGGAATATCGGCGAGGACGCGCAGAAAATTTACCGGATGTGGCCGTATGAGGCGTATGTTTTTGAGCAGAAAAAGACGGTCCGACTGACGGGGTATCAGAAGTGCCTGAACACGATCAGCTATTTTGGCCGCTGGCGGCAGGTGAAGCGCTGCGACGACAGATGGGGCGAGACGCTGGAGGAAAACTGGTTCCGCAAGCCGGAAGACCTTACCGGCACGACCATCGAGCATTCGGCCCTGACGCAGTACCTGAAAGCGGCCGGAGACGATGCCCGGCCCGTGGCGTACCTGCGCCTTTGGCAGAAGCACAGGAATGTCGAGAATCTGATTGTGCAGGGCTGTGGGGAAATGATCGCGAAAGCGATCACCAGAGATACGAAGAACAGGGGCTACTGCGGCGGGCACAGCGCGAAGCTGGAATGGATCGACTGGAAGCAGAAGCGCCCGGCCCGGATGCTGGGGCTGGATAAG